>CAZSTP010000074.1:0-13062 GCA_964609325.1 uncultured Novosphingobium sp. | reverse complement strand
TTTGGTGGAGCCAGACCATGCGCGAGATCACCCCCCGGATTGCCCTTGAACTGATTGCCCATGAAGGGATCGTCACCGAAGCCTACAAGGACAGTGTGGGCGTGTGGACGTGGAGCGTCGGCATTACCGATGCTTCGGGCCACAAGGTTTTCCCGCGTTACAAGGATAAGCCGCAACCGCTGGAACACTGCATCGGCGTTTATCTGTGGTTGTTGCGCGAAAAGTATCTGCCCCCCGTACTGGCCGCATTCGGCGCGCATGAACCCAACGAAGCGGAACTGGGCGCAGCGCTTTCATTTCACTGGAACACCGGTGCGATTGGCCGGGCGAGCTGGATCAAGCGCTTTGTGGCAGGCGATGTTGCGGGCGCGCGCAAGGCGATGCTTGATTGGGCACGTCCTGCCGCCTTGCTGCCGCGTCGCCGCCTTGAACAGGCGCTGTTCTTTGATGGCAAGTGGAGCGAGGATGGCACGGCGCTGGTCTATGGCGTGAGCAAACCCTCTTATCAGCCATCGCGCGGCAAACGGATCGCAATGCGCGCGCTGATCGAGAATATGTTTGCAGCGCAAGAGCAGGACGCCACTCCCGTCGCGGTGCCCGCACCCCCACCTGCCGCACCGCAAGCGCCCAAACGGAGCTGGTTTGACCGCCTGTTTGATTAGCGGCAGCCTGGCCCGTTATCGTGAGGCAAAAGGGGCGATATCCGCGCTGGATAGCCAAAAAGGGCACTTTGCGTATAAATCGCAATGCGTTAGTTTTGTTAAAGCCCCTTAAACCAGGTTCGGGATATACCGTTCTTATGAAGTTCCGCACCGCAAGGATCATCGCCGCGCTGCTTGTTTCAGTGCCCGCGTTTGTCACCACCGTCCCTGCCGTGCAGAGCCGGACCCAGAATTCCGTTCTGGATCAACGCGATCAGTTCATCCAGCAGCAAGTGGCCGCGATTGCAGCCGAAGGGCGTGGCCGAATCGGCGTGGCCGCGATGGATCTTGATGGCGGCGGGGAGATCATGGTGAACGGCGATATGCCGTTCCCGATGGCCAGCACCGCCAAGATTGCAGTGGCCGCGACATTTCTGGAACAGGTTGAAAAGGGCGCGCATCGCCTCGATCAGGAATTCCCGATGATGCTTCCGGTGCGCGAAACCGGGCAGACCAGCCCGGTCGCGCCTTTGCGTGCCGGTACGGTGCTGACCGCGCAAAGCCTGATGGAATTGATGATTACCCGCAGCCATAATGAAGCGACCGACGGGTTGATCAATGCCGTGGGCGGGATTCAAAACGTCAACTACTGGCTGACCCGTAACGGCATTGCCGGACAGCGACTCGATCATACCATGGCCACTCTGGTGCGCGATGACGGCAAGGTTGATCCTGCCCGGGTGATTGATACGCGCACATCGAGCACACCGCGCGCGATGATTGCCCTGCTTTCCGCAATCGATCGCGGTGGCGTTTTAAGCCCCGAGAGCCGCGCTGTGCTGCTCGATACGATGACCCGCACCAGCACCGGCAAGACCCGCATCCGCGCGGGCCTTCCCGAAGGCACGCTGGTAGCGCATAAAACCGGCACTTTGTGGGGCGTTACCGATGATGTGGGCATTGTCCGCCTGCCCGACGGGCGTCATCTGGCGGTGGCGTTCTTCGTCACCGGACCAGAGGGCCATGCCGCACACGCCAAACTGATCGCGCGGATGATGCGCGTGATTTATGATGGTTACAGCCAGCCTGTAATGAATAACACGCAGGACATCGTCCGCCGCCGTTGATGTTCAGAACCTGAAATCAATTCCGCCGCGCAAGCTTATGCTTATGCGGCGGTTTTTTGTGCGCGAATCAATCCTGCAGACAGAGAAAAGGGGTGTGACCCGTGAAGGTCACACCCCTTAAACCCTTATAATCATCCCTTGCGGGAAGATTACATAGCAGCAGCTTCAGAAGCGGCTTCCGAAGGAGCAGCCGAAGCGTCTACAGCGACGTCGCTGGCAGCTTCAGTGGCTTCTACAGCAGCTTCGGTAGCTTCTTCAGCTGGCTTTTCCGAGCAGCCAGCGAGAGCAAAGGCAGTGCCGGCAACGGCGGCGAGGATGAGCTTGCGCATGTTACAATCCCTGGATTGAAGTGAACCGCGCCGGGCACGCAGCCCGCCGCAAAGCCTACTCAGCCGGTAGACTTCTAGGCCCAATTAATCGGCAATTCATCAGCTTGCAAGCACAACACGACATTAAGGTGTAATGACCTGCCTATCACATTGGCCGGATTGCCTTCTTTTCGCCAAAATTCCTAGCGTTCAGACGCCCTTAGCATGCGCTAAAATGTTGTTGGAAATCATCTGCGCAATGCCGATGACGCAGCCGCAACGCCCTGCTAACACCCTGCGATGGACGAAAAACAGCATCTTTATCTGGTCGACGGCTCGGCATACATCTTCCGCGCCTACCATCGCCTGCCGCCACTGACCAACCCGATGGGCGTCCCGGTGGGGGCGGTCTATGGCTACACCACAATGCTGTGGAAACTGGCCGAAGACCTGCACAAAGCCGATGGTCCAACCCATCTGGCGGTCATTCTCGACAAGGCCGGGACATCGTTCCGCAACGATCTTTACGACCAGTACAAGGCGAATCGCCCCCCCGCACCCGAAGATCTGGTGCCGCAATTTCCGCTGATCCGCGATGCCACGCGCGCCTTTAGCCTCGCCTGCATCGAGGAAGAGGCGCTTGAGGCCGATGATGTCATCGCCTCTTACGCACGCGCCGCCAGTTTGCGCGGCTGGGACGTGACGATTGTGTCGTCCGACAAGGACCTGATGCAGCTTGTCGGCACCTGCTCCGCAGGCGGCGGGCGTGTCGACATGCTCGATACGATGAAGAATCTGCGAATCGATGTGCCCGAAGTGATCGAAAAGTTCGGGGTAGAGCCGGAACGGGTCGGCGATGTGCTGGCTTTGATGGGTGATTCGGTGGACAATGTGCCCGGGATTCGCGGCATCGGCCCCAAAACCGCGACCAAACTGATCCAGGAACATGGCGATCTCGAATCGGCCTTGGCCGCCGCGCCTTCGATGAAAGCGGGCAAGCTGCGCGAAAGTCTGATCGAGCAGGCCGATATGGCCCGCCTTTCGCGCCAGCTGGTCCAGCTCAAAGAAGATTGCCCGCTTCCGGTGGCGCTGGAAGATTTCAAGTTAGGGCAGATCCCGCCAGAGCCGCTGGCCGCGTTTCTGGCCGAGCATGGCTTTACCAGCCTGCTGCGGCGTCTGGACGGCGGCCAGGGCAGCCCCGGCCCCAAAACGCAGTTGAACCCCGCCAAGCCTGACAATGCCGCAGCGCCCGCCGCACCGGCGGGTGCCGCGCGTGCCGTGCCCGCATGGCCAGCGGTTGATCGCGAGGCCTATGCCTGCGTCCAGTCGATCGAAGAGCTTGAGCAGTGGATCGCCCGCGCCTTTGCCGCGCGCGTGGTGGCGGTTGATACCGAAACCAGCGCGCTGGATGCGATGCGCGCCGATCTGGTCGGGGTCAGCCTTGCGACAGGGCCGAATCAGGCGTGCTACATCCCGCTGGGCCACGGCGGGACCGATATGTTCGCCGAACGGCCGGTGCAGGTGGACAAGGCCGCCGCGCTGGCGCTGCTCAAGCCGCTGCTGGAAAGCGATGCGGTGCTGAAGGTCGGGCAGAACATCAAATACGATCTCAACGTCCTTGCCCGCCATGGCATCGCGGTTGGCCCCATCGACGATACGATGGTGATGAGCTTTTGCCTCGATGCCGGGCGCGGCGAGGTGGGCATGGCAGGGCACGGCATGGACGAATTGTCCGACCGTCACCTTGGCCACACCACACTGACCTTCAAAGAGATGTGCGGCACTGGCAAAAAGGCGATCTCGTTTGCCGAAGTGCCTCTGGCCGATGCCACCCGCTATGCCGCCGAGGACGCCGACGTAACCTGGCGCCTGCACCGCCTGTTCAGCCCCCGCCTGGCCGAAGAGGGCGGCACCCGCGTCTATTCCCGCGTAGACCGCCCGCTGGTGCCTGTTGTGGCGATGATGGAGCGCAACGGCATCAAAGTGGATCGTGAGCGTCTGGCGGGCCTCTCCGCCGAATTTGCCACGCAGATCGCTCGGCTCGAAGGCGTGATCCACAAAGAGGCCAACATAACCTTCGCAATCGGCAGCCCCAAGCAACTGGGCGAAGTGCTGTTTGAAAGGCTGGGCTACAAGGGCGGCAAGAAGGGCAAGACCGGGCAATATTCCACCGACCAGTCGGTGCTCGAAGGCCTTGCCGCGCAAGGGGCGAGCGTTGCGGCACTGGTGCTGGAATGGCGGCAATTGTCCAAGCTGAAATCGACCTATACCGATGCGCTGCAAGCAGCGATCAACCCCGATACGGGCCGCGTCCACACCAGCTACAGCCTTGTCGGCGCGCAGACCGGGCGCTTGTCCTCCAACGATCCCAACTTGCAGAACATCCCGATCCGCACCGAGATCGGTCGCCAGATCCGCGATGCTTTTGTGGCCGAGCCCGGCAATGTCCTGTTGGCCGCAGACTATAGCCAGATCGAACTGCGCCTTGCCGCACATATGGCCGATGTGCCTGCGCTGAAAGAAGCGTTCGCGGCGGGAGAGGACATCCATTCACGCACCGCGATGGAAATGTTCGGCACGGTAGACCGCGATACGCGCGGGCGCGCCAAGACGATCAACTTCGCGATTCTCTATGGCATCAGCCGCTGGGGCCTTGCCGGGCGGCTGGGCGTGAGCGCGGATGAAGCGCAAGCGATGATCGACCGCTACTTCGAACGCTTCCCCGGCATCCAGCGCTATATCCACGAAACGCTCGAAAGCGTGCGCGAGCGCGGCTATTCCGAAACGCTGTTTGGCCGCAAGACGTGGTTCCCGCGCATCGGATCAAAGAATCAGGCCGAACGCCAGGGCAGCGAGCGCGCTGCGATCAACGCGCCGATCCAGGGCACCAGCGCCGATATCATAAAGCGCGCCATGGCCCGCATGATGCCCGCTCTGGAAGAGGCAGGTTTGGGCCACATCAAGATGCTGCTGCAAGTGCACGACGAACTGGTGTTCGAACTGCCTGCGGGCGATGTGGATGCAGCGCGGCCCGTGATCGAGCGCGTGATGGCGACTGCTGCCGAGCCATCGGTCAAACTGACCGTGCCTTTGGGCGTCGAGATCGGCACCGGACTTTCGTGGGGGGCCGCCCACTGATTCGCGATTGAAGAAGGGCACCCCTGCCCCCTCTTTGCCAGAGGGGGCGGGAAAGCAATCAGGCAGCGCCTGCGTCTCCGAAGTTCCACATGCGTTCAAGGTTATAGAACGTGCGCACTTCCGGGCGGAACAGATGGATCACCACATCCCCTGCATCAACCAGCACCCAATCGGCGGCAGGCAGGCCTTCGATGCGGACGTGGCCATAGCCGCCGTGCTTGATCCGCTCGGACAGCTTTTGCGCCATCGAGGCGACTTGCCGGGTCGAGCGGCCCGAGGCGATTACCATGTAATCGGCAATCGAGCTTTTGCCTTCGAGCGCGAGGCTGACAACTTCCATCGCCTGATCATCATCAAGCGAGGCGAGCACGAGATCGTGCAGCGTGGCAGCAGTGCGAGGAGTGGTATCGGTCATTGCGGACACTTTAGTGGCTTTGTCGGCATTGGCCGATTGAGATTGAACGCTGGTCATGATGCGCGAAATGGCCTCCGTGGCTCAAGAGTCAAGGAATAACGATTCTTTCGCGCATGCGTTTCCGCGCTGCGCCCTGCTGGCGCGGCGGGTTTCGGGGGATACGCGATCAGGATTTACCTCTGTTTATAGCGCGGTGGGTGACGCCATCGCGCAAACTGGCGGTGCCGATGCGGGCAGACCAGTCCGGATCGGCGGCGCGAATCGCGCTGGCCGATCGGGTATCGGGATCAAAGCGGACTATGGCCAGCGCGGGGGTGACCTGCTTTGCGCCGGAAACCATCTGGCCGGGCCGCTGGCGCCAGCGGCGCAACCACACCATGGCAGGGCTTGCCACAGCAGCGGCATCATATCCCGGGCGGGCAATCACCGCAATCGGCATCTCGCGCGCGATCTGCCGCCAGTTTTTCCAGCGGTGGAACTGCGCAAGGTTATCCGCGCCCATCAGCCAGATGAAGCGCCGCTTGGGATAGCGGCGCTTTAACGCGCGCAATGTATCGACCGTATAGCGCGTGCCCAGCTCACGTTCGATCGCGGTGGCGCGAATCGGGGCGCGGCGGCTTTGCGCGCGGGCAGAGGCCAGCCGTGCGGGCAGCGCGGCCATGCCTTGCGCGGGTTTCAGCACGTTACCGGGCGAGACCAGCCACCACGCTTCGTCCAGCCCCAACGCGCCAATCGCGAACAGCGTGATCCGGCGATGGCCACCGTGCGCGGGGTTGAAACTGCCGCCCAAAAGGCCGGTAAGCTTGCTCAGGGGCGCACCTGACCCGAACCGCGCACCAGCCACTTATAGGTGGTGAGGCCTTCGAGCGCGACCGGGCCGCGCGCATGCAAGCGCCCGGTGGCAATGCCGATTTCCGCGCCGAGGCCGAATTCGCCGCCATCGGCAAACTGGCTGGAGGCGTTGTGCATCACGATGGCGCTATCAACCTCGCCCAGAAACCGGTCGGCCACGGCCTGATCGGCGGTGACAATCGCATCGGTGTGGCCCGAGGCATGGGCGGCGATATGCGCCAGCGCTTCGTCCAGCCCGTCAACCACGGCGACCGACAGGATCGCTTCGAGGTATTCGGTGTCCCAATCCTCATCAATGGCCGCGCCGATCCGGGGATCAATCGCACAGGCACGCGCATCACCGCGCAATTCGCAGCCCGCCGCCAGCAAAGGCTCAACCAGCCCGTGCGGATCGGGATAAGTCGCATCGATCAGCAGCGTTTCCATCGCCCCGCAAATGCCGGTGCGGCGCATCTTGGCATTGAGCGCAATCGCCTTGGCCATGGCGGCATCGGCGGCGGCGTGAACAAAGGTGTGATTGATCCCGTCAAGGTGGGCGAGCACCGGCACGCGGGCATCGGCCTGGACGCGCGCAACAAGGCTTTTGCCGCCACGCGGCACGATCATATCAATCAGGCCCGCCGCTGCCAGCATCGCGCCCACCGCCGCGCGGTCTTGCGTGGGCATGAGCTGCACTGCATCAGCAGGCACGCCGCCTGCAGTCAGGCCCTTGACCAGTGCGGCGTGAATCGCATGGTTGGAATGGACCGCTTCACTGCCGCCGCGCAGGATCGTGGCATTGCCCGACCGCACGCAGAGCGCGGCGGCATCGGCCGTCACGTTAGGGCGGCTTTCATAGATGATGCCGATCACGCCAACGGGCACACGCACGCGCTGCAATGTCATGCCATTGGGGCGGGCGGTTTCATCGATCACCTGCCCGACCGGATCGGTGAGCGAGGCAACTTGCGCCACCGCATCGGCAACCCCGGCGAGGCGTTCGGGCGTGAGCTTCAGGCGATCCAGCATGGCAGGCGACAGCCCGTTGGCCGCGCCATTGGCCATATCTTGCGCATTGGCGGCGAGGATATCGGCCTCCGCGCTGCGCAAGGCATCAGCCGCGAGCTTCAAAGCATGTTCTTTGGCCGGAGCATCCATCTGCGCCAGCTGGCGCTGTGCTGCGCGGGCGGCACGGGCGAGGCCTTCGACCATTTCGGTCACGGATGGGGCGGAGGGGGTAAGCTGTGATGACATGGGCCGTGCCCTATCATCGCCCGAACGCAATGTCATCCAGGAGCGCGAATCGCCAAAGACTGAATTGCAGCGCAAATGCCGTGAATCACACACCCGCCAACGGCTCATCGGACGAGACGCACGCCTTGGCTCATGTATCTATGTTCGGATTCGCCAGAGGCGGTTCGGGGCAGTAGTCGCATAAATGACGGGATCGTTAATAATAATTGCGGGCACGTTAAGAAACGCCACGACGGGGGTCGCCTAGTCTTGCCAACCTTGAAGTTATCCGGGGCGCTTGCCCGGGTAAGGAGCTTGTTCACCGAGCGTGAGTTTTTCATGCGCTCGCAAGGCCAGGTTCGCTTTATCCGCATCTCGGCACGCCTGCAAATGGCCGTCGCCGGCGGCCTTGCTTTCGCTGCGGTGATGTGGCTGGGCACGATGGTGACCACGCTGATCTCGCAATATTATTCAGCGCAGGAACATGCCGCTTTGCTGGAACGCGAAGCAGCGGTCGCCTCTGCCGAAAGCCGCGTGGAAAAGTATCGCGGCGGACTTGAAGGTGTCGCCGATGATCTGTCACGCAGGCAGGACTTCATCGAAAAGGCGATTGAAGGCACCATCGGCGAACTGCCCAGGGATCTGCCGAAGGGCAATGTATCGGACAGCAGCGCCGAGGCGGAAAAAACCGTCCGCAAGATCTCGATGGAATTGCCCGAAGCGCGCCGTCTGGCAGAGCTTGAGGCCCGCCAGCTGGTGTTCATCGAACGGCTGACCCGCTTTGCCGATGCGCGCGCCGCCGCCGCCGAAACATCGATCCGCCGCGTCGGGCTGAACCCTGCGATGGTGCGCAATGCATCGACTGTCGGCCAGGGCGGCCCGCTGATCCGGCTGTTCACCGGCCAGGACGAAAGCCTTGATCCGCGTTTTGCGCGGCTGGGTGCCAGCCTTGAACGCATGGCCACGATGCAAAAGGGCCTTGCCCGCATTCCCAACACCCTGCCCGCGCGGCTGGAATACATTTCCAGCGGCTTTGGCTATCGCTCCGATCCGTTTACCGGTGGCGCAGCGTTCCATGCAGGGCTTGATTTCCGTGGTCCGATGGGCGCGCCGATCTATTCCGCCGCCGCCGGGACCATCAGCTTTGTCGGCATGAAGCACGGCTATGGCCGCTGCGTTGAAGTGTCCCACGGCAACGGGTTGATGACGCGCTATGCCCATATGTCGGGCACGAACGCGCGCCTTGGCGAAAAGATCGAAGCAGGCGCCGAAATCGGCAAGATCGGCAGTTCAGGGCGCTCGACCGGCCCGCACCTCCATTTCGAAGTGCGAATCAATGACCGTCCGGTGAACCCGCGCCCCTTCCTTGAGGCAGCCCGCTAATGTTCAACAAAAAGCCTGCGCCGGTTCAGCGCCAGCAAACCGGGAGTAGTCCGATGGCCGCCACTTTCTCGATCCTTGGCAATGACGTTTCGATCAAAGGCAATGTCAGCGCCACAGCAGATCTGCACATTGATGGAAGCATCGAAGGCGACATCACATGCACCGCATTGGTGCAGGGCGACAAGAGCACGATCACAGGTGCGGTGCGGGCGGATAGCGCCCGCCTTTCCGGCACGATTAACGGCTCGATCGAGGCGGGCGCGCTGGTCATCCTGAAAACGGCGCGCATTCACGGCGATGTGACTTATGATACGCTGACGATTGAACAGGGCGCACAAGTGGACGGCAAGTTTTCGCACCGGATGCAATTGACCGAGGAAACTTCGCTATCACTGGTAAGCTGATCGGCCAGATCAAACTCAAGACTTGCTGAATCAGGCTGGCTGGCCTACATCATCGATAAGCAAGGCCGCTCCGCAAGGGGCGGCCCTTATTGTTTCCGCCTTTTTGGCACGCCTTTTCCGGGAGACCGCCGTGAGCACCCAGCCCACATATCCGCTGATGCCCCACGCCACCGCATCGTGGCTTGTCGACAATACCGCGCTGACGTTTGAGCAGATCTCGGAATTCTGCGGCCTTCACATCCTTGAAGTGCAGGCCATGGCCGATGATCTGGCCGGTCAGAAGTACACGGGCCGTGATCCGATGCATTCGGGCGAATTAAACCAGACCGAAATCGACAAGGGCCAGGCCAACCCCGATTATCGCCTGAAGATGCAGCGTGCGCCGATTTCGGTCAGCCGCACCAAGGGCCCGCGCTATACCCCGGTATCGAAGCGTCAGGACAAGCCCGATGGCATCGCGTGGATCCTGCGCAATCACCCCGAAGTTTCGGACGCGCAGATCGGCAAGCTGATCGGCACCACCCGCACGACCATCGCCGCGATTCGGGATCGCAGCCATTGGAACATCGGCAACATCAATCCCAAGGATCCGGTCACGCTGGGTCTGTGTTCGCAGCGCGAACTTGATGCGCTGGTGGCCAAGGCCGCGAAGAAGGCCGGCTACGAAGACAATGGTGAGGCTGCGCTGCGTCTGGGTACCGATCGTGATGCCCTGATCGAAGAACTGCGCGCCGAACGTCTGGCCCACACCAAGGCCGCGTCTGACGCTGCACAGGAAGCCGAAGCCGCAGCCTGGCTCGCCGCCCGCCGCGCGGAAGGCCTGTCAGACAGCTGAGTTTCCGGCACAGCCTGAAATAGAAAGGGCCGCTCGGGAACGGGCGGCCTTTTTTGTAGCTTGAGTCGTGAAAGCCAACCCCCGCCCCCTGCCGCAAGCGGGAGGGGGTGGGGGTGGGCATGGCACTACCCGACCTTGAGCACGATCTTCCCGATGTGCGCGCCCTGCTCCATGCGCACATGGGCCGCAGCCGCATCGGTCAGCGCAAAGCACTGGTCCATCACCGGGCGCAGTTCGCCGCCTGCGATGATCGGCCAGACGGTTTGACGGATTTCATCGGCCAGTGCGGCCTTGAACGCTTTCGAGCGAGGACGCAGGGTTGATCCGGTGAGGGTAATGCGGCGGCGCATGACTTCGGCCATGTTGATTTCCGCGCGCACCCCGCCCTGCACCGCGATGGTCACATGGCGGCCATCATCGGCAAGGCACTTCAGGTTGCGCCCCACATAATCGCCCGCGACCATATCGAGCACCATTGCAACGCCCTTGCCGCCGGTGATCTTCGCCACTTCCTCGACAAAATCGGTGGTTTTGTAATCAATCGCATGGACGGCACCGATGGCCATGGCCTGCGCGCACTTTTCCGCGCCACCGCAAGTGACGATCACTGTCACGCCGAAGGCTTTGCCCAGCAGAATCGCCATCGAACCGATGCCGCTGGTGCCGCCGTGGACAAGAATCGTCTCGCCCTCGGCCACCATCCCGCGTTCAAACACATTGTGCCACACGGTAAACAGCGTTTCAGGGATAGCGGCGGCGACATCCAGCGCCAGATCGTCCGCATCAAAGCATTGTTCGGCTTCGGCAAGGCAATATTCGGCATAACCGCCACCGGCGACAAGCGCGCAGACGCTCTGGCCGATGAACGGCACGAGCACGCCTGCACCCATTGCCACGACATGGCCTGAAATCTCCAGCCCCGGCAGCGGCGATGCATCGGCAGGTGGCGGGTAGAAACCCTGGCGCTGGATCACATCGGGCCGGTTCACTCCGGCATAAGCCACTTTGACCAGCACTTGTCCCGGTCCCGGTTGCGGCACGGCCACGGTTTCAGGCCGTAACACATCGGGGCCACCGGGTGCGTCCCAGCCCATCGCCGTCATCGTTGCAGGAATGGCGGTCATTTGGGTAGCCTCATGTCGCGTCGAATACCAATTCGACATCGCTAGCCTACGCAAGGCGTTGACAGCAAGCGCAGCGTAGGCACATTATTGCACTGCAAAGGAGAAAAGTTGGGCAATGGAATTTGACGAGCGCCCCCGCCCGAAAGGGGATCTGGCCAGCCAACTGGCAACAGAGGTGCTTGACCCTTATTCGCACAACGAACTCGATGAACGTATCCAATTGTTAGAATTGGAAATTGCCAGAACGCGCGCGCATCGTGACAAAGCGAGCGCCCATCGCGCGGCTGCCGATGCGCTTTTTCGCACCCCTGCCCCTTCAGGCACCGGCAGTTGACGCGCCCCGCCCTTTCTTTTGCCGGGCGGCCATCCCATATTGCCATAAGTGCAGTTTTTACCGCACATCATGTTTTTTCACGGGCACCCGGTTTAGCTCAGGTTAACCACGCTCGTGCACTCTCCCGTTACGGATCGCTTGCGACCCGCCACGGGAACCCACCGGCGCCAGCCAGAAAGTAGACCTATGCCTAGTTTCGCACAGAGCCTCGAAAAAACGCTGCATACCGCGCTCGCCAACGCGTCCGAGCGCAGCCACGAGTACGCGACGCTGGAGCATTTGCTGCTGGCATTGATCGATGATGCCGATGCGGCGCAAGTGATGCAGGCTTGCGGCGTGGATCTGGGCGATCTGGGCGATGTGGTGCGCCAGTACCTCGATCAGGAATACCAGTCGCTGAAAACGCAGGACAAGGCCGATCCCCAGCCTACCGCCGGTTTCCAGCGGGTGATCCAGCGCGCCATCCTGCACGTACAATCCTCGGGCAAAGATACGGTAACCGGCGCGAACGTGCTGGTCGCTTTGTTCTCCGAGCGTGATTCCTACGCGGTCTACTTCTTGCAGCAGCAGGATATGAGCCGGTTGGACGCGGTGAGCTTTATCAGCCACGGCATTGGCAAGGGTGGCCGTCCGGTCGAAGGACGCACCGCCAAGGGGGCCGAAGACGAAGCGCCCAAGCAGCAGGAAGAAAAGGCTGACGCCAAGGGCCAGAAGAAGGAAACCGCTCTCGACCAGTTCACCGTCAACCTCAACGAAAAGGCGCTGGCCGGCAAGGTCGATCCGCTGATCGGGCGTGGCCCCGAAGTGGACCGCACGATCCAGATCCTGTGCCGCCGTTCGAAGAACAACCCGCTTTATGTGGGCGATCCCGGCGTCGGCAAAACCGCCATCGCGGAAGGCCTTGCGCGCAAGATCGTTGAAGGCGACGTGCCTGAAGTGCTGACCGAAGCGGTGATCTATTCGCTCGACATGGGCAGCCTACTGGCAGGCACGCGCTATCGCGGTGATTTTGAAGAACGTCTGAAGCAGGTTGTTTCCGAGCTTGAAAAGATGCCGCATGCGGTGCTGTTCATTGATGAAATTCACACCGTGATCGGCGCTGGAGCCACCAGCGGCGGCGCGATGGATGCATCGAACCTGCTCAAGCCCGCGCTTTCGGGCGGAACCATCCGCTGCATCGGATCGACGACCTACAAGGAATTCCGCAACCACTTCGAAAAGGACCGCGCGCTGTTGCGCCGGTTCCAGAAGATCGATGTGAACGAGCCGACGATTGAGGACACGATCAA
>CAZSTP010000073.1:0-13068 GCA_964609325.1 uncultured Novosphingobium sp. | reverse complement strand
CAATTCCCGGTTGCGTGCGAGCAGTAGCGCCCGCCAGCGAATTAGGAATTCCTTAACCAACAAAATTTAAGATTGGTTGCGAAAGGTGGTGGGATCCGGGGCTTAGGGCATCAGGATTCCGGTGCTGGAATATCTTGCGGCCAGAATTGCCGGTTTTCGACACGGATAGGCAGAAACATCAGTGCTTTCACCCGCCGCCACGATGGATCAAGCGCCGATCAGAGCGCCGCGATGGCTGGGTGCTGGGGCCGCCTTGGTGGCGCTTTACATCGTTGCCATACGCTTGCAGGTGGCCGCCGATGCTCCGCTGTGGATGGATGAAACGTGGAGCGCGATGATCGCGACGCGGCCCGATTGGGCGGCATTCTGGCACGAAGCATGGCTCGATTGTAATCCGCCGCTCTATTATGTTTTCCTGCACGGCTGGGTCAGCGTTTTTGGTGATAGCAATGCGATGTTGCGCCTGCCAAGCATCCTTTTCGTCTTGGCCGCAGCCGCGCTGCCGCTCATTTGGCGACCGGTTGGTTTGACCCGTTCGGCGGCAGTCGTCTGGGCCGCTTTGATCCTGCTTTGGCCGCAAGGCCTCGCCCTGATGCTTGATGCGCGCGGCTATGGTCTGATGCTGCTGCTCTCGGTCGCGTCTACGCTGGTGCTCGCAAAGCTGTTGGAAGACCTGTCTTTGCAATGGGCGGCGGTGTGGGTGGCATTGGGCACGCTGATGTTCCTGACGCACTATTTTGCTGCTGCGCTGGTTATCGCCCAAACCCTTGTTCTGGCACGCCGTTATGGCTTGGAGATGGTGCGGGTCTGGCCTGCCGCCCTGCTGGCGCTGCCCGGCCTTGCATGGTTCGTCCATCATTTCGCGCGTTTGCAGGACTATGCGCGCGGTGATGTCGTGTGGCAGCAAACAACCACTGCCGATGGCGCGCTGGGCCACGCGATGTATCTGCTGGGCGCGGTCAATCCGGCTTTGTCCGGCATTATCGTGGTGATCGTGATTGCGGCTTTGGTGCAGCGTGACCGGGCAATAGCATCGCCGCAAAATCTGGCCGCTTCTTCCAGCACGGCGGTGATCGGGTTTGCCGTCGCGCTCTTGATCGGGGTGCTTCAGGCATCACTTGTCAGCCGCTATCTGGTGCCGTTGGTTCCGCCTGCGATGCTGGGCCTGACGCTTGTCTTTCAACGCAGTGCGCGCCCGCATTTGTATGGCGCGATGCTGCTGGCGGTGTTCCTGCCGCCCGCGCTCAATGCCAAACAGGCCAGCGCCGCCGCTGAAATGCGCGCGGTCTATGGCTTTGAAAAGGCGAGCGACTTTGTCGGCAAAAACCGCGCGGATCAGGTCGTGTTCCTGTGGGATCACCCTGCGGCCAAGATCCTTGATCGTAAGTCGCTGGCGCAGCTTGGCGGCTATTTCCTGCGCCGCCAAGGGCTTAACATCCCGGTGCGCGCCGTGATCGTGCCGGAAAGCGCCGATGCCAATGCCGTGTTGCGCCAGGCGGCCACGGGCGCACGTCCGGCGGTGATCTGGCTCTACAACCGGACAGAGCGCACATCGGCCCGCACCTATCTACCATCGTTTGCAAATGACCCCGCGTGGTCCTGCCACAATCCGGCGACGGACTTTGGCCTGAACCAGCAGCTGGGTGCGATTGCTTGCGTCAAACCGGAGAGAGACAGTGATTGAGAACCTGAAGTTTCCCGTCGCTGGAATGGAGGGGAACGGTCCGCTCGTCTCTCTGGTCGTGCCGGTGTTCAATGAATGCAACAGTGTCGGCCCGTTCGTCGCGGCGATTGATGCTGCGATTGCGGATAGCTGGTCGCTTGGCGAAATGCCGCCGCGCTTCGAGATCGTGTTTGTCGATGACGGCAGCAGCGATGGCACGCGCGAAACCGTGCGCGCCATGTGTCGCACCGATTTGCGGATCAAACTCGTCTCGCTTTCGCGCAATTTCGGCAAAGAGGCAGCGCTCAGCGCGGGGTTGAAAGCAGCGTCTGGCGATGCGGTGATCCCGATGGACGTCGATTTGCAAGACCCGCCCGAATTGCTGCGCCCGATGATTGAGCAATGGCGCGCAGGCGCACAAGTGGTCAACGCCAAGCGGGCTGATCGCAGCGCCGATACCTTGTTCAAACGCTCCAGCTCGCGGTTTTTCTACAAGGCGATCAATTCATTGGCCGAATACCCCATCGCCAATGATGTGGGCGATTTCCGCCTGTTTGATCGCGTTGCGGTGGATGCGCTGAACCGCATGACCGAACATTCGCGGTTCAACAAAGGCCTGTTTTCGTGGATCGGTTTTCGCACCGAAACGATTGAGTATACCCGCCCTTCGCGCTCGGTGGGCGATACCAAGTGGAACGTGTCAAAGCTGGTGGCACTGGCGCTTGACGGCATCGTGGCATCGACCACTTTCCCCTTGCGGATATGGACAGCGCTGGGCGCGCTCATATCGCTCTCGGCCTTCTTCTATGCCGCATTCCTGATCATTCACACGCTGGTCTACGGGGTCGATACGCCGGGTTATGCCTCGTTGATGGTCGCTGTGCTGTTCCTTGGCGGGCTCAATTTGCTCAGCCTTGGCCTGATGGGCGAATATATCGGCCGTATTTCGAAGCAAGTGCGTGGCCGCCCGCTCTATATCGTGTCTGACACGGAAGGTTTCTGAAGATGGATGCGCTCGCCTATCATTCGCTGCGCGATTTGCAGGACAAGCATTGGTGGTTCGTGGGCCGCCGCAAGATCATTTCGGAATTGATCCGCCGCCTTGTCGCCCTGCCCAAGCGCGCCCGGATTCTTGAGGCTGGCTGCGGTTATGGCGGCAACCTTGCCATGCTGGGCCGGTTCGGGGATCTTGATGCGTTCGAATATGAAGAGGGCGCGCGCGCCTATGCCTCGGGCCTGCTGAACAAGCCGGTTGCCCCCGGTTTCCTGCCAGACAACATCGGCTTTGCCGGGGAAGCCTTTGATTTGGTGGCGATGCTGGATGTGTTGGAACACATTGATGATGATGTGGGATCGTTGCGCACTTTGCGTGAGCGGTTGCGCGATGGCGGATCGATCCTGATCACGGTTCCGGCGGTGCCGTGGCTGTGGTCGGAACACGATGAAATCCACCACCACAAGCGCCGCTACACCAAGGCGGGCCTGCGGAAGGTCTTGCAGCAAGCCGGGTTTGAGGTGGCAGACGTCAGCTATTTCAACACCTTGCTGTTTCCGCTGGCGCTGGCACAGCGATTGGCCTCGCGCTTTTCGGGCAAGAAGTTTGCGGCAGATGCGATGCCCAACCGGTTTGTGAATGGCGTGCTGGAGCGGATTTTTGCTTTTGAGAACCGGCTGGCCGGCAGGGTCAATTTGCCTATCGGGCTGTCGCTCTATGCCGTTGCGCGCCGCGTTTAGCTTGGGTTTCTTGCGCCAACTGGTGTCGTTTGGCGCGGTTGGCGTCTGCGCAACGCTGGCGCATGTGGCACTTGTGTGGCTTTTGATCGGCCAAGGGTGGCTGAATCCCTATTTTGCCAACCTGTTGGGCACTTGCGCGGCCTTTGCCGTATCGTTTTTGGGCAATGCCGGATTCACCTTCCGCACAAACCGCCTGATGCGCGATTGTGCTGGGCGCTATGTGTTTGTCTCTGCCGCCAGCTTCGTGATGACCAGCGGCATTCTGGCCCTGGTCCGGCACAATGGCTGGCCGACATATGCCTATGTCCTGATCGTGCTGGGCACGGTGCCGCCCGCCACGTTCCTCCTGGCAAAGCTCTGGGCGTTCAGCGCGCTGCCCGAGCGTTGATTACATGTAGCTGTCTGCCGATGGCACATCGACCGGCGTGGCGGGCTGGTCCCAAGGGAATTTAGTGAGCCATGGAGCCATGCCATAACTGATCCAAATGGCAAGTGTTGCGGCAATAATCGCAACACCCGCTGCCTTGATCCACGAGCCGAGTTTTGGTTGGGCTGTGCCTGCCGCAACGGTGAGGCGGCCGCTGATCATCGGCGTAACCAGATCATTCTTCCGCACGAATCGGTAAAACGCGATTGCGGCCAGATGGACCACTATCATCGCCAACAACACGTTGAATACAATGCCGTGCGCTGTGCTGATCGCTCTAGCAGTTTCCCAAGATGGTACCAGATGGTTGAGCGGCCCTGAACTAACCGCGTCGGTATCTTGCGCAAACAACCCAAGCCCGACTTGCAGGCCAAGCAGCGCGAGAAGCGCCACCACGCTCAACGCCCCAAGCGGATTGTGGCCGATATGCGGCGCGTCATCGGGGGTTTTGAGATAGCGCAGGACCGCGCCCGGCCCCTTCACAAATTGTGTGAAGCGCGCGGTGCTGCTGCCGAAAACGCCCCAGACCAGACGGAACACCACCAGCCCCAGCATCGTCAGGCCCAGGGTGAAGTGCAGGTCCATCTGCCGTGTCTCTGCCGTCCACCACAGGGCCGGCAGAAGCGCGACAAAGCTCCAGTGCACAATGCGCACCGGAGCATCCCATACCTTCAATTTTACAGGCAAGGTCACAGGCGGGGTTTAACCCTTGGGCTTGCGGAAGCTATCGTGGCAGCCCTTGCAAGACCCGCCAACGGCACCTGCGGCGGCCTGGATCTTGGCCATGTCGCCTGTTGCGGCGGCGGCCTGCAAACCTGCGGTTGCGGTTACCAGACGGTCAGTCGCGGCCTTGAATTCCACCGGCTTTTCCCAGATCGCGGGCAGGGCTTCGGTTTTTACACCGGCTTCAGGACCGGTTCCCTTGGGGAAATGGCCGCTGACCTTCTTGGCCGATTGGGCAAGAATTGCCGAGTTTGCCTTGATTGTGGCCATGTTGGCAGCAGGCTTTTTGAATTCATCAAAAATGCCCTTCATCGCTTTGCCCATGGCTTCGAAGTTCTGATGGCGCAGTTTGAAGGCAGGGTTCGGATTTGCTGCAATTGCACTCACCGCAGGCAGAACCATAAGCGTAGCCGCGATCAAATAACGCTTTTTCATTACCCAAAAACTCCACGAGAGCGGATCAATACGCGTTTCGGAATAGCCAAACATCTGCTTTTCAGCAATTCGTCAAAGTGTATCAAAAAGTATGACGGTCTTTTCCCGATTGGCAAGGCTGCGGCTCCACCCTTTTTCCCTATAGCAACAGCAACGCAAACGTCAGCGAGGCGGCAAAGCTTACCACGGTAGCCACGATCACCGGCAGCACCGATTTCAAACCCGTCTCCATCAACAGATCAAGGCGGCTGCGCATGGCCGTGGCGATCACCGCTACCAGCAACAGGCCTTTGGATGCGCCCAGCGCCGTATCGCGGACCGGCGGGGGCATGTTGACCAGCGAATTGAGCAGCACGACCGCAAAGAACGCGGTGATGAACCACGGCAAGGCCAGTCGCTTCCACGCGGGGCGGTTGGCGGCGTCCTCGGCACTGCCGATGGCAAGGCCGGTGATGATGACGATCGGGGCGAGCAGCGCCACGCGCGATAGCTTGACGATCGTGGCATAGCCACCGGCAGGTTCGGAAAAGGCATAGCCGCCACCAATGGCCTGCGCCACATCGTGGATCGATGCGCCGATCAGGAAGCCTGCCTGTTGGTCGCTCAGGCCAAGATCAGCCGCAAGGATCGGATAGACCGACATCGCCAGCGCGCTGGCCAGCGATACGACGACCAGCGTGATCGCGAATTGCGACTGGTTGAGCCGCTCTTTGCCGATAATGCCATAAAGCGCCATCGCCGCGCTCGCGCCGCAGATTGCCGTCGCGCCGCCCGCCAAGATGCCGACATAGCCTGATTGTCCGGCCAGACGTGCCGCGATGATTCCGGCAAAGAATGTCAGCGCCATGACCACGATCAGCGCGCCGAACGGGGCGGGGCCGAGCGAGCCGATCTGGCCGAACGTTACCTGCATGCCAAGCAGCACCACGCCCAGCCGCAAACAGGTGCGCGAGGCGAAGTCCAGACCCTTGTGGCTATAAGGATCGCGCGCGACGAAGCTGAGCGAAAGCCCGATCAGCAGGCCGAGCAGGATGATCGGGAAGTGGTAATGTTCCGATAGCCATGCAGCCGCAGCCGCCGCAATCGCGCAAATCGCAAGGCCGTGGAACACCGTGTCGCGGGGTTCGGGTTCGGCAGGTTTGTGTTCCGCAAGGTGGATTTCGCCAAACAGGTCTGCCGCAGATGGCAGGCTTGCCCAGTCGATTTCCTTTCTGCTGTCACCTTGCCCTGCCACCCATGCTCTCCTGCGTTTTCTGTCCTACGGTGTCATATACCCCTTTCCTTAAGCGCGGGGTTGGGTAATGTGCAAGCAGGAAGCGCAGGCGACGCTTTGGTTGACCGGAGAATATGCATGAACGCTGGCGGCGGGCAGAAGATCGCGCGGGGCACCGCAATGGCACTGGTGGCGCTGCTGTTTCTCGGCAATGCGCTCAACTATGTTGATCGGCAGGTGCTGGCGCTGTTGAAGCCCACGCTTGAGGCCGAATTCGGCTGGAGCGATGCCGACTACGCGCACTTGGGCTCCTCGTTCCAGATTGCCGCTGCGGGCACATTGCTGTTCGTCGGCTGGTTTGTGGACCGGCTGGGTGTGCGCGTTGCTTATGCCATTGCGGTTACGGTGTGGAGCGCGGCGGGCATGGCCCATGCGCTGGCGCAAACGGTGCAACAGTTCGTTGCCGCGCGGATCGTGCTGGCGGCGGGTGAATCGGTCAGCACGCCTGCGGGCCTCAAGGCAGCGGCGATGTATCTGCCGTTGAAAGAGCGCAATTTCGCCATCGGGTTGATCAACACCGCGCCCAATATCGGCGCAATCCTCACCCCCCTGCTGATCCCGCCTTTTGCGCTGGCCTTCGGTTGGCAAGCGGCCTTCTGGGTCACCGGCGCGCTCGGCTTTATCTGGCTGGCAGGCTGGTGGTTTGGCACCCGCAATCTCAAGCCGCTGGGCGATATGCCCGAACGCGCGCGCGTGCCGTGGGGCGTGTTGCTGTCTGATCGCAAGACGTGGACGGTGATCGGCGCGAAGTTCTGCATCGATGCGGTGTGGTGGTTCGTGCTGTTCTGGATGCCCGATTTCTTCAACCGCCAGTTCGGCATGACGCAGGGTTCGCTCGGCTGGCCCATCGCGATCATATTCACGCTGGCGGCCATGGGCGCGCTGACGTCGGGCGGACTTTACCCGATCCTGCTTTCACGCGGGAAAAGCGTGAACGCCGCGCGCAAAACATCCATGCTGTTCTATGCGCTGGTCGTGCTGGCGATGCCGCTGGCCTTGTTCACCGCAAACCCTTGGGCAGCCGCCGTGCTGATCGGCCTCGGCCTCTTTGCGCATCAGGGCTTTTCCACCAACGTTTTCGGCATGACCGCAGACATCATCCCCGCCACCCGCGTCGCCAGCGTGATCGCGCTGGGCGCGGTTGCGGGCAACCTTTCGGGCACGGGAATCATCGAATTCGCAGGCTGGTCGCTGACGAACGGGCTGGGCTATGGGCCTTTGTTCGCGATTTGCGGCAGCGCCTATCTGGTGGCGCTGGCGTTCATTCAGGTGATGATGCCGAAGCTGGAACTGGCGGCGGGGGAGTAGGCAAAATCCCTCGCCCCTTCAGGGGAGAGGGTTGGGAGAGGGGGCGTGTGCGCCACGCAAGCCTCTCCATCATCGTCACCCTGAACTTGTTTCAGGGTCCATCTATCCACTCGCACCTCGGTTTGCGGTGAGAAATGGATGCTGAAACCAGTTCAGCAAGACGACGATTTTTGAGGTTGAATAATCAACGAAGACGAGAGGCTATTTGCGCCCATTCGGATGGGATTGTTCTCATAGCAAAGCGGGTGATTATCCTTGTAATCCACCAGCTTTCCGCCTGCCTTTTCATTATCCTAAGGACATCGTTTTCAGACCAAGGCTGCCATTCGCCTGCGGGTGACCAAAGATTGCCTGCGAATGCGGGGGCCACTTCATCACGCAAAATGCGTTCAATTTCGTCGACCTGATAGGGCGAATTTTTCAGAGAGTTGGCGATGCGGTTAAAGTCATAATCGCCTAGCTCAGTATCTAAAAACAGCTCGCTTAAACTCGTCCAGACCGGAAGGCGCTCGGTAAGATTGAATTTCTGTTCGAATTTTGATGCCATGTCCGATGGGGTGCCTAACACCAGCCGTTATTGCAACAGCGCCTCGTGACTGCCGCCAATCCCGTCACCCGCACCCCAAACAAAAAAGAGGCCCCGGACCGTAGTCCGGAGCCTCTTCGTCCGCCCTTGGGAGGGATGGGCGGTTACTGGAACTTGGCGCGCAGGCTGACGCCGAAGTAGCGGTCTGCGTCGCGCGGGATTTGCAGGCGTTGGCCGGCGCTCACGTTGAGCAGGGCATAGGCCTTGTCGGTGATGTTGCGGGCAAGGAACGTGAGGCGATAGTTGTCTTCTGCGTCCGAGAAGCCGATCCCGGCGTTCCAGATGCCGTAAGCATCAATCGGGCCGGATTCGCCCAGATCCGAGAACTGCTTGCTGACATGGCGGAAATCGGTGTCGAGATAGATCTTGAAGCCGCCCAGATCGCGCTCGTAGCTGCCGCCCAGCGTATAAGTGAACTTCGGCGCGAGCGGGAGGCGCGTGCCGTTGCGGGCGTCAGGGGCGTTGGTCGAAGGGTTCGGGTTGAACTTGAGCACTTTGGCATCGGCATAGGCCGCGCTGGCGCGCAGCGTCAGCCCGTCCATCGGCACGGCCAGCAGATCGGCTTCGAAGCCCTGGCTGCGCACTGACCCGGCGTTGGTCAGGTTCGATACGACCGCGCCGTTCAGCAGCACGAAGTTGTTGGCCTGGAAGCCTTTATACGTGACGGTGAAGGCCGAGGCATTGAACTGCACGCGGTTATCGAGGAACTGCGATTTGAGGCCGATTTCAAAGGCATCAGAGGTTTCTTCATCGATCGGTACGGCGTTGGTGGGCGCGGTGTGATTGAAGAACACGTTGAACGCAGGGCCCTTATAGCCGCGCGTGTAGCTGCCATAGAGCATCACATCATCAGACGGGGTGAATTGCAGGACAGCACGGCCCGAGATGTTGTCGTTGCTGCTTGATCCGGCCGATGTGTTGGTGCCGTTGCCGCCCGATGCCAGCGTGCCCCCAGCAGGGTTGCCGTTGGTGCCGGGGCCGGTGGCGGGAAGGCCGTTGGTGGCATTGACGGCTGGCGCGCGGGTGTGCGTGTAGTCCAGATCATCCTTGGTCCAGCGCAGGCCACCGGTCAGCGCGAACATGTCGCTGAAACGATAGGTGGCTTGGCCGAACACGGCATAGTTGCGCGATTGCACGTCGCTGAACGAAGTGGCGGTGGGGAACAGCGTGTTGACCGTATCGGCGGTGTTGCAAGGCGTTGCGCCCGATGCCGCAACCGGCAGGGTCGAGGTCGTGCAGGTCACGTTGCGGCGGGTGAAGTCCTGCTGGTTGTCCGATCCCCAAACAAACGCGCCCACCTGATAGAAGAAGGGCTGGGTCTGGTCAGAGGCCAGGCGCACTTCAAGGCTGAGCTGCTGCGTGCGCACTTCGCCGCTATCGTGCAGTTCGCCGGTGCCGACGATGGCGCGGGGCAGGAAATCGCCTTCGCGGATTTCTTCGTTCTGCCAGTTGCGATAGCCCGCAACCACGCTGAGCGAGTGGCTTTCGAACACGTCGAAATCACCCGTTGCGGTCAGGCTCCACTGGCGGTCTTTGGTTTGCGTGACGAGGTTGTGATTGACGAAGCGCTGGTCCAGCCCTTGCGCCACACCGCCCGGCAGGCCGAGTTCGGCATCGAGCACCGCACCACGGCTGACCGTGGTCACATCGGCGCAGCAATCATCGTTGGCCTTGAAATAATCGGCGATCAGGCGGAACCTGGACGTGCCGTTTTCATAATCGATGATGCCGCGCGCGCCATAATGTTCATAGCCGTTGATCTTGTCGTTGCGGCCACCGAACACGTTGGTGATGTTGCCATCATAGCTGCCATAAAAGCCGGTGACGCGGGCGCTGAGGCCTTCGCCCAGCGGGCCGGAGACGGCGGCGCGCAGGCGGTATTCCTCGTCCTCGTAATATTCGGCGCGCACTTCGCCTTGCAGCGTATCGGTGCCGCCCTTGGACACCATGCTGACGAGGCCCGCCGAGGCGTTCTTGCCGAACAGTGTGCCCTGCGGGCCGCGCAATACTTCAAGACGCTCGATATCAACAAGGTCCATGAAGGCCTGGCCCGAACGGGAGAGCACAACGCCATCGACCACGGTCGAAACGCTGGGTTCAGCGGCGACCGAGAAGGTGATCGTGCCCACGCCGCGCATCACGATGGCGCTGTTGGCGCTGGTCGTGCCCTTGCGGAAGGTGACCGACGGGACAAGCTGGGTCAGCCCTTCGAGGCTGACGACGCCGCTGGATTCAAGGCGGTCTGCCGTGATCGCGGTGATCGCGATTGGCACGTCCTGCACGTTTTCGGCGACCTTCTGCGCGGTGACGACGATTTCAGCGATGCCGCCGGATTGTTCAGCTGCTTCTTGAGCGCTGGCTTGGCCGGTAAAGGCGAGCGAAAGGGCGCTGGCGGATAGTGCCAATGCGCGCGCGGATGCGGAATGCTTGATCATCGTGGAACTCTCCCTGCAAAAAAGCGGTCTTCCAAGGGTAGTCGTGCTCCCTCGTCGATCGGCCGCGATTGGCGCTTGAAATGCTATGGCTGTCCCGATATGTCAAGCGGTGTCAGAAAAAGCAGATAGCGGGTGCGGCCATTTCGCCACACTACCGGATATGGTGAGGAAATTGCTTTGCAATTGCGGCTGATCGCCGAAAATGACGGGTTTGATCTCCGCTTCGGAGAGCAACTCGTGCTGCGTCATACTCCCGCCTGTCCTGCGGTGGTCATGGCGCGCGGGCAAGCCGATGTTGAGATGGTTCGCGGCAATTTCCGTATATCTGACAACCCTTTCGATGCGATCACTCCGCAAGCTTGGCGCTTGTGCGAAGGTGGGGTTGAGCTGCTGGATCAGGGTCGGGCGGTCGTTTCCATCGCGATAACCGGCAATGCGTTAGAAATTCGCGCGCTTGATCCGCGATATGACCGTTTGCGTGTCCTGTTCCATGCCGAGCCCGGCGAATGTGTGTGGGGCGGCGGCGAACAGATGAGCTATCTGGCGCTCAATGGCCGCCGCTTTCCGGTGTGGACCAGCGAGCCCGGTGTTGGCCGCGACAAGTCCACCGCGCTGACGCAGCGGATGGACGCCGAGGGCATGGCGGGCGGAGATTACTGGAACACCAATTACCCGCAGCCCACTTTCCTCACCTCGCGCTGGCTGGCGGTGCATCTTGATGCCAGTTGCTACAGCGTGCTCGATTTTACCGACCCTGCCGCCCATGCGGTGGACGTGTGGAGCGGTGCAGCGCGGTTTGAACTCTACGCCAGCGATGGTCCGGCGGGGCTTGTGGCGCAATTGTCCAGCCGCTTTGGCCGTCAGCCGGAATTGCCCGACTGGGCGATTGGCGGGGCGATTGTCGGGCTGAAATCGGGCGCTTCCAGCTTTGACCGGCTTGAGCGCTTCATCGATGCAGGCGCTGCGGTATCGGGCCTGTGGTGTGAAGACTGGGCGGGCATCCGCGAAACCACATTTGGCCGCCGCCTGTTCTGGGACTGGCACAGCGGTGCGCGCAGTGCAGAGCGCTATCCCGATCTGGCCGCCCGCATTGCCGAATTGAACGCGCGCGGCATCCGCTTTCTGGCCTATGCCAACCCCTATATCGCGGTGGATGGCGATTTGTATGAAGAGGCGCGGGCGGGCGGCCACTTCTGCCTGAACCTTGATGATGACGCGGTGCACCTTGTCGATTTTGGCGAGTTTGATTGCGGGGTGGTTGATTTCACCCGCGAGGAAACCCGCGCGTGGTTTGCGGAACGCATCCTTGGTCGCGAAATGCTCGATATCGGCATATCGGGCTGGATGGCCGATTTTGGCGAGTACTTGCCCACCAACTTGCGGCTGGCCGATGGATCGGACGCGATGGAGGCGCACAACCTTTGGCCGGTGCTGTGGGCCGAGGTGAATGCGCGCGCCGTGGCAAGCCGTGGCAGGACCGGCGATGCGGTGTTCTTTATGCGCGCAGGGTTTTCAGGCGTGCAGGGCCATTGTCCGCTGCTCTGGGCCGGTGACCAGTCGGTGGATTTCACCCGCCATGACGGGATCGGCACGGTGATCACCGGCGCGCTATCGGCGGGGCTGGTCGGCAATGCTTACAGCCACTCCGATTGCGGCGGATACACGTCGCTGCACGGCAATGTGCGCACCGCCGAATTGATGGAGCGGTGGTGCGAACTGGCGGCGTTTGCGCCGGTGATGCGCAGCCATGAAGGCAACCGCCCCGACGATAACCTGCAATATGACAGCACCGATGCGCTGCTGGCCTGCTTTGCGCGCTGGAGCCGCGTTCACGCGCATCTTGCGCCTTATGTGCGCCATTTGTGCCATGAGGCGAGCGCCGGGGGTTTGCCTGCGCAACGCCCGCTGTTCCTGCATTACCCGAATAACCCCGCGCTCTTTACGGTGCAGGACCAGTTCCTCTACGGTGCCGATCTGCTGGTGGCACCGGTGATTGCAGAGGGCGTGGCTCAACGCACAGTCATCCTTCCGGGCGAAGGGATCTGGCGGCATTGCTGGACGGGCGAGGACTTCGTCCCCGGCACGCACGAGATTGCGGCTCCCATTGGCGAGCCACCTGTGTTCTACCGGCCTGACAGCAGCTTTGCGCCGCTGTTTGCAGGTCTTGGGGGGGTGCTGGAAGGATGAGCGAGCGGTCAAACATCAGGGATGTTGCGGCGCGCGCCGGGGTGGCGGTGAAGACTGTCAGCCGCGTGTTGAACGGGCACCCTTATGTGAGTGCGGAAACGCGCACCAAAGTGGAAGAGGCTGTGCGCGCGCTGGATTTCCGGCCGAGCGTTGCCGCGCGCATTCTGTCGGGCGCGAAATCGAACCAGATCGCGCTGATCTATGACAATCACAGCCCCTATTACATGTTCCAGATCCAGACGGGCTGCTGGGACTATTGCCGCGCCAACAACATCCGCTTGCTGGCGCAGCCGGTGG
>CAZSTP010000072.1:0-13350 GCA_964609325.1 uncultured Novosphingobium sp. | reverse complement strand
CTGCCGTGTTCCGGCAGGTTCACGCGATCCACCATGCCAGCCGCCCGCCAACGGCCTGGGCGGCGATGAATTTTCACCCCGTCGAAGCGGCGATTGTCTCGCTGCTGATCCCGGCATTGGTGTTCGTCATCCCGATCCATATCGGCATGGTGGGCATGGTCTTGCTGGTGATGACCGTGATGGGCGTGACCAATCACATGGGCTGGGAGATATTCCCCAAGGCCCTCGTTCATTCAAGGTTGGGAGGTTGGCTGATAACAGCCAGCCACCATAACCGCCATCACGAGCTATATCGCTGCAACTACGGCCTCTATTTCCGCTTTTGGGACCGTATGTGTGGCACAGACAAGGGACTATCTGCCCCATGAAACGCCTCACTTTGCTGTTGCCCTTGCTGCTGCTGGGCAATTCGCCTGCCGCCACAACCGTATCGATTGATCTGACCGGCCTGCGCAACAAGTCCGGAATGATCTTTGTCTGTATGACAGCCAAGCCCGCAGCCTTTCCCAACGGCTGCGAGACTGACCCCAACCGGCGCGTGGCTTCGATCAAGGCATCGGACACCGGCCCGCTGATACTGCGTGATGTGCCGCCCGGGCGCTATGCGATTGCGCTTCTGCACGATGAAAACAGCAACAAGAAAATGGATAAGACCTTGTTCTTGCCCAAAGAAGGCTTCGGATTTTCGCGCGATGCACCGGTAAAGATGGCACCGCCAAAGTTTGATGCTGCTGCCTTTGATGTAACTGCAGGCAAGCCCGTGCGGATGACCATGAAGGTCCGCTACATCTAGTGCCGGTAACAGCGCCTTCGAACTCTGGCGGAGCGCTGGCTCCATTTCACTATCCGGCCTTCCGCGCAATCTGGATGGCCAACCTGTTTTCGAACATCGGCTCGATGATCCAGTCGGTCGGCGCGGCCTGGCTGATGACCGAATTGACGACGTCGCACTTGATGGTGGCGCTGGTTCAGGCATCGGCCACTATCCCGATCCTGTTGCTGGGCGTGTTTGCAGGCGCGATTGCCGACAACTTTGACCGCCGCCGCGTGATGCTGGCAGCCCAAACCGGCATGCTGGTGGTTTCAGGGGTGCTCGCGGCGCTTTCATGGAGCGGGAACATCGGCCCGTGGTCCTTGCTGATCCTGACGCTGATGGTGGGTATCGGCACGGCGGTGAATGCGCCGGCGTGGCAGGCTTCGGTCCGATTGCAGGTGGCGCCGCGTGATTTGCCGCAAGCCATTTCGCTCAATGCCATATCGTTCAATCTGGCGCGCAGTGTTGGTCCGGCGCTGGGCGGTATTCTGATCTCGCTCTGGAGCACCAGCCTGGCCTTCGGACTGAACGCGGTCAGCTATATCGGGATGATCGCGGTACTGGTGATGTGGCGACCCGAAGCCCCGGTACGACGCAAAGAGCCGATGCTGGCAGCGATCGGGCGCGGCATGCGGTTTTGCGCCGGTTCATCACCCATCCGCAAAGTGCTATTGCGCGGACTTGCCATCGGCCTTGGTGCAGCGGGTTTGCAAGCATTGATGCCCAGCATCGCGCGCGATATTCTGCGCGGCGATGAACTCGATTACGGGATGATGCTCGGCGCCTTCGGCATAGGCTCCATTGTAACAGCACTCTGGGTGTCGAAAATGCGACGGCGGTTTGGCAGCGAAGCGATTGTCACCAGCGCCACGATCATTCTGGCTACGGCGCTGGTTATGCAGGCATCGGCAGCAAACTTGCCTTTGGCGGTGGCCGCATCATTCATCGGCGGAATGGGCTGGGTGGCGGCGATGACCAGCCTGAATGTAGCGATGCAATTGCGCAGCCCCGAGGATATTCTGGGGCGCTGCTTATCGATTTATCAAGCCATCACGTTTGGCGGGATGGCGCTGGGGGCATGGGTCTGGGGCATGATCGCCGATGCCGCCAGCCTTGGCACCGCGCTCTATATTGCCGCCTCATGGCTTGTGCTGACGCTTGCCTTGCACTTTTTTGCCCCTATGCCGACGCGCGAAGAAGGCATCCTTGCTGTTGTTCCGGAGAAGCGCCCGTGACCGTTGATTCCCGCCCCATACGCTCTGTGCTCTACATGCCCGCCAGCAATGCAAGGGCGATGGCCAAGGCGCGGACGCTGGATTGCGATGCCGTGGCGCTCGATCTGGAAGATGCCGTCGCGCCCGAAGCCAAGGCCGATGCCCGCGCCGCGCTTGTGGCAGAAGCGTTGGCGGGCGGATTTGGCCATCGCCGCCTGATTGCGCGGATCAATGCGCTGGCAACGCCGTGGGGCCATGATGATCTCAAGGCGCTGGGCGCTGCGCCGGTAGAGGCCATATTGGCACCCAAGGTGGATGATGCCGCCGACATCGTCACCCTGTCGCAAGCGATGGATGCAGCAGGCTTTGCGCCGGAGGTTGCGCTGTGGGTGATGATCGAAACGCCGCGCGCGGTGCTGGCGCTGGAACGCATCGCGGCATGTGCTGCCACGACACGGCTCAAAGGCTTTGTGCTGGGCCTCAATGATCTGGCCAAGGACAGCGGGATTGCGCAACTTCCGGGCCGCGCCGCATTTGTGCCGGTACTGACTTTGGCCGTGCTGGCGGCGCGCGCCAATGGCCTGATCATCCTTGACGGGGTGTGCAACGCGATTGAGGACACCACCCTGCTTGAGGCCGAATGCGTGCAGGCGCGCGATTCGGGGTTCGATGGCAAAACGCTGATCCACCCGGCGCAACTCGCGGTATGCAATCAGGTGTTTGCGCCAAGTGAGGCAGATATTGCCGAAGCCCAAAGCATCGTTGCCGCCTTTGCCGATCCGGCCAATGCAGGCAAAGGCGCGCTGCGGGTCAACGGAAAAATGGCGGAATTGCTGCACCTTGCCCAGGCAGAGCGGCTGCTGGCCAAGGCACAGGCCATCGCGGAGCGGGGATAACATCGCGCTTTGCCTCCGGCGCAACTTAAGCACATTTTTACAAAGTTGCGCCAAACCGGTCCCAGACAAGGGATTTGGTGAGCCTGATGGATACGCTGCGCGGATTTGACCGGAATGATGACGATACCGAGCTCGATCTTTCGGGTTTCGAGGACGAAGTCATCAGCGAGCCACCGCCGCCGCCTGTCGGGCAAGACGAGCGCCGCATGCAGGTGCGCGCCTACAATTACTGGGCAGGCCTTTTGGGTGAGCGCACCTTCCCCGCCGTCGCCACCCTGCTCGATGGCGTCTACCCCGATTTTGCCGCCAACGCCGTGCTGCTGCACTTTGACGATGGCATCGAAGACCCCGCCATCAAATTTGTCGGCACGAAGCTGGCCGAGGAATGCGGCACGGAAAGCTCGATTGAGCGGCTCAGCCAGGTTCCGGGCCGTTCGCTGCTGTCGCGCATTACCGATCACTACATGCAGATCATCGCCAATCAGGCGCCGATCGGCTTCGAGGCCGAATTCATCAACCAGCACGGCCGCACGATCCTCTATCGCGGAATTCTGCTGCCGTTCTCGTCCGATGATTTGCAGATTGATTACATCATGGGCGTAATCAACTGGAAAGAGCTGGCCGATCAGGCCACGACCGACGAGCTCCTGCTGGCAATCGGGCAAGTGCTGGATGCGCCAGCGCCAAAAGCACGGTCGCGCCGCTCGCTGATCGAGACCAATGACGTTTGGGCCGATGGTCCGGCCGTGCTTGATCTTGAGGCGTTTTCAGCACCGGCTTTCGGGACTGACGGGGGTTTTGCACTGGATGACGGCATCATGCCGCCCTTTGCCGCCTTGCCGCAAGACAAGCCCGAGGCACTGGCAGATTGGCTGGCTTCTGCGCGCGATCTGGCGCGTGTTGCCCACTCCAGCGAAGACCGCACCCGTAGCGCACTTTACGCCGCGATTGGTCGGGCGTGGGACTTCGCGCTGGCCGCCCGAACCGCGCCTGAAGAATTTGCCGAGCTTCTTTATGACGCAGGCCTGACCATGCAGGATCGGGCCCCGATGACTCCCGTGGTCAAACTGGTATTCGGCGCAGACTACGACAAGACGCGGCTGACCGAATATGCCGCCGCCCTGACCCATGCCCAGCGCATTGGCCTCAAGCGTGGCGAACTGGGGCGCTATCTGGCCGAAGCGGCTGGCGGATTGAAGGGCGTGGTTCATACAGAACGCCGGATGCGGCGCGAGGAAGCAGGCCGGGCGCTGGCGAAGCGCGGGCCGGAAGCGCTGGCCGAATCGCTGCGCGCGCTGCCCCAACGCAAGATTGCGGAAATTGCTCCTGCCGACGGTGCCGAATTCGCGCTGGTACTGGTCCGCCGCCTTGATAACGGCGAAATCGCGATGATTGGCGAGGTGATGGAAGACCCCGCCCTGTTCGAACGCGCCGCCCGCAATCTCATAGCCGGTTAGGGCACTTCCCGCCCTGCCCTGGCCCTGCTAACTCCGGCAGATGACAAGGACGACACGGGGCAAGCTGCGCATGGGATGGATCGGCTGGACGGCGCTTACGCTGGTCCTGCTTGGCGCAATCGGCTTTATCGCCTTTCAGCATGCGTTGAAAAACAATGCCGTGGCCGTGCTGAATGGCGCAGACAAACTGCTGAACGGTGGCGATGGCGCAATCCGGCAAGTGGCCGCTGTGCAATTCGGCCCGGACCCTGCGCAGAAGCTGGAGATGTTCCTGCCACAAGGCGCGCAGGGCACGTTGCCGATTGTCCTGTTCATCCACGGCGGCAGTTGGGCCAGCGGCGATCCGCAGGACTATCGCTTCATCGCCCGCACTCTATGCGCGCAGGGCTATGCCGTGGTGCTGGCGGGATACCGGCTCTATCCGCAAGCGCGTTTTCCCGCGATGCTCGAAGATGGCGCAGGTGCGTTGCGCTGGGTGCATGATAATGCCGCAAAGCACGGCGGCGATCCGGCGCGGATGGCGCTGATGGGCCATTCTGCCGGCGCCTATAACGTGGCGATGATCACGCTCGATCCGCAATGGCTGAAGCGCGTGGGGCTGGATGACCGGGCCATCCGGGGCACGGTAGCGCTGGCCGGTCCCTTCGATTTCCTGCCCTTCGATACCGATGCCACGATCAACAGCTTTGGCCAGGCCCCTGACCCGGCGCTGACCCAGCCGATCACCTTTGTCCGCGCCGATGCGCCACCCATGCTGCTGGTCACCGGCGATGCCGATACCCGCGTAAAGCCGCGCAATTCCAAAGCGCTGGCGCAGCGGCTGACCGCAGCCGGAGTGCCCAACACCCCCGTTCTGCTGGAAGGCGTGACCCACGAAGGCGTCATCATGCAGTTCGCCAAGCCGTTTTCCCGCGATACCCGCGCGCTTGATGCGGTTCTGCCGTTTCTGGCGAAAGTCACCGCCTTGCAATCTTCTGCGCCCTCTTCAGTTGCTGTTAAGGCCATGGCCCGATAATCGGGACTTGTGATCGCCCGCGCACCCTTATTGAACCGGCTTTTGGCCAGACTGGCAGCAGGCCTTGCAGCGCTGTCGCTGTGTCTTCAGCCTGCCGCCGCACAATCGGTGCTGCGCGATGCCGAAACCGAGGCGCTGTTCCGTGATGCGGGCGCGCCGATCTTCAAAGCCGCCGGTTTTGATCCGCGCGCGATTGATATGGTGCTGCTCAACGATGGCTCGATCAACGCGTTCGTGGCAGGCGGGCAGGCAATCTATATCCATTCAGGCCTGATCGGCGCGGCGGATAACGTCAACGAACTGCAAGGCGTGATCGCGCACGAACTGGGCCATATCACCGGCGGCCACATCATCCGCTTTGACGAAGGGATGAAGCCCGCGACCGGGATCACCGTACTCAGCCTGCTGTTGGGTGGCCTTGCCGCCGCGGCCGGATCGCCCGATGCAGCGATGGGCGTCTTCATGGCCGGACAGCAAGCCGCCATGGGCAAGTTTCTGGCCTTCAGCCGCGCGCAGGAATCATCGGCAGATGCCGCTGGCGCAGACTTCCTTGCCAAGGCTGGCATATCCGGGCGCGGCTCGATCGAATTCTTCAAAAAGCTGCAAAATCAGGAATTCCGCTATGGCTATAATGCCAGCGCCAATCCTGATGCCGAATTCTATCGTACCCACCCGATGACCTCTGACCGGCTAACCACCCTGCAAGACGTTTATGAGCGGGACCCTGCCTGGAACACGCCGGCCCCTGCCGATCTGCAAGCGCGGTTCCAGCGGGTGAAGGCCAAGCTCTATGGCTATCTGGCCGATCCGCAAGACACGCTGCGGACGTATCCTGCCTATCTGACCGACACGCCCGCCCGCTATGCCCGCGCTTATGCATTCCATAAGGAGGCTTATGCCGACAAGGCTTTGGACGAGACCAAGGCCCTGATCGCGCAAGACCCGGCAAACCCCTATTTCCTTGAACTGGAAGGGCAGATCCTGCTGGAATCGGGCCGTCCCGCCGAAGCGCTTGAGCCTTTGCGCAAGGCCACCGCGCAAACCGGCAACGAACCGCTGATCGCCACCACCTTCGGCCATGCCCTGCTTGCAACGGAAAGCGCCGACAATCTGGCCGAAGCCGAAAAAGTGCTCAAAAACGCGGTAGCGCGGGACAAGGACAACCCCTTTGCATGGTATCAGCTGGGCGTGGTCTATCAGGCGCGCGGCGATATCCCGCGCGCGCAGCTGGCCAGTGCCGAACAGCAATTGATGAACATGCGCCTGCCCGAAGCGCTGCGCAGCGCCGAAGCGGCAGAAGCCGCACTTCCCAAAGGCTCGCCCGATTGGCTGCGCGCGCAAGACATTGCGATGTCGGCGCGCGCGATCATTGAGCGGCAGCGCAAGTCGCGCTAGGACACAGGGCAATGGCTGAAAATCAACCCCGGCGCATTGGCGCTTTCGTCCTTGTTGCCGCGCTGTTTGCGGTTGGTGGAGCAGGCGCTGGCTGGTGGTTTGAAAGCCAACGCTCTTCCGGCGGCGAAGCCAGCGACGCCCAGCTTGAAGCCTCGCTTGCCAGCGCCGGCATCAACGGCAAAGAGCGGGCGGCCATCGAAGGTCTGGTCCGCGCTTATATTCTTGAACACCCCGAAGTGCTGCCCGAGGCGATGGAACGCCTGCAACAGCGTGAATCTGCTGCGCAAATTGCCCCGATGCGCGGTGCATTGGAAACACCCTTCCCCGGCGCGGTACTGGGCAATCCCGATGGTAAAGTGACGCTGGTGGAATTCACCGACTTTGCCTGCACTTATTGCCGCCAAAGCGTGAAAGCGCTGGAAGGCCTGATCGCGAAGAACCCCGATCTGCGCGTGGTGATCCGCGAATTGCCGATCATCGCACCCGAAAGCGGGCCTGCTGCGCGCATGGCGCTGGCTGCTGCGGCTCAGGGCAAATACCCTGCCTATCACAAGCTCATGTTCGAAGGGCCACGTCCGAGCGAGGAAAGCATAAACGCTGCCGCGGGTGCCGCAGGGCTGGACCTCGCTGCCGCGCGCAGCTTTGGCGCCAGCAGCGGCGTGGAAGAAGAATTGAAGCGCAATCTGGAAGTGGCCCGCCAATTGGGCGTCAACGGCACACCGGCATGGGTCATTGGCGACAGGATCATCTCGGGCGCAGTACCCGCAGCCGATTTGCAGACAGCCATAGACGCAGCCCGCAAGGGATGATCTCCGCTTCTAAGGCTAGCTTCCCTGACGACTAACCGTTACAACCCGTTCATGGCTGCCCTGCCGTTCAGACCGACGCCGTTTTTCGGCAACAAGAACCGCGCTTTCTGGCGTTTGCAGTTCCTTGGCTGGGGCGGCGCAATGCTGCTGCGTGCGGTTTCATCCATCGCCAATGCACAGCCATGGTCGTTCCTGGTGATCGTGGTGATCGCCACGATCACCGGCTTTTCGATCTCGTTGATCCTTTCGGTGATTTACCGCGCGGTGATGAACCGGCGTCCGATCATCACCTGGGGGGTGACCGCGCTCGTGCTCTCGCTGGCGGTGGGGCTCTATGCCTTCATCGATTCATGGGTGATCAGCCTGTACCGGCAAGATGGCGATGCCAGCTTTGCCCAGCTGTTCATCGGCGTGTTCTACCTTGATCTCACGCTGCTGATTTCGTGGACCGGCTTGTATTATGCGATCAATTTCTTCCTTCAGGTGGAAGAACAGAACGATCAGTTGATGCGGCTGGAAGCACAGGCCACCAGCGCCCAACTGGCGATGCTGCGCTACCAGTTGAACCCGCATTTCCTGTTCAATACGCTCAATTCCATATCGACGCTGGTGCTGCTCAAGCAAACCGAACCGGCCAACGCGATGCTCTCGCGGCTGTCCTCGTTCCTGCGCTATACGCTGGTCAACGAACCCACCGCGCGCGTCACCGTGGCGCAAGAGATCGAGACGCTGAAGCTCTATCTCGATATCGAACTGATGCGCTTTGAAGAGCGCCTGCGCACCGAATTCCGCATTGATGATGCTGTGCGCAATGCGCTGATGCCCTCGCTTTTGCTGCAACCGCTGGTTGAAAATGCCATCAAATATGCGGTCAGTCCGTTGGAATATGGCGCAGAAATTACGGTTGAGGCGCAACTCGTCGGCTCCATGCTACGGGTTACCGTGTCTGACACCGGACCGGGCTTGCAACCGGGGACCGATCCTTCAACGGTATTCGGCGCAAGCACGGACTCCACCGGGATCGGGCTTGCCAACATTCGCGATCGATTGGGACAGGCCTATGGCGAGAACCAGCGCTTCGACATTTCCAATCGTCCGGAAGGCGGGTTTCAAGTTGTGCTAGAGTTGCCGTTTGAAGCACGCGAACCACTGCCAACTGCTAACCCGGCGCGCCGCCCTATGGGGGTATCGGCATGATTCGGGGCAAAATTCACGGGGGCAAAACGTGATCCATAAGGGAACCGCATGACCATCCGAACGATCCTCGTCGACGACGAAAAACTGGCTATCCAGGGCCTGCAATTGCGGCTTGAGGCCTTCCCCGATGTCGAAGTGATCGACACCTGCTCGAACGGGCGCGAGGCAATCCGCAAGATCAAGACCGAAAAGCCGGACCTTGTGTTCTGCGATATCCAGATGCCCGGATTCGACGGCTTTTCCGTGGTCAAAGGTGTGATGGAAATCGATCCGCCGCTGTTCGTCTTCGTCACCGCCTATTCCGAACACGCGATCAAGGCGTTTGAGGCAAACGCGGTCGATTACCTGCTCAAGCCCGTGGAAGTGGACCGGCTCGCCGATGCGCTTGACCGTGCGCGCACCCGCCTTGCCGAAAAGCGCGGGCGCGAAGAGGCCGACAAGCTCAAGATCGTACTCGCCGAGGTTGCACCCGATGCCATGCTCGATAGCGAGGATGAGGGTGAACCGGTCGCGGGGCGCTTTGAAAAGCTGATCAACATCAAGGATCGTGGCCAGATTTTCCGGGTCGATGTGGACACCATCGAACGCATCGAAGCGGCGGGCGATTACATGTGCATCTATACCGGCGATAACTCGCTGATCCTGCGCGAGACGATGAAAGACCTCGAGCGCCGCCTTGATCCGCGCGTGTTCCAGCGCGTCCACCGCTCCAAGATCGTCAACCTCGATCAGGTGCGCCAGGTCCGCCCCCACACCAACGGCGAATGCTTCCTCGTGCTGGAATCAGGGGCCGAGGTGAAAGTTTCACGCTCCTACCGCGATGTGGTGGCGCGCTTCGTTCACTGACCCTGCGCTTACCCGGCGAAGCCGTATTGTTTCACGCAGAGACGCAGAGAAAAAAGAGAGACGCGAAGGGTTCTGTCCGACATCTCTGCGCCTCCCCTTCTTCTCTGCGTCTCTGCGTGAAACAAAATTGAACCCCACCGTTCGTGTCTCGACTGCGCTCGACACGAACGGTGGGGGTGGTATTGAGCTGGACATGAGCAGTTTCTCCATTCCCGGCTTCGATCTGGAAGCCTTCGTCGCCGCTACGCTCGCCGAAGACCTCGGCAATGGCCTGCCCGGTGGCGGGCATGACGTAACATGCGAAAGCGTGATCCCGGCCGATGCGCGATTTTCCGGCGTGATGGACAGCCGCGATGCGATCACCGTCTGCGGGCTGCCGATTGCCGCCGCGTTCTTCCGTGCGCTCGATCCTGCGATGACCATCGAGATTCTGGTCGGGGAAGGCGCGCGCGTTGCCCCCGGATCAGACCTGATGCGGCTGGAAGGGAACGCCCGCGCCATGCTGACGGCAGAGCGCAGCGCGCTGAACACGGTGCAGCACCTGTCGGGCGTCGCCACGCTAACGCGGCAATATGTTGACGCTATGGGCACGACAAAAGCGAAGCTGCTCGATACCCGCAAGACCATCCCCGGCCTGCGCCACCTTGAGAAATACGCCGTGCGCACCGGCGGCGGCAGCAATCACCGGATGGGCCTGTGGGATGCCGCGATGATCAAGGACAACCACGTGCTGGTCGCAGGCGGCGTGGGCGAAGCGGTGCGCCGTGCGCTATCGGCGGGCGTGAAGGACGTGATCTGCGAGGTGGACCACATCGACCAGATCGAACCGGCCCTTGCCGCAGGGGCCACGCGCCTGTTGCTCGACAACATGGGGCCGGACCTGCTGCGCGAGGCCGTGGCGCTGGTGGGGGGCCGTGTGCCGTGCGAGGCCTCGGGCGGGGTCCGCCTTGATACCATCGGCGCAATTGCCGCTTCGGGCGTCGATTACGTCTCGGTCGGCCGCCTGACGCAAAGTGCGCCCGCCGCCGATATCGGTCTCGACTTCACCCCGATTGGCTGACACTCTGCGGCCATGAAAATTGCCCGCCCTGACACCATCCGCTGGTTCGAATATGCGCTGATTGCCAGTCAGGTCATTCGTATCGTTTCTGTCGTGCTGCATCTGGACGCGATGGCCAAAGCCACCGGATTATCCCACCAGACTCTGCTCATCAGCTCTTTCACCAATGCCGCCGTGCTGATCGGCCTGGGGCTGGTCGTGTCCCGCGCGCGCGTCGGCTTTGCGCGCTGGTTTGTGCTTGTGCTGGTTGCGCTGGATGTGATCGGGCTGGGCGGCATCTCCAAAGTGGCCGAATTGATCGGCGTCCCGTTCGCCGCGTTCTCGACACTGGCGGTTCTGCTGGTGATGGCTGCGGGTGTACTGATGTTCCTGCCCGCCTCGAACGCATGGCTGAAGAGTGACAGGCCGAGCTAAACCGATGCGCCACCTCCTCGCCCTCCTGGCCCTCGCCAAAGCCACTCCGGCGCTTGCGCAAGGCTGGCAGTGCCGGGTGCCGCCGCAAGTCCCGGTGCCCGCCATGCCCGAGCCGGACGCGCCGCCGCGTGTGGTGCCGACCACCGGCTATACGCTGGCGCTCAGCTGGTCACCCGAGTTCTGCCGCACCCGCAAGGACGATCCGCGCCATGCCTCGCAATGTTCGGGATCGATGGGGCGGTTCGGCTTTATCCTGCACGGACTGTGGCCGGAGGGCAAAGGCGGGGCCTATCCGCAGTGGTGCCCGGTGCGCCGCGCGCCCGATGCCGCAACGCTGCGCCGCAACTTGTGCACCACGCCGTCTGCCGATCTGCTGGTTCACGAATGGGCCAAGCATGGTTCGTGCATGACCAAAGACCCCGCCGCCTATTTCGATCAGGGCCGCGCCTTGTTTCAGGCCATGCAGTTTCCCGATATGGTGCGGCTTTCACGCCAACCGGGCCTCACCGCCGGAATGGTGCGGCAGGCCTTGAGCATCGCCAATCCGGGCCTGAAGCCCGATATGGTCAAACTGCTGCTGAACCGCAGCGGCTGGCTGCGCGAGGTTCACGTGTGCCATTCGCGCGCGATGAAAGTGGTGCGCTGCGCTGCCGGCAATGGCCCGCCCGATTCGGTGCCGGTGAAGATCTGGCGCAGTTTTTAACGCCGCTCGCGAAAAAACGTGCGCAACATCTCTGCGGCTTCAGATTCGCCCATGCCGGAATAGACTTCGGGGCGGTGGAGGCACGTTAGTTGATGAAACACACGCGCACCGTGTTCCACCGCGCCGCCTTTGGCATCAGGCGCGGCGTAATAGACGCGGGCGATGCGGGCGTGGACGATGGCGCCTGCACACATGGCGCAAGGTTCAAGGCTGACCCACAAATCGCAATCATCCAGCCGTTCCTGCCCCAAAGCATGGGCGGCCGCGCGAATCGCCAACACTTCAGCGTGGGCGGTGGGATCGCACAGGGCGCGCGGGCGGTTGTGCGCGGCGGCGATGATCTGGCCGTGGCGCACCACCACCGCGCCGATGGGCACTTCGCCCGCATCGCGCGCAAGCGCGGCTTGGGCCAGCGCGGCGCGCATCGGATCGGGGAGGGGCCAGCGGGTCATGCAGCCGGGGCTAATCGCCCAATCGGCATTTCGCAACGTGCGAATCCTTGACTTTGCCTGTTGGATCGATAAGAGCCGCGCCTTCCCGATAAGTGTTATCGAACAGACAAGTGAGTTTTAGCCATGTCGCGTATCTGCGAACTGACCGGTAAGGGCCGCCAAGTCGGTCACAACGTAAGCCACGCCAATAACAAGACCAAGCGTCTGTTCCTGCCCAACCTGCAGAACGTCACGCTGATGAGCGAGAAGCTGGAACGCAGCTTCAAGTTCCGCGTTTCGACGCACGGTTTGCGCTCGGTTGAGCACAACGGCGGTCTTGATAACTGGCTGCTCAAGCAGTCTGACACCAAGCTCAGCTCGCGCGCTCTCAAGGTGAAGCGCGATCTGGTCAAGGCTGTCGCTGCCTAAGACCTCTCCCGCAAGGGACGGATTATCAAAAGCCCTCTTTCCAGCGCGGAAAGGGGGCTTTTGGTCTGTGGGGGTTAGAGTGTTTGCACGCGTGGCGTAGTGTGTGTGGCCGCTCTGGATTGCTTCGTCGGTTTCACCTCCTCGCAATGACGAGGGTGTGGATTATATATCTAATTTTATTGATTATTTTTCGGTGGTAACTTGGCTGGGTCGAGCCGCAGCTGCATCAGCCGGGTTTCCTGAAACGCCGAATCGTTGGCGTCTGAAATCAGCCAGACTTCTACTTGCCCATCCGGCACTTGCCCGTCCGGTGCAGGACGAATCGCCAACCCCTCGTAATTCTCACGCAAGGCATGGCCTTCAATCCGGGCCAGTTCCTGCGTTGCCAAAGGGCGCTTCACATCGAGCCGCGCCAGATCGGCCAGCACGAGGCGGTTGGAAAAGTGTGGCGGGAACATGGTGAAGGCCCGCGTGAGGATCAGCAAGCGTCCGTCGGGCAGCGGAGCCATATCGACCGGAGCATAGCCCGCAGGCAAGACGATGCCGAACTTTTGTGCTGCGGACCGGCCGGGATGGCCTGCAAACAACAGGCCGAGATGAAGGCCGCCGCGTCCTCCGCCGCAGGTTTCGCACAGCATGATCCAGCGCCCGTCGGCCAACCGCGTCATCG
>CAZSTP010000071.1:11983-13637 GCA_964609325.1 uncultured Novosphingobium sp. | reverse complement strand
AACACCGCGCGGATGAACTGGCGGCAAAAGGTAAACCGGCGCTTGCTGGTGGTGCCGCTCGACCGGTCAGACGAATCGCGGCGGCGCATTGCCTATCCTGAATTGGGATTGGCGGTGGATCACCGGCGGGTTGAGGATATTCCCGCCGATCTTGCCCCCACGTGGATGGACCTTACCCCTCCGGAGTAACAGGCGCGGCTTGCAGGCCCTCAACCAGCATTTTTTCGGCGCGGGCACGTGCAGCTTCGCGCGGAAGCTCAAGCGCGACCGCCAACGGGCCACCCATCAGCGCATCGCCCAGCGCCATGAGCACGAGCGCAAGCGTATTGCTGCGCTGTGTGTCTGAACCATATTCGTCGAGATCGACCACCAGATCGTGGATCGTATCGACAATCGGATCGAGCGCGTCCTCGTTGCCCGAGAGCAGCATCCACGAGGTCAGCGCGCCCGCGCCTTCTTTGCCGAAAGCATCGAACGTGAGGTCAACCACATCGCGCGGGCTGCCGATGCCGGAGCGGCTGGCAATCACGGCTTCGCGAATCGTGGCGCAGATAGTTTCGGCAAGATGCTTGGCCAGCGCCTTTTGCAAACCCGAGGCAGAACCGAAATGATGCAACAGATTCGCATGCGTGCGCCCGATTCGTGCGCCCACGGCCTTGAGCGTGACGGCCTGTGGCCCTGTTTCCACAAGCAGGCCGCGCGCCGCTTCAAGCGCCGCCATGCGGCTTTCTTCGGGCGAGAGACGCTTCCTTATTGACATTGGTGTAAGCACGCCTAAATTATCGCTCATGACAGCCATGACCCCCGCTATCGCACTAGAGCGCACCACAGCTTCCGGCAAGACGGTGCCCACACCATCTGACCTGACGATCACGATCCGTGACCGCCGCTTTGGCCGCAATGCGCCTCCGGGCCGGTGGTGGCTGAACAATGATCCCGTGGCGACCGCATGGCACAATGCCTTATCGGCCACTTTCCCTCGCGGTGAAGCGTTCTTCATCGAATCGGTCAAGGCCCACCGCGATGGCGCTCCACCCAAGCTGGAGGCCGAAATCCGCGCCTTCATCAAACAGGAAATCAACCACACGCGCGAACATGTGGCGTTCAACCGCATGGCCGAAGCCGCTGGCTATGACATTGCCAAGATCGACAAGCGTGTGGAAGAGATGCTGGCGCTAACCAAGGATCGACCGGTCATCGTCAATCTGGCCGCCACGATGGCGCTGGAACACTATACCGCGATGATGGCGCATGAATTCCTTGCCAACCCCGCGCACTTTGCCGGAGCCGAGCAGGAAGCGGCCAACATGTGGCGCTGGCACGCGATGGAAGAAATCGAGCACAAGGGCGTCGCTTATGACACCTGGCTGCATGCCACCAGGGACTGGAGCCGGTGGAAGCGCTGGAAGGTCAAATCGCTGATGATGGTGATCGTGACCAAGAACTTCTTCACCCACCGTGTCGAAGATACGCTGGACCTTTTGGCGCAGGACGGCTTGACCGGCGCGAAGTGGAAGTGGCGTTTGGCGGCCTATCTGCTGTGGAAGCCGGGCGTGGTCCGCCGCGTGTTTCCGGCGTGGCTCCGCTATTTCATGCCGGGGTTCCACCCGTGGCAGCATGACGACCGCGCGCTGATTGCCAAGACGGATAGCGA
>CAZSTP010000071.1:0-11883 GCA_964609325.1 uncultured Novosphingobium sp. | reverse complement strand
GATAGCGAGTTTCCCGATGCGGTGATGGCCGGGTAACCGGGTCCGGCTTAGAGTGTTGCCTACGTTTGGTTTCACGCAGAGACGCGGAGAAGAAGTTGAGACGCGGAGGGGGAATGACGGCGGAGCCGTTATTGCCGTCTGGCTATGCCGGTTGGTGCGAGGTTTGATTTTCCGGAGGCCTTGCGGCCAAGGATGAAATCTCAGCGCCTCGACTTCTTCTCTGCGTCTCTGCGTGAAACCTGAAACGCAATGACTTGCGGATTTCCCGAGCGCCGGAGCGCCCACCCCGCTTGAGGGAGGGGGTGGGCTGTTGATCTTTTACGCCGCGCGCAAAGTTCGCATCGGGCTAAAGCCACCGTCTTCGGGGCCATCGCAATCTGCCGGTTGGCGCAGATCGATCGCATGCGTGAGCGTTGGCTCCGCAGTCACGCGGGCAGCGCTACGAATGAGACGGACTTCGCCGGTCGGGCAGAAACCCGCTTTCGCAAGTACCCGCGCCGATGCTGCGTTATCAGTGAAATGCCGCGCCACGATCCGGCGATGGCCGAGCGTGGGCGCAAGCGAGAGCAGCGCGCGGACCGCTTCGGTGGCATAGCCCTTGTTCCAGTGCTGGCGGGCGATCCAATAGCCGAGTTCGGTTTGGCCTTCGTCCTCGACCAGCCCGACACAACCGATCAGGCGCGCACCCGCAGCACCGGGCAAGGTGACGAAGAAGTGCGGATGACGCGTGCCTTGGGCGCTGGCGACAAAGCGGCGGGCATCATCCGGGCCATAAGGCCACGGCGCGCGCGCAAGATTGCGCACGACGGCTTCATCGTCGATCAGGGCGTGAAGTTCGGCCCAATCCTCCGGCCAGGCAGGCCGCAGGAACAACCGTTCGCTGCGAATAAACATCTCAGTCTCCTAAACCCGGCCCGCTTCACAGCGCCGTTAAGCGCTCGAAGTGACAGCCGTGTTGCGCCTTGCGCCCAAGCGATTCGATATCGCGATGGAGCGTGGCGACGCGGTTGAAGTCTGAGGGAGACATGAAAAGAGGGAGACGGGCGGGGCCCTCTCCCTCTATCGGCCAATCTGCAACGATTGGCGGGGCCACCCCATCAGGATGGCCCTTTGAACGACCATCCGGTTATTCTGCTGCTTCAGCCATCACGTCGACCGAGACATATTTGCGGTCGAGCTTGCCACCGTGGAAACGCACGCGGCCTTCTGCCAGTGCGAACAAGGTGTGATCCTTGCCCATGCCGACATTGACGCCCGGGTACACGCGGGTTCCGCGTTGACGGATGATGATGTTGCCGCCGATCACTTCCTGACCGCCGAACTTCTTAACGCCAAGGCGGCGGCCTGCTGAGTCGCGACCGTTGCGCGAAGAGCCGCCTGCTTTCTTATGTGCCATATCGAATAACTCCGGACTGTACGCTTAGGCGACGGACAGGATGCGCAGCAGGGTCATCTGCTGGCGATGACCGTTCTTGCGACGATAGTTGTGACGGCGACGCTTTTTGAAAACGATCACCTTTTCCGACTTCGCCTGCGCAATGATCTCGGCCGAAACCGTGATCGCAGCAGCGTCAGCGAGGGTATCGCCTTCGCCGGCGAGAAGAATATCACCCAACGTGATCGTATCACCGGCTTCACCAGCCAGCTTTTCGACCGCGATCTTGTCTCCGGCGGCAACCCGATACTGCTTGCCGCCCGTGCGCACGATTGCGAACATGGTTTCTACTATCCGTTCCAAATGCCAAGGTTGCCCATGGCGATCCACTTGAGGCACCCAACGCCTGCGAATCGCTGACAACGGGCAACATACCGTTTCCCCGCAAGAATGTGGGGTCCCGGAAAGAAGGGGGCGGATAATCCAACCCCTGCCGCATGTCAATGCCGCCTGACCGTCACGAGGCGCTGAAAATGCAGCGCTGGCGCGGATTGCCTGCTGCCGCGCTTTATGTGTCTCTGGCAGGAACGCCAACGCGTGCTATGGGATTGCCATGAAAAGGTCTCCCCATCTCTCCGCGCTCGTTACTCTGGCCGGTCTTGCCGCGTTGGCTGGCGGCTGCGCGCCGCGTTCAGACTTCCCTTCACTGGCGCAACGCCCCGCAGAACAGGCCTATGCCACGGCGCGGGCCGATCAGGCCGCAGCGCAGCCCGGCATTCCGGCAGGCGTCTCTGAAGGCCTAGCGAGCCGCCTTGGCGCTCTGCGTATCGCAGCGCGGGATGCCTATGATGTGTTTGACGCCAGAAAATCCGCCGCCCAGCGTGCGGTAAGTGCCGCTTCAGGTGCAGCCAAAGGCAGCGAGGCATGGTCTGGCGCGTCTGTAGCGGTGGCAGGCCTCGAATCGGCGCGATCGACTCTGGGCCTGACTCTGGCGGATCTTGACCGGTTGGAGGTGGAGGCCAGCAACCGTGCCGCTGATGGGGCCGATGCCGACGTCAAAGCCGTGCGCGAGATCAAGAACCAGGTCGAAGCGCTGATCGAAAGCCAGACCGATGTGATTGATTCGCTCTTGGGCAAGCTGGCGCGCTGATTACCGCCAGCGGGCGAGATCGTCGTGGTCCTGTTCGCGCGGTTCGATCCAGCGCCAGCCTTCGGCTGTTTTCTCGCGCTTCCAGAACCAGCTTTCGCTTTTGAGGTGGTCCATCGCGAAATCGGCAGCCTCAAACGCATCGCGGCGATGGCGCGCGGCGGCAGCCACCAGCACAATCGGATCGCCGGGATGCATCACACCGCTGCGGTGAACGATCAATAGCCCCTCAAGCGGCCAGCGCGCCTGTGTGACGCGGCCCAGTTCCACCATGCCGGGCAGTGTCATCGGGCCATAGTGCTTGAGCTCCAGCGCCTCTACGCCGCCTCCTTCGCGCACTTGGCCAAGGAAGGTGACGATCCCGCCAGAGGTGGCGTGCTTAGCATTGAACGCAGCAATCTCCGCCACAGGATCAAGCGCCGATTCGGCCAAGCGAACGTCGGCCATGTCAGCCACCGCTGACCGGCGGCAGGAACGCCAGTTCATCGCCCTCGCCCAGCACGATGCCACCCATATCGGTGAGCAGACGGCCATTGAGCGCCATACGCACCTTCTCGCCCAGCAATTGCACGGCAAGCGCGGGATCGAGCGTGGCGAGCGTCTGTTCAAGCGGACCTGTGGCGACGGTCATTTCGGCTGCGCCCGCGATGTCTTCGAGCCGGCCTAAGAATATCAGTTTGGGCACAGGTTCAGCCGCCGGTGGTCGACATGTGGCGCGAAACGGCAGGTGCGCCGCCGGGCTTATCGATCACGAAAGAATGCCGCTCCTGCTTTTCGCCCATCGCGCGGGCGAAGGCGGTGGCGAGTTGTTCGTCGGGGTTATCGGAACGCAGCGCAGCGCGCAGATCAACCCGGCCCTCCCCGCCAAGGCACATGTAGAGCTGGCCGGTCGCCGTCACGCGGATGCGGTTGCAGCCTTCGCAGAAATTGCCCGTTAGCGGCGTGATAAAGCCAAGCCGTCCGCCGGTTTCCGCAATATCGACATAGCGCGCAGGGCCGCCCGAGCGGGCATCGCTGGCGGCCAGTGTCCAACGCTTTTCAAGATCGCGGCGCACCGCATCAAGTGGCAGGTAATGATCGAAGCGATCGCCTTCGACTTCGCCCAGAGGCATGACCTCGATCAGGGTCACATCATGGCCTTGGCCGTGCGCCCATTGAATCAAGTCAGGCAACGTAGCCTCGTTGATGTCCTTCAGCGCGACCGCATTGATCTTGACCTTGAGGCCCGCCGCCTTGGCCGCAGCAATGCCTTCGAGCACTTGCGGCAGCATATCGCGGCGCGACAGCTTGGCGAAAGCGGCGCGGTCCAGCGTATCGAGCGAGACGTTGATGCGTTTCACGCCTGACGCTGCCAGATCATCAGCAAATTCTGCGAGGCGCGTGCCGTTGGTGGTAAGGGTCAACTCGTCCAGCCCATCCCCCAGCTTGCGGCCCAAGGCCTGCACCAGCTGGATCATGTCGCGCCGCACGAGCGGTTCGCCACCGGTCAGCCGGATCTTGCGCACACCGCGTTCGATGAAAGCCAGCGCAAGGCGGTGCATTTCTTCGAGCGTGAGGACTTCGGCGCGGGGCAGGAATTCCATGCGTTCGGGCATGCAGTAGGCGCAGCGGAGGTCACAGCGGTCTGTCACCGACAGGCGCAGATACGTGATTCGCCGTGCAAAACGGTCAATCAGTGGCGCGTTGGCGGTGGGAGAGGTGATGCTCACTTCTCCATGTATACGAAGTCTCGCGGGTAAGATTCAAGGTTTGCGCCCGCATCAACGAAAATAGTCTGTCCGGTGACCGAACGGGCCTGTGCCAGATAGTGCACGGCATCGGCGATTTCGTCCGCTCCGGGCAAACGCTTGAGCGGCATGATGTCTTCCAGACGCTGCCATTGCGCGGCATCGTAATCCGACGTGGGCAGGATCAGGCCGGGGGCGACACCATTGATCCGCACGCGCGGGGCCATTGCGCGCGCCAGCGTGCGCACCGAGGCGTGGAGCGCCTGCTTGGACAGGGTATAGCTGATCTGATCGGGCACCGGGTTCATCACCCGCTGATCAAGGATATTGACCACGCTGCCGCTGCGTTGGCCCAAAGCCTCGGCAAAAGCGCGGGTGAGCAGGAGCGGGGCAAAGAGATTGACGCGGAAGTGTTGCTCCAGCTCTGCGCTGGTGATCGTGTCTGCGCGATCATCGTGGAACAGCGAGGCAGAATTGACCAGAAGATCGGGCGAGCGGCCAGCAGCGGCAGCCACTTCATCCATCAGGCGCGGCGGGAACAACGGATCATCAAGATCGCCCGCGACCGGATAGACAGCCGCGCCAAGCCATTCGAGCTGCGCCGTGAATTCGGCATCGAAAGTGGTGATACGGTGGGCGTGAAGCGCAAGATCCCAGCCTTCTGCCGCCAACTTGCGCGCAATCGCGCCGCCGATGCGCTTCCAACCGCCGGTGACCAGCGCCAGCGGGCGAAATTCGGCCATTATGCGGGCCGCTGGCGTGTGAGCGTGATGCCGATTTCTTCGCCGTTTTCGCTGATTGCCAGCTTCACGATTTTCACTTCGGCCCACATAATCCGGTCATCCTGCAAGAACAGTGTTTCGCAGATGTGGTCTGCCACAGCTTCGATCAGCTTGAAATGCACCCCCTCGGGCAAGCCTGTGCTCGCCGCGAATTTCAGGTCCATGTAATTCTTGCTGGCGCTGAGCGGGCAATCGGGGGTGTAGCGATCCTGCACTTTAAGGCCCACGCGCATCGAAATGCGCAAAGGTTGCGGACGGCCTGTCTCCTCCGAATAGATCCCGGTCAGGACATCGGTTTCAAGATTGGCGACTTCGAGGATCAGGGTGTCCGACATGGTTCGCGCGTCTGACACTGTGTGCGCGCATTGTCCACACGGCTTTTGCGTTGTGGGGAAAGCGTTCCACAACAGGCCATAGTCGCCAGCCCTCAGATTTTCTGCTTCAAAAGCGATACGGCGCTTTTGCCGCGATCCAATGGAGAAATGCCAATGTCGTTTGGTGACTTGTGCCTTTTCCTTGGGGCCTTGTTCGCTTTTGCCACCCTTGTTCTGAAGGTGGTTGAAGTGGCTGGCCGCAAGAGAGGCTAACGGGCGGGGGATGCGCTGCAACGCATCCCCCAAACGAAGAAACCCCCACCGCTGCAACGGTAGGGGTTTGATCCAATGGCCAGAGCCAATGTCGTTTGGTTAGTATTCGATAGCAGAACAAGCCACTGAAATCAATCCGCGCGTCAGATCCTCCAACGCGCAAAGATCGCAGTCGGCAACAAACGCCCATGCGGACCTTCTTCGCGAATCGACAAATCGCCGTGTTCGATGGTGCCGGGCAAGTGCTTCAGCGCCTCGGCCAGCAATCCGGCGATGGCGAGCGAGGACATGCGCACGGCATAGACCGTCAGGAACAGAAAGCGGCTATCGGCATCAAGCAATTGCGCGCAATCGGCGATCAGGTTCGGCAGGTTTTCTTCCAACCGCCACACTTCGCCATCGGGACCGCGCCCGAACTTGGGCGGATCGAGGATAATGCCGTCATAACGCTTGGTGCGGCGTACTTCGCGGGCGGCGAACTTGGCCGCGTCATCGACGATCCAGCGCACCGGACGGTCCGCCATGCCGGATTGCTCGGCATTGACGCGGGCCTGGGCGACCGACTTCTTCGAAGCATCGACGTGGGTTACAGGGCCATATTGGCTGAGCGAAAGCGTACCGACACCGGTATAGCCGAACAGGTTGAGCGTGGAGGCATCGCTCTTGCCTTCCAGTTGCTCGCCCATCCAATCCCACACCGGGGCCATATCGGGGAAGAAGCCGAGATGGCGGAAGGGGGTGCAGGAGGCCTGGAAGCGCACATCGCCGCGCCCCAGTTCCCAACCATCACGCGGTACCGGGCCGTTGTATTGCCAGCGACCGCCGCCATCCTCGTCCGAACCCGGCACGAACTCCGCGTCAGCGGGCCATTCAGGCACGTTGGGGCTCCATAGCGCCTGCGCCTCGGGGCGGATGAAGCGATACTTGCCATAGCGCTCAAGCTTTCGCCCATTGCCCGAATCGAGCAGGGCGAAATCGTCCCAGCCTTCACCGATCATCAGCTTTGGCTGGATATCGAGCGTGACCATCTGGCTTAGCCGTTCCGGGCCGTGGCGCGCGAGGTGACGTAAGCGGCGATTTCATCGTAGCCGCCGGTCAGGTGATCGCAGCGTTCTTCGCGGTCGAACAGGTCTCCCACGCGGGCGGGCAAGCCGGGACGCAGGCCGGTGGCGCGCTCAACCGCATCCACGAACTTGGCGGGATGCGCGGTTGCCAGTGTGACGATGGGAACGCCCGCCGGGATGCCTTCTGCAACACGCGCAGCGTGCAGCGCGATGGCGGTGTGCGGATCGAGTACCTCGCCACAGGCCTCGTAAGCCCAGCGCATCGCGTTTGCCATATCGCCGGCATCGGCGCGGGCAGAGCTGAACAGCGCGGCGGACGATTCGCGCTGCGCATTGGTCAACTGGATTGCCTTGGTCGATTCGAACGTGCGCATCTGTTCGGCCAAGGCCGCGCCATCGCGTCCGCAGCCATCGAAAAGCAGGCGTTCAAAATTCGAGGACACCTGAATGTCCATCGACGGTGCCGCTGTGGCAGTGACGGTGCTGGCGGAGTAATCGCCGGTGGACAGTGCGCGGTGGAGGATGTCGTTGACGTTGGTCGCCACGATCAGACGTTCGATGGGCAGACCCATCTTGGCCGCGACATAGCCTGCAAACACATCGCCGAAGTTGCCGGTCGGCACCGAAAACGCAACCTTGCGCTCCGGCGCGCCCAATTGCAGCGCGGCGTAGAAGTAATAGACCACTTGCGCCATCAACCGCGCCCAGTTGATCGAGTTGACGGCGGCAATGCCGAAGCGACCGGTGATCGCGGCATCGTTGAACATGCGCTTCACCGTGGCTTGCGCATCATCGAAGCTGCCATCAATTGCGATATTATAGACGTTGGGAGCGATGACCGTGGTCATCTGGCGGCGCTGCACATCGGACACGCGGCCATGCGGGTGCAACATGAAGATATCGACCTTGGCGCGACCTGCAACGGCATCAATCGCGGCAGAGCCGGTATCGCCCGAGGTGGCGCCCACGATGGTCAGGTGATCGTCACCGCGCGCCAGAAATTCCTCGAACAGCAGGCCGAGCAATTGCAGCGCCACGTCCTTGAACGCCAGCGTCGGGCCGTGGAACAGTTCGAGCACCCATTGGGTTTCATCAAGTTGCTTGAGCGGCACGACGGCAGCATGGGCAAAGCGGCCATAGGCCTTTTCGCACAAGGCCAGCAGGCGCTCGGGCGTCAGGCAATCGCCGACGAAGGGCAGCATGATCTTCTGCGCCAGTTGCGCATAGGGCAGTCCGGCCATCGCTGCGATTTCGTCGGCCGTGAATTGCGGCCACACTTCGGGCACGTAAAGACCGCCATCGGAGGCGAGACCTGCGAGCGTGACGCCCTGGAAATCGAGCGAGGGGGCCTGCCCCCGGGTGCTGACGTACTTCATGGGATTGGGCGGTTAGCGATAGGGCGCGCTTGTGGCAAGGATTCTGGCAGCCTCAAGCCATCTCTTCCGGAACAAGGAACTGATGCCTACTTCCGCTCGCGCCAGCGTTTGCGCAGGGCGATGGCATAAATCGCCAATGCCACGAGCGCAAAGAAGAGCCACTGCACCGCATAGGCGAGATGGTTGTTCGGAATGTCATTCGGATCGGGGCGGGCGTTGGCGGCAAGGCCGGCTTGCGACGGATCGGCGATCAGCTTGGGGCCGGGCGCGATCCAGCCGGTCACTTTGCCCCCGCTCCACGGCACAATTGCCGGTGACTGTGCAAGTCCGAGGACAACCTCGACTTGGCTGCCTGTGGAGGTTTTGCAGGTGACGATTTGCGCGATTCCCGCGTCGCCCTTGGCATTCCGGCCAGATCGAGACGTGGGATTGGCAACCGACACGCAATCGATGGAGGAGCGGTGATAGAGCGCGGCCTCGATTTCATCAGGCTCTGTCGGGAACGGCGTTGCCGCCGAGGATGCCTGCGCCGCGGTATAGCGCGCCATCATCGCATCCTTTTCGTGCATCCGGTCAAGTTGCCAGAGCCCCAAGCGAATCATGATCGCCACCGCAACCAGCACGATAATCGTTGGCAAAATCGGCAAACGGCGCATCACGACAGATCTTCCTTTTGCAGCCGCGCCATCAGCACGACCGTTTTGGCAAAACGCAGCGCGCCGATCACTGCCAGCGGTACGACAATACCCCACAGCGGCACCAGCACCCACACGGGCAATTGCACTGCCTCATCCAGCTTGAGCGCAGCAAGCACCAGCAGGATCGTGACGGGCAGGACGATAAGGTAAAGCCCGCGCCCTTTTGGTTCATGCCGCGCAAAGTCTTGCCCGCAAGCGTTGCATTTGCCCGCCAAATTGGCTGAGCCATCCCATAAGCCTTTGGCCCCGCAGCACGGGCACAAACCGAAAAGGGCAGCCTGGGTAATTCCCGGCTGCCCTTTCGTCTTCTGGCTTTCGCCGTTTGGCATCAGTGCGTCGGGTAGCCCCAGCTGCCCCATACATAGATGGCGACAAACAGGAACAGCCACACCACGTCAACGAAGTGCCAGTACCATGCCGCCGCTTCAAAGCCGAAGTGCTGGCGCGGGGTGAAGTGGCCCTTGTAGGCGCGAATCAGGCAGACAATCAGGAAGATCGTGCCGACGATCACGTGGAAACCGTGGAAGCCGGTTGCCATGTAGAACGACGAGCCGAAAGTATTGACGCCGAATGCGAACGGTGCGGCCGAATATTCGTAAGCCTGAATGGCCGAGAACACGAGGCCGAGGATAATCGTTGCCCACAGGCCCTTTTTCAGACCATCGCGATCACCATGGATCAGCGCGTGGTGCGCCCAAGTGAGCGTCGTGCCCGAGCACAGCAGTATCAGCGTGTTCAGCAAAGGCAGATCGAACGGGTCCATGACCGCTTCAATCGCCTTTGGTGGCCATTGGCCGCCAACCGATTCGGCAAGGTCTGAAGGGAACAGCGAGAAATCGAAGAAAGCCCAGAACCAGCCGACGAAGAACATCACTTCAGAAGCGATGAACAGGATCATGCCATAGCGCTGGTGAAGTTGCACAACCGGCGTGTGATCGCCAGCATGCGCTTCCTTGATGACCTTGCCCCACCACGAGAAGAACGTGACAATAACGCCCAACAGTCCGAGGTAGAAAGTGGCGGTGCCACCGGCCATTTCGTGCATCCACAAGACACCGCCGGTAGCCATCGTCAGCGCCGAAAATGCGCCAACGATCGGCCAAATGTCGGGCGGCAGAATGTGATAATCGTGGTTCTTAGCGCCGGCCATGATCGTCGAAATCCCCCAGTCAGGTCTGGTCAAATAAGTGTGGTTCGAACGCGATGTCCGAAACGCAGGTTTAAAAGGCCTTTATCGCCGCACTTGCGCGCGGTCCAGAGGCTTTTCCATCGATAATGCAACGGGCTTCTCCCTCGCCGCCGCCGCAGACTCTGCGGTTTCGGTAAAGGTATAGCTCAGCGTGATCTCTTCGATGTTCTTCGCCGCCGGATCGTCAAGGATCGCAGGATCGACATAGTAGATCACCGGCATGCGTACATCCTGCCCCGGCAGCAGCTTTTGCTCGGTAAAGCAGAAGCATTCGATCTTGTTGAAGTATTTGCCGGCCTGCTCGGGCGAGACGTTGAACATGGCCGTGCCGGTAATCGTGCGGCCGGTCAGGTTCTTCGCACGGTATGTGGCGATCTTGCGCTCACCCAGCTTCAGGTCCTGCTTGATCTGTTCCGGCTTGAAATCCCAGGGAAGCGTTTGCGCGACGTTTGCATCAAACCGCACGGTAATCGCTTTGCCTGCGATCTTCACACCTGAAGCCGTTGTCGCATCAGCGACCTGTGTGGTCCCGCCGTAGCCGGTCACCTGACAGAACAGGCGGTAAAGCGGCACCGAAGCATAGCCAAGGCCGAGCATCGCCACTGCGCCGCTGGCCGCCAACAGGCCAACGCGACGGTTCTTGCGCGGATCGGCGACTACCCGTGAAGCCATATCAACCGGCCCCGCCCGTCTGCGCCGAGATCTTTACGATGGAGATAGCGAAGAACAGAATGGCAAAGGAAATCAGAACAAGGCCGAGCACTTTGTTACGGCTGCGCTGGCGCTTGCGATAAAGCTCGGTCTGTTCCCGGTTCATGGGTTCAAGCTTTTGCGGTTCATTCATCACAACCAACCTTGCATCGTGGCAAACCGGTCAACGACCAGCATGCCGAAAAGAACGAAAAGGTAGAGGATCGAAAATCCGAACAGACGCTTTTCCGGCAACATGCCATCGCCGGGTACAGATGTTCGAGTGCCCACTTTTATCGAAAGGAAAACGAACACCAAGCCGAGGGCAAGTGCCGATACACCGTATATCAAGCCCGTCCCGCCGATCCACCACGGAGCCAGTGTTACGGGCAAAAGCGCCACGGCATAGGCGGCAATCTGGTGGCGGGTAGAACGCTCTCCGGCAACAACAGGCATCATCGGAATACCGACTTTGGCGTAGTCGATCTGCACGAACAGCGCGAGTGCCCAGAAGTGCGGCGGCGTCCACATGAAGATGATCAGGAAAAGCAGCACCGGCATGAGCGTGATATCGCCGGTGACCGCAACCCAGCCGATCAGCGGCGGGAACGCCCCTGCCCCGCCACCGATCACAATGTTTTGCGGGGTGCGCGGCTTGAGCCAGACGGTGTAGATCCAGGCGTAATAGAAAATCGAAAAGGCAAGGATAGCAGCTGCCAACCAGCCCACGCCGAGGCCCATGGTGAACACCGACCCACCTGACAGCGCGAATCCGAAATCGCGCGCAGATGTACGGTCCATCCGGCCTGATGGCACTGGACGGGCGGCTGTGCGCTTCATTCCGGCATCAAGATCGGCTTCCCACCACTGGTTCAGCGCAGCGGCGCCGCCCGCGCCCACGGCAATGCAGAGAATCGCGGTAAAGCCGATGACGGGGTGGATGCTGCCGGGTGCGGCGAGCAGGCCGCAAATGCCGGTGAAGATCACCAGCGTCATGACGCGAGGCTTGGTCAGCGCGAAGAAATCGCGCCAATCAGCGGGGAGCGGGAGAGTTTGACCTGTGTCCATGATTGGCCGCGCCTATACGCCTGCTTTGGACGAGAGGAAAGCAAAACGGAACCGGCTGTGAATTGAGGGCAGGTTTTCATCGAACGGGTTCGTCTGCGTTTGGCGCACGCGTTGCGATCACCAACGAAAAAGGCCCCCGGGTTTCCCCGGAGGCCTGTTTTCTGGTTCGCGATCAGGCTC
>CAZSTP010000070.1:8814-13689 GCA_964609325.1 uncultured Novosphingobium sp. | reverse complement strand
GCATAATCCTCACCCAGATTGGGCGCGGCGAGCATTCCTGTGAGCACGACGGGAATTTGGCGTTTGTCGAATTCGGTCAGGATCGCATCAAGGTTGGCGCGGGTTTCGGCAGGGGGCAACCCGCGCAGCATGTCGTTGCCGCCCAGCCCGACCAGCGCGAGGGCAGGCTTCACCGGCTGGTTGTCGAGCGTGAACGCCAGACGTTGCAAGGCCGCTGCGGTGGTATCGCCGGAAACGCCTGCATTGACCAGACGGGCAGGCGTTCCTGCCGCAGCCAACGCCGCCTCTAGCCGGGGCGGATAACCTTCGCCCGGATTAAGCTGGTATCCGGCATACAAGCTATCGCCGAACGCAAGGATCACCGGCGCGTCGGCAGGCACGGGGGCCGCAGCCTGCGATGCTACGGGGGCGGGGTCCGGTGCCTTTTCGGCAGAGCATCCCACGATCAAAAAGGCGGCGACCAAAGAGGCGTAGCGCATTGTAACTCCTGCGGCGCGTCCCCAAGTGCCGGTTGCGCCCTGCAACCAATCTATGCCACCTGAGGCTTGTGACAAGAACCCACCCCCAACTAATCGCGGCCAAGGCCCTTACGCTCTCGCTCGGCACTGGCGAGGCGCGGGTCGAAATCCTGCGCGGTATCGATTTGTCTGTTAACGCGGGCGAGACGCTGGCGCTGCTCGGCCCTTCCGGCTCGGGCAAGTCGTCGTTGCTCGCGATCCTTGCGGGGCTTGAGCAGGCCAGCGGCGGCACGCTGTCAGTCGCGGGGGCCGATTTCACCGCGCTTGATGAAGACGGGCTTGCCGCCGCGCGGCGCGGACGCATCGGCATTGTGTTGCAAGCGTTCCACTTGCTGCCGACGATGACCGCGCTGGAGAATGTCGCGACGCCGCTGGAACTGGCCGGAATGCCCGATGCGATGGCGCGGGCCGAGGCGGAACTGGTCGCGGTCGGGCTTGGCCACCGGCTGCACCACTATCCGGCGCAGCTTTCGGGCGGGGAACAGCAGCGCGTTGCCATTGCCCGCGCGCTGGCGCCCAAGCCCGCGATCCTCTTCGCCGATGAACCCACCGGCAACCTTGATAACACCAATGGTGCCGCTGTGGCCGATCTGCTGTTTGCCCGCGCGGGTGAAGCGGGCGCGACGTTCATCATGGTGACGCACGACGAGGCGCTGGCGGCACGCTGCGGGCGGATCGTGCGGCTGGCCGACGGGCGCATCGTATCGGACAGCGCCGCGTGAACCTTTCGTGGGCGGCGGCGTGGAGCCTTGCGCGGCGCGGGCTTGATTGGCGCTTCAAGGGCCTGCGGCTGCTGCTCGTGTGCCTAGTGCTGGGCACTGCCGCGCTTTCCGCCATCGGCACGCTGACCGGCGCGATCGAGCGGGAATTGCAAACGCGCGGGCGCGAAATGCTGGGCGCGGATCTGGAGTTTACGCTGGCGGCGCGGCAGCCGTCTGCCGATGAGCGCGCGAGCATTGCCGCGATGGGCGAGGTGTCCGAAGGCGCGCGGTTGCAGGCGATGGCGGTGCGGGTTGGCGGGCCACCCTCATCTGACGCGGCGGGGGCATCGAACGCCACGCCAGTTGAACTGAAAGCCGTAGATGGCAAATGGCCGCTTTACGGGCGCTTCACCCTTGCTGATGGCAGTGCCGCCGGTGCGCCGCAGGGCCTTTCGGCGTGGATCGCGCCCGGCGTGGCGGATCGTCTTGACGTCAAAGTTGGCGATAAGATTCAGGTCGGTAAGGCCGTGCTGACTGTTGGCGGGGTGATCGGTGGTGAGCCGGACCGGTTGGCCGAAGGCTTCGCGCTCGGCCCCACGATCATCGTCAGCAAGGCGGCGCTGGCGGCCTCGGCGCTGGTGCAGCCCGGTTCGATGGTGCGCACCAAGCTGCGCGTGAAGCTACCCGCCAACGCGGATCCTGTGGCGCTGGGCGAGGGCATCAAGGCCAGGTATCCGCTGGCAGGCTATGAAGTGCGGACGCGCGAAAAGGCCTCGCCCGGTCTGGACCGCTTCGTATCGCGCATGGGGCAGTTTCTTGTGCTGGTGGCGCTGGCGGCCTTGGCGATTGCGGGGATCGGCATCGGCAACGGCGTCAATTCCTATCTGGAGGCGCGGCGCAACAGCATCGCCACGCTCAAGATCCTTGGCGCATCGAGCGGCGATATCGCGCGCATTTTCCTGTTGCAGCTTGCCGCCGCCTCCTCGCTGGCGATCCTTGGCGGATTGGCTGTGGGCATTTCGGTTACGCCGCTGCTTGGCCAAGCGCTGAAAGGCTTGCTGCCGATTGAGCCCGGGCTGGTGATCGATGTTCGTGCGCTTGCCATTGCGGCGGCTTATGGCGCGCTGATCTCGCTGACGTTTGCTGCGCCGCCGCTGGTGCGTGCGCGTGATTTTCCGGCGATGGCGCTGATGCGCGCGCGGGTCAATCCGCTGGCCTCGCAGTGGCGCGCGGTGCTGCTGCCGGTGGGGCTTGGCCTTGCCGGGATTGCAGGGCTGGCGATTTTTACCGCGCCGCAACCGCTGCTGGCGGCGGGGTTTCTGGGCGGTGCTGCCGTGCTGTTCGTGCTGCTAACCTTGTTGGGCAAAGGGCTCACCGCGCTTGCGGCGCGTCTGCCCCGGCCCAAGGGTGCGATTGCGCGGATGGCTCTGGCCAACCTCCACCGCCCGGGCGCGCAGACCTCGGCGCTGGTTGTTGCCTTGGGCTTCGGCCTTGCTTCGTTCGTGCTGCTGGCGGGGGTGCAGACCAGCCTTGATGGCAATATCGTCAGCCGCGTGCCCAACCGTGCGCCCGATTACTTCGTGCTTGATGTGCCGCGTGACCGGATGGACGCGTTCACTGATGTGGTGAAACGGGCCGCGCCTGCCGCTGATATCCGCACGGTGGCGGCCCTGCGCGGCTCCATTGTCGCTTATGGACCGGCATCGGCGATGACCCGCGTGGCGGACCTCAAACAGATCCCGGACAATGCATGGCCGCTGCGCGGGGATCGCGGGCTGACGTATTCCGACACCCTGCCCGAAGGCAATGTGCTGACCCAAGGCGCGTGGTGGACGCCAAATTACACCGGCGAACCGCTCGTATCGGTTGATGATGATTTGCGCACCGTGCTGGGCCTGAAGCTGGGGGACCGGATTGCGGTTTCGATCCTTGGCGTTGAACGCAGTGCCACAATCGCCTCGTTCCGCCAGATCAACTGGGAGAACATGGGCTTCAATTATGTGCTGGTGTTCAGCCCCAATGCCATCGCCGATGCGCCGCACAATCTTGCAGCCACGGTAAGCCTGCCGGCCACCGCCAAAACGCCAGAGGTGCGCCGCGCGATCCTGTCCGGGCTGGTCAAAGCCTTGCCGTCAAGCTCGGTGGTGGAGATCGGGCCGGTGCTGGGGCAGGCGCGCGAAATTCTGGCGCAAATGGGCACGGCGATCCTTGCTGCGGCCAGCGTGGCGATCCTTGCGGGTATGGCCGTGCTGGCAGGCGCGATTGCGGCGGCGCGCGAACGCAAGACTTATGACAATACGATCCTGCGCGTGCTGGGCGCGAGCCGCCGGCAAATGCTCGTGCTGTTGCTGGCCGAATACGGGTTGCTCTCGGCCCTGCTGGCGGGCGTTGCCTTGTTGCTGGGCACCGGCGTTGCGTGGGGCGTGATTGTGCTGCTGTTCGAGTTTGACTGGCTGCCTGACTGGCCGCGCATCCTTGGCGTGCTGGGCGGCGGTGTCGCGCTGGTGATGGGGCTGGCGATTACCGGCTCGGTCGGCCTGTTGCGGACAAGGCCTGCGCAAGTGCTGCGCGAGTTGTAGGGAAGGCTCTAGAGAGCTACGCCGTCGCGCACGGTCCACACCGCGCTGGCATCGGCGATTTCGGCGAAGGGGGCGATCTCGGTGCCGGTCATCCACACTTGCGCGCCCGATTGCGCGAGGCGCTCGAACAGGGCGGTGCGGCGGATCGGGTCGAGGTGCGCGGCGATTTCATCAAGCAATAGCAGGCGCGGGCGTTCGCCTGCGGTAAGGCCCGCGTGGGCAAGCACGATGGCGATCAGCATGGCCTTTTGTTCGCCGGTCGAGCAATCGGCGGCAGGCGCGTTCTTGGCGGCGAGGGTGACGGCCAGATCATCGCGGTGCGGGCCGGTGAGCGAGCGTCCGGCAGCGCGATCACGGCGGCGGCCTTCGCGCAAGCGGGCGCGCAAGGCTTCGGGGTCTAGCGGGACGTCGCTGGCATAGTGCAGCAGGGGCCGGGCGAAGGGGTGTTCGGGCACGGTTTCGAGGATGAGGCCGAGGTCTGAAACCAGCGCGGCGCGCGATACGGCCAGCGCGGCACCGCTTTCGGCCATTTGTGCCTCGATGCCATCAAGCCAGACCGGATCGGGGTCTGCCGGGTCGCTCAAGAGGCGGTTGCGTTCGCGCAGCGCGGTTTCATAACGGGTGGCGGTGCGGGCATGGCCGGGATCGCGGGCGAGCACGAGGCGATCAAGGAAGCGCCGCCGTGAGCCTGCGCTTTCGGCGAAAAGCCGGTCCATCGCAGGGGTCAGCCAGGTGATCGAGAGCCATTCGCCCAGCCGCGCGGCGGGGCCTTCCGCGCCGTTGATGCGTACGGTGCGACGGTTCGGGGTTTGCGGATCGGTGGCGGTGCCGATCTGCACCGCGCCATCTTCCAGATCAGCGGCGACGGCAAAGCCGCCACTGCCGGTGCGTCCGGCCATTTCCACAGGTTGCGCACGGCGGAGGCCGCGTCCGGGGGCGAGCAGGCTGATCGCTTCGAGCACGTTGGTCTTGCCCGCGCCGTTTTCGCCCACCAGCACGTTGAATGCGCGCATGCCTTCGAGCCGCGTGGCGGCATGATTGCGAAAATCGCGCAAGGTGAGGCGGGTGAGCGACATT
>CAZSTP010000070.1:1294-8714 GCA_964609325.1 uncultured Novosphingobium sp. | reverse complement strand
TTTGGTTCGCGCAGAGGCGCAGAGGCGCAGAGGAGAAGGGTATTTCGCGCAGAGGAAGCAGAGATCGCGGTGGAAGTCTTGGCGGGCGCAGCCCCATTTAGGCGGGGTTGGCAATGCGATGGTTATTCCAAGCTGCTGCGCAGCAAGACAAATCTTTCTCCCCGATCTCTGCGCCTCTGCGCGAAACATTCTTCCTTTTGAATTGGCGATTGAATCCAATGCTAGCAATGACGAAGCCGGGGGCTGCGTTTAAGCGCCGTTGAGTTACCCCCGCTCCATCAACCCGTGCTTTTTCATGCAGTGGCGCAACTGGTCGTAGCTGAGGCCGAGGGCTTTGGCGGTTTGGCGCTGGTTGTAGCGGTTGCGGGCGAGGTGGTGTTCGATGATCGTGCGTTCGTGGGATTCGACGGCGGCGCGCAAATCGTTGACGCCATCGAGATCGGGCGCGGGCGCGGGGGCGGTGCGTGCGGGGGCAGTGTCCTCCGCCTCGGCGGCGCGTGGTGGCGAAATCGGCTTCCACGCGCTTTCGAACGGATCGAATTGCACGCTGGCGATGGGATTGGTCCAATCGTCCCAGCGATAAACCGCGCGTTCGACCACGTTGCGCAATTCGCGCACGTTGCCGGGCCAGAGGTATTCCTCCAGCGCCTTTTGTGTTTGCGGAGCAAAGCCGGGCCATGTGTCCCACTGCAATTCTGCGGCCATGCGCCGCCCGAAATAATCGGCGAGCACGGCCACATCGCCTTCGCGCACACGCAACGGGGGCAGGGTGATCACTTCAAAGCTGAGGCGATCGAGCAAATCGGGGCGGAAGCGGCCCTGTTCAGCCATTTTGGGCAGGTCTTCATTGGTGGCAGCCACGATGCGCACATCGACGCGTATCGGCTTGCTGGAACCGATGCGGGTGACTTCGCCATATTCCACCGCGCGCAACAGGCGTTCTTGCGCGCCCATCGATAACGTGCCGAGTTCGTCAAGGAACAGCGTGCCCTTGTCAGCCTCTTCAAACCGGCCTGCGCGCGCGCGGGTGGCACCGGTGAAGGCGCCTGCTTCATGCCCGAACAATTCGGCCTCGATCAGCGTTTCGGGCAAGGCCGCGCAATTCATGGTGATCAGCGGTTCGGTCCAGCGCGGGGACAAGCGGTGGAGGCGTTCGGCGATCAGTTCCTTGCCGGTGCCGCGTTCGCCAATCACCAGCACGGGGCGGCGCATGGGTGCGGCGCGGCTGGCGCGTTCGACCGCATCGAGGAACGCGCCCGATTGGCCCATGAATTGAACTTCCCGATCCATTGCCAATGAATAGCGTTAATTCCCAAGGGTTGGCAATATATCCTAGGTTAAGGGCGGGGCTTATGCGCAAAACTGCCGATAAACCGGCACTTCACCGGTTTGGCACGCCCCTTGCTGTACCATTAACAATCCCGGCTGAGAGGCCGAAACACCCGCCGAAAGGTTCACAAGATGTACACCGCCCGCTTCTTTTCCACCCAGCTTGGACGCGCCAGCCTTGCCAGCATTGGTGCGATCGTTGTCCTGTGCGTGTATGCGCTGACCCAGCAAGTCGATGCCGTACCCACCGTCATGGCATCGACGGCGGCGATTACCGGCGAACTTGCATGAGCGATGATCTGAGCCCGATCCGGCCTCCCCGTGCCGAGGGGGCGCGCACCACCCGCCTTGATGCGGAAATGGAGCGCCTTCGCACGAATCCCGGCACGAATGCCAATGTGCAAGATCGCGCCCGACCTGCTTTTTCGTCATCATCTTTCAACACCGGAGTAAACCTGATGGGCATCTTTTCGCGGACCCGCGACATCATTGCCGCCAATTTCAATGACCTGTTGGAAAAGGCTGACGATCCTTCGAAGATGATCCGCATGATCATCATGGAGATGGAAGAAACGCTGGTTGAAGTTCGCGCTTCTGCCGCGCGCACCATCGCCGACCAGAAGGAAATGGGCCGCCACGTGGCCAAGCTGGACCGGCTTCAGGCTGACTGGTCGGAAAAGGCGCAACTGGCGCTTTCGAAAGACCGTGAAGATCTGGCCCGCGCGGCGTTGGTGGAAAAGAAGAAGGCTGCCGATATGGCGGTGCAGCTTCAGGCCGAAATCGGCGTGCTGGACGATGCGATGCGTGCTTATGAGATCGACATCGAAAAGCTGCAAACCCGGCTGCGCGAAGCCCGCAGCCGCCAGACCGCGATTGCCGCGCGTTTGGAAAGCGCCGAAAACCGAGTCCGGCTGCGCACGCTGCTGGCCAGCGAGCGGGTGGACGAGGCGATGGCGCGGTTCGACCAGCTTGAGCGCCGCGTCGATTATGCCGAAGGCCGCGCCGATGCGCTGGGCCTTGCCGAAAGCAGCAAGCCCGGCCTGGCCGATGAAATTGCCGCTTTGGCAGGGCAGGACAAGATCGACGAAGAGCTTGAGGCGATGAAACGCCAGCTCGGCAAGGAAGGCTGAGCCATGGAAGAATTGATTCCGCTGACAGCCGTTCTGGCCATCTTTGTGGGCCTGCCCTGGATGATCCTGCATTACATCACCAAGTGGAAAACGGGGGCCACCCTGACCAATGGCGATGAGGCTTTGCTGGAGGAACTGTACCAGCTCGCCCGCCGTCTTGATGACCGCATGGATACGGTCGAGCGTCTGGTCGCTTCGGACAATCCGGAGTTCAAGCCGGCCCGCATCATGCACGACCGCGAAACCGACAACCAGAAGCTGCGCGAACTGGACCGCATGTTCGCCGAACAGGGAAGGACTTCGAAGTGAACAGCCCTCGTACCCGCTTTTATCGTGACAAGGTCAACGGCAAGGTCATGGGCGTTTGCGCCGGAATTGCCGACTATACCGGGGTTGACGCGTTGTGGATCCGGCTTGGCTTTCTGGTTCTGGCTTTTTCGATGGGATGGCCGTTCTTCGCCTATTTCGTGCTCGGCTTTCTGACCGACAGGAAGCCTGCGGGGCTTTACAGCGACCGGCAGGAGCAGAAGTTCTGGCAGGGCGTCCGCCAATCGCCAGCCCGCACCGCCCGCGAAGTGCGCGCCAGCTTCCGTGATATCGACCGCCGTCTGGCCGAAGTTGAAAACTATTACGTCAACAGCAACCCGCGCCTTTCGGCTGAGATCGAAAAGCTGCGCTGACATATACTTACCTGGGGACTAGAATCATGGGACCGGCAGAGTTGGGTACGCTTATTCCGATCGTTGCCTTGTGCATTCCGATTGTAGCCATCTGGACCAAACACCGCCAAAAAATCGCCGAGATGCAGATCAAAGCAACGGCGGAATTGAGCGCTGAAAAAGCGGCGCAATATGCCCAGCACACCCGCGATCTTGAAGAGCGCGTGCGGGTGCTTGAACGGATCGTGACCGACAAGGGTTTCGATACCGCCGCCCAGATCGAGGCGCTGCGCCGTGACAGTGCTGCGCTTGAAGACCGGAGGGTGTGATGGCCATTGAAAATATTGCACAAATCACCAACCTCGCGCCGCTGATTGCGACGGTGACCGTGGCGGGCGTTGCAGGATGGGTGATCACCACCTGGATGCGGGTGCGCCATGGCTATCCGCTGGACGGGGCATGGGGACAGGCGGTTTATCCCAAGACGTCGAGCGCGGAACTGGAGCGGATCAAGCTGCTCAGCCAGGAAAACGCCCAGCTTCGCGCTGAACTCGGCTCGGTCAAGGACCGGCTGGCGAATGTCGAGCGGATCGTGACCGATAGCGGCTTTGGCCTGACCCAACAGATCGAGGCGCTGCGTCTGCAGGGCGAGGGGCGGCCGCAATGAGCTGGGGCGGACCGGACTTCGTCCTTTGGATCATCGCGATCTCGACCGGCGGCTGGCTGGTGAACAACTGGATCCGCGCCCGCCACGGCTATGCTTTGGAAGACGAATGGGGCGGCAAGACGGATCGCGCCGACGACAAGGCGGTGGCCCGATTGCGCGAGGAAAACGCGCTTTTGCGCCAGCAGCTTGAGGCGACGCACCAGAGGCTGGCCAATGTCGAGGCGATTGTTACCGACCGGGGATTTGATGTGGCCGCGCAGATCGATGCACTGGCCCGTGATGACAACAGGAGAGCGCAATGAGCGAGAGCATTGTCTTGACGCTGGTGTTTATGGTGATCGTGCTGCCCATCGTGCTGGGCATCGGATCGGACATCTACAAGCGCCGTCTGGCTTTCCGCGAGCGCGAGCTGGAATTGTTATCGAAGCAGACCGCCGAGAAGGCCGCGCAATATGCCGCGCAGGCTGAACGGCTGGAGCAACGGGTGCGCGTGCTGGAACGCATCGCCACCGAAAACAACACCGACCTTGCGCTCCAGATCGAGAATCTGCGCGATGTGAAGGTCAACTGAGGGACTGCTGCAATGTCATTCTGGAGCGCCATGGTTGCCATCGTTGCCATCATTGCCTGGGCCAACATCCGCATGAACAAAGACAAGCATCACAGGGGCGGCATGGATGTGGCCGATCATGACCCGGCTTATACCGCCAGCCTTGAACGCGAGCTTGCCGAAATGCGCAAACGGCTTGAAGTGCTGGAGCGGATTGCCACCGACGATGGCGAAACCCGTCGCCTTTCGCGCGAGATTGAATCGCTGCGCGAAAAATAATCTTCAACCCCTTGAGGGAGTTGCCGATATGACTTCCGATATTGTCTTATCCTTATCCGCACTCACTGGCCTTGCCATGATCGCTATGGCGGCGTTGCGCGGCTGGGATGGCTGGCTGGCGTTCAAGCGCCTTGAACTGGAGCGCCATGACACCGGCGATGCGGCCAGCCTGATCGACCTTGCCGACATGCGCGAACGCTTGCGCAAACTCGAAGCCATCGCCGCAGGAGTAGACTTATGAGCAAGCATACAGATGGCGCCGCCAAAGCCGGGATCGGGCTGGGAAGCGCGATTGCGGTGGCGATTTCCTGGAGCCTGCACAAGTCCATCATATGGGCCGCGATCCACGGTATTCTGTCGTGGCTTTATGTGCTGTACTTTGCGCTGATGCGGCCGGGCGGACTTTCGGGCTGATGCCCCTTTTCCGCAATGGACGAAGCGCGGGCGTCTCGCTAAATGCGAATGATGCGCAGCCTTGATGACATCCTTGAAGAGTATGAGTTCCTTGACGGTGACGAGCGGTATCGTCTGCTGATCGAACTGGGGCGCGAACTGGAAGACATGCCCGATGCCCTGAAGACCGAGGCCACGCTGGTGCGCGGCTGTTCGGCCAGCGTCTGGGTCTACCCGACGCCGGGTGAGGGCGACACGTTGCACTTCTTGGCCGACAGCAATGCTGCGATCACCAAGGGCATTGTCGCGCTGGTGTTGTCTGCGGTGCAGGACAAGCCCGCCGCCGAAGTGGCCGCAACCGATATTGCCGAAGCGCTCGGGCCGTTTGACCTGAAGAAGCAACTGTCCTCGAACCGCACGCAGGGCGTGCCCAACATGATCGCGCTGGTGCGCGAACATGCGGCGCGGCTGGCGGCAACGGCCTGAACCGTTTGCGCCGCCACCTCTATCTTGCGGGCGGTGTCATAGCGGTAGCTTTGGGGGCTATCGGCGCCTTCCTGCCGATCTTGCCGACGGTGCCGTTCCTGTTGCTAGCAACGTTTTGCTTTGCCCGGTCAAACCCTGCGTGGGAGCAGCGCTTGCTGGATCACCCGCGCTATGGCCCGCCCTTGCGTCGATGGCGTACCCGCCGCGCAATTTCGCGCAATGCCAAGAAAGGCGCACTGCTGGCCATGGCAGCGGGCGTAGTGCTGACCGCAGTGACCGCTGGCTGGCCGTGGGTGCTGATCCCTGCCGTGACGATGGGGACCGTCGGCGTCTGGATTTGGACGCGGGCGGAGTAGGTCAGTCCACCGCCTCGCGCAGCACCGCGATTCCTTGTTCGCGCTGTGCCCGCAGTTCCTTTTTCAGCACCGCGGGATCACGCGCGAAGATGAAACCGAAGCTGACGCCGCCTTCTTTGCCGATGGTGGCGTGGTGCAGTTTGTGGGATTGGACCAGCCGCTTGGCATAGCCGCGTTTGGGCACATAGCGGAACCATCGCTGGTGGATCAGGCCATCGTGTATCGCGGTGTAGATGATGCCATAGATGAGCACGCCGATGCCGATGAACGTGGCGGGCCACCATGCGGCAGCGCCAGCGATGACCGGGCTGCCCCACATGAATGACGAGATCGAAATCGCCGCGCCAAACACGGCGTAAAGATCGTTCTTTTCAAAGAAGTTGTCGTGCGGTTCGTGGTGATCGCGGTGCCAGCCCCAGCCAAAGCCGTGCATGATGTACTTGTGGCTGCTCCATGCAACGAATTCCATGGCCAGCACGGTGGCGACAATGATGAGCAATGCGGCGACTATTTGCATTGCGCCCCCTTACACCGGTCAAACGCGCCCCGCGACACATTCTTACATTTTGCCCGAAAGTCGCGACGGGTTGTTTTTCTGCCGTTCAGCCTTGGTGGTGCAGATTGCTTGCAACGCAAACAAGGAGCAGACATCATGCGCAAGACCATTATCGCACTCGCCCTTTCTGTCATGACCGTAAGCGCCGCAGCCCCGGCACTGGCACATGACAATGACCGTTTCCCCGGCAACAACCGCGCCGAGGCATCGTACCTGACGCCTGCGCGCAATGCCGAGATCCGCCGCGATATCAACCAGCTTGATAACCGTATCCAGCGGGCGCAAGCCAACCATCGTCTTTCGCCGCGCGAAGCCCAGGGCCTGCGCCGCGACGCACGCGATATCAAGCAGACCTATAACCGCTTTGCCAACCGTGGCCTTAGCTATTCCGAATACCGCACGCTGGAGCGCCGCATCGCCGTGGTCAACGCACGCTTGCAGATCGACAAGCGCGACCGTGATGGCCGCAGAGGTTAAAGCGGCCCCGGCGTAACAAAATTACGCCCGCACAATGGTGAACCCGCCCTTTCCTGCTTGAATTGCGGGAAGGGCGGGCCTAACCGCTGACCTATGTCAAACACAGCCCGCACCCTTTACCAGAAGATCTGGGACGCCCACGTTGTTGAACAGCGCGATGATGGCACTGCCCTGATCTATATTGATCGTCACCTCGTGCACGAAGTGACCAGCCCGCAGGCTTTTGAAGCGCTGCGTGTGGCAGGCCGCAAGGTGCGCCGCCCCGATCTTACGCTGGCTGTGCCCGATCACAATTTGCCGACGACCGCACGTCGCACCGCCGATGGAGCGCGCGTGCCGATTGCCGACTTTGAATCGGCACAGCAACTGGAAGCGCTTGAGCGCAATGCCCCCGAATTCGGTATCCGCTATATCGGTGATGCTGATGACGAGCAGGGCATCGTCCATGTGGTGGGGCCGGAACAAGGCTTTTCCTTGCCGGGTGCGACCATCGTGTGCGGCGATAGCCACACCGCCTGCCACGGCGGGCTGGGCGCGC
>CAZSTP010000070.1:0-1194 GCA_964609325.1 uncultured Novosphingobium sp. | reverse complement strand
GCGACCATCGTGTGCGGCGATAGCCACACCGCCTGCCACGGCGGGCTGGGCGCGCTGGCGTTCGGTATCGGCACCAGCGAGGTCGAGCATGTGCTGGCCACGCAAACGCTGTTGCTGAAGCAATCCAGAACAATGGAAGTGCGCGTTGACGGGCAGTTGCAGCCGGGCGTGACAGCCAAGGACGTGGTGCTGCACATCACCGGCGTGCTGGGCGCAGCGGGCGGCACCGGATCGGTGATCGAATATACCGGATCGGTGATCCGCGATCTTTCGATCGAAGGCCGGTTGACGATTTCGAACATGGCGATTGAACATGGCGCGCGGGCGGGCCTGTGTGCGCCTGACGAAAAGACTTTCACTTATCTCAAGGGCCGTCCCTATGCACCCAAGGGTGCCGATTGGGACAAGGCGGTGGCCTGGTGGACCAGCCTTGCCACCGATCCGGGCGCGAAATACGACAAGGTCGTGGTGATCGATGCGGCCGATATCGCGCCTTCGGTCACATGGGGCACCAGCCCTGAAGACGTCTTGCCGATTACCGGCGTGATCCCTTCGCCCGAAAGCTTTGCCGATCCTTCCAAGCAAGCCGCTGCGCGCGCCAGCCTTGATTACATGGGGCTGACACCGGGGCAATTGCTGGAAGACGTGGAAGTGCAGAACATCTTCATCGGTTCATGCACCAACAGCCGCATTGAAGACATGCGCGCCGCTGCCGCGATCCTGAAGGGGCGGCACAAGGCCGATAACGTCAAGTGGGCGATTGTTGTTCCCGGGTCCGGCCTTGTGAAGAAGCAGGCTGAAGCCGAAGGGCTTGACCGCATTTTCGTGGATGCGGGCTTTGAATGGCGGGAACCCGGCTGTTCGGCATGCCTCGGCATGAACCCCGATAAAGTGCCCGCCGGTGAACGCTGCGCTTCGACATCGAACCGCAATTTCGTCGGTCGCCAAGGCCCCGGCGCGCGCACGCATCTGGTAAGCCCTGCGATGGCCGCTGCCGCTGCGGTTACGGGCCGGTTGACCGATGTGCGCAAGCTGATGGCCTAACGCAGGCATGGCAGGCCTTCCGATAGCGGCGCTCCAGCTTGCAGGGTTCCTGATGGCCCATGCATTCTGGAGCGTTTCGGACCTGCCGCCGGGCGGACACTACCAGCCGCAATCGCTGTGCATGCGCAGCGATGGCAACCGCGCGCTCAA
>CAZSTP010000069.1:0-13711 GCA_964609325.1 uncultured Novosphingobium sp. | reverse complement strand
TCGCTCGCCCCGGATAGCGCACCAAGCCACTCGGCAAAGCGATCATCACCCGGTCGATCAGCTTGGGCGGCGGGCTGGGATTCGGCCCAGGCGCGGTAAAACAACTGGAGCATCCGCCCCGAAATGGTGTTCAACCAATCAAGAAAAGGCTGTTTTTCTGCATAGCGCCGCTCATAAACCGCAAACTCGGTCATATGGATCGGCATTGGCCCCATCGGCCCCAACAAGCCCAACCATTCGCCAGACAGCAAAGGGCGTCCATGGCGAAATTCCACTTTGGCAAGGGTCTGTGCGGAGAAGCCCATGGAGGGCTCCTGCGCCAGATCGACAATCGAATCCGTGGTTTGCCGCGCTGTGCCGATGCGTGGTTTGTCCGACGCTTGCGCCTCGACCCGCCGCAGCACGGCAAACAGCCCGCTGCGCTTGAGATCGACGGCCTGCGCCGACCAATCGATCAGATCGTGTGCTTGCGTCCGATTCTCGGCGGCCATGAGATGATTGTTCCTTCGCCCGGGGTGCGGACGATCGTTTCGGTAAAGCTGTTGACTGAGGTGAATTCGCTGAGAAACCTCTCAACGACGGCGGAAAAGAGAAACAGGCGGGCGTTTTCGAATGAGGCGTCATCGAGCGTGAGCGTTACCCGGCTGCCGCGCGCCACCGCCATCGCTCCACGCCCGGGCACACGACGCACGACGGGACGCGAACCGACCGAGATGATCCCGTCGATCTGCCGCCGCAGCGCCGCATCGTCACGCGGGCCGTAGAGCGCCAGGTGATCCCGCAGCATCGCCGGGTCGGAGCCGTCTTCGGGCACCAGTGAGGCGTAATTGGGCGTAAGGTGGGCGATGATCCGCCATGCAGCGTCGTCCAGTCCCAGCGGCGCACGCGGTTTGCTCGGGTTGCGCAGCACGCTGACCGAGCGGACGGGGCCGCCCGGCGGGACGAAGTGTTCGGTCCCTCGAAAGCTCAACTTCAAGGGCAATTCGCGGTTGGTTACCAGCGCGCGCACCGCCAGTTCCTTGATATCCGCAATCCGTTCCGGAATGCCGGCGGCGGTCAGCGAAAGCCAGGTTTCGGTGCCGGTGTAATCGTCCCGGCGCAACCGTCGTTGTTCGCGTGTGGAAAGCCGTCGCAGCCTTAAGCGCGGCACAAAAAACAGGGCATCGCGCCAGTCATACAGCAAAGCGCCCAGCGCATAGAGCGGGGCCACGGCACGCGGCTCGGTTGAATCGCGCAAGTGCGCAGCGATATCGAGTATGCGCCACACTTCGAAATCAAGCGGGCGCGTACGGTCCGGCATCAACAGGAATTCGTGATCGGCAGGGTTCACCTGTACCCGCCCGAGCTGCTTTTCGAACAGATTGATTGCAGGCGTTGCAAACAGGCGGAAATTGGCGGGTGACAATGCACCGGAAAGCGCAGGAGCCGCGCGATTGAACAGCAAAACGATGTCGACAGGCTGCCCACCCGCAATGGCAAATGCCTTGTTCATCCCCTTCAGCAGGGCAAACAGGAACCGCTCGGGGCAGGCAAAATATTCGGTCAATAAGCGATAGCCACGGAACGAGCGCTCTTCTGCCGGAAGCAGTGCATCCTCGTTATCAAATCCCACTTGTCCAGGCAGAGGTAGCTGCACGGGAACTGCCGAGGCCGAAGCTGCCGACTTTGCCAGAACGGCCACAGTATCGCCGATGATCTGCCGGTAAAGCTCGCCGGGGATTGTACCGGAACCATCCAGATAGATCGGCAGGTCTTCAATCGCGAGCTTTTCCAGCGGGATGGCACCCACGCCTTCAAAACGCAGCCGCAACCCCGCTTCGGCACGGGTACCGGAACTTGCTGCAAAACTGGCCACCGCCGTGCGCGAACTGAGATACTCGGTTTCAGTTATCCGGATCGGATATAGCTTGACCGCGTGACCGGTGCGGAAGGTGACAGGGCTACCACCTTGTTCGCTGCTGGTGGCCACCAACTCGGTCTTGCGCGCCACATCATAGCCTTCGGCCAGCAGCGGATCACCCTCTTTCGGTTCAAACCCGGCGATGCAGATCGATGGCACCGGCGCAAGATAGTGCGGCTGTACCGCTGCCAGCAAATGTTGCGTAAATTCCGGATACTGATCCGACAATTTAAGCTGAACGCGCGCCGAAAGATAGGCCACGCCTTCGAGCAACCGTTCAACATAAGGGTCTGGATCGTTGGGCGTTTTAAGACCCAGCCGCGATGCAACAGTCTCGTGCTCTTCGCCGAATTCGCGCGCGGATTGCCGCAGATACGTCAGCTCTTCATTATAGAAGCGGAGAAGGCGGGGGTCCATCGCGCTATTGCCGCACCGTTACCGCAGATGAATCCGCCTCAACATCGGTGCGCAGCTTGATCGGTACCGCGCGCACGGCGGAACGCACATCCGCTTCGATCACAAAGGTCAGTGAATTCTCACGCTCTACAACGCCGGAAATCTCGACAGTGAGCGAAGACGGTTCAATGCGCGGCTCAAAGGCTTGAATGGAGTCGCGGATTTCGCGGGCGCGGCGCAACACCGCACGGCTGGACAGCGATTTTCCTGCCAGATCGGGAACGCCGTAATTCAACACGCTGGTTTTGACTTGCGGAAACGGATCAAGATCAATGCTCGCCTCAAGGTTGGTCGTATTAAACAACCACCCCAGTTCACGTCGCACCGTGGCGCAAAGCGCGGCTTCATTGAAACGTTCCAAGGATGGGACGGTCAAGAAACGCAGCGTTTCACGTTTGTCTTCAACCGCTTCGATCTCGCTTCCGCGCATCCCGCCGATCTCGTTACCGGCGACGAGCTTGTCGAACAGCGTGGGATTCAAGACAGCCTGACGGGGCGGGCGTGCCATTAATCGAAGCTGATGCTGCGCAGGTCAAGCAGCCCGATATCGGTTCCATCAGAAAGAGACCAAACCCGCTGCCCCAATCCTGCCTGCCCACAGGGTTGATCGATCCAATCCGTTGCGCGCCCCAAGCGGATGGAGTTGGACAAAGCTGCATGTGATCCGGGATAGCGCGCTGGCAAAAATGCGGCGATAGACTGACCCGAGCGCAGCGCAATCTGCACCGGATACCAAACCGTATCGCGCAAATCCTGCGGGCCATCCGACGTGATCGACTGCACCGCTTCAAACGGGATGAGCCCGTACCGACCTGCTACAATAGCCTCGAACGAAGGGCCAAATCGCATGTCTGCATCGGCAATGAAGTCAAAGCGATGCCCTGCAACATCACCCGGCGTGTCAGGCGCTTGCGAGAAAGCTTCATCCCGCACAGCGTCAGCCTCATCAACCTTGCCTCGCGTTTGCAAAGTGATGGCATGGGCAACACTATCAACCCAGCCGCCCATTCCAACCAACACCGGCATCGGCGCCTTGCCATCAAAAACATCGGCACGGATCAATTCCGCATCGATGGCCTGATTGTATGTGACCATGAGCATCTGCGCATTTTCAGCCACTTGCGCCAAAACTTCGAGTTGTTTGCGCGCCTTGACCCATTCGCCAAGGACGCAAAACAACTGAAATAGAAACATGCGAGCCTTGTCGTCTGCAGGGCGGGTGCGCACGATGTCGACCAGCGCTGCACGCGCTGCATCGACATCGCCACTGCGCAGCAGGGCGTCTGGATCGGCCATCTCGACGCCCCCCGTCAGCCCGATCAGACTTTGACGTTACGCTTGATATTCCAGCCGAACTTGACGACGCCACCAAGCGTTCCGCCTTCGCCCTGCTCTTTGTAATCAAACTTGATCTCTTCGAAGTTCAAGCTGAGCACTTCAGTGGGGTTGCCGCCGTTGGCACCCGTGTTGACCACGCTCGAAACCAGAATGTTGGTGAGCGAGATCTTGTAGAACTCTTCCTGCTTGCCGCCTGCTTTGCGGACCGTGAGTACGCCGCTCTTGATATGTTGGCCGCTCGCACAAGCCTGCATCAGAGCGGGCGTGGAGGAATCCGCGAATTTGTGGACGGTGATGTCCTGGAAGGAAACTTTTCCGGCGCCGCCGCCACCGCCTGCAGACCAGGCGCCACCATTCTGAAGACCGAAAGTGAAGCTCTCGACGTCAATTTCCCCCTTATGGGCGTCGTCTTTGGATTCACCCTTAATGGTTTCAAGCTTAAGAAAGATATCTGGAGTCACAATCCGTCTCCTAATGAGTGCCTGTACTGGGTGCGATCCCGAATTGCTCGAAAACGCTGGGCCTGCCTATCTATTCGATCCAAACATAAGCCCAGAAGTGTAGTTGTTCTGTGACAAATCGCACTAACCGTTTGAATTCGGCAATTTGGAAACCATACTTAAAGAAACATCCATTCCTTCAAGCTGATAGTGCGGAATAAACAAGAACTTACCCTTATAGTATCCAGGGTTCTCTTCGTCTGGAACAACTTCGATACGCGCATCTTTAAGCGGCAGACGCGCTTTGGTTTCCTCGGTAGAGCTATCGGGTTGACCATCGATGTAGTTGGCAATCCAGCGTTGCAAATCTTCCTGGATCTGCCGTTCAGTGCGAGTCCCGCCAATCCAGTCGCGCACCATGCATTTCAGATAGTGGGCAAAGCGGCAGCTGGAAAAAATGTACGGCAATCGCGCCGAAAGATTGGCCGAAGCAGTTGCTGCGGGATCTTCGTAAGTGGCGGGATTATTGACTGTTTGTGCACCGATAAAGGTGGCTTGATCCGTGCCCTTGCGGTGGATCATGGCCATCAGACCAGCCTTTGAAAGCTCTGCTTCGCGGCGATCGGAAATCGCGATTTCAGTGGGACACTTCATATCCACGCCGCCATCGTCTGTCGGGAAAGTCGCCATCGGCAGGCCTTCAACCGTACCGCCGCTTTCCACGCCACGAATGCGGCTGCACCAACCCCAGGTGCTGAACGCTTCGGTAACGCGCACGCCCATCGCATAGGCCGCGTTGACCCATAGATGCTTGTCGTGATCACCACCGGTGTCTTCTTCGAACGCGAATTCCTCAACCGGCTCCGATTTTGCGCCATAGACTGGCCGCCCCAAGAAACGGGGCATCGCCAGTGCGAGATAGCGGCTATCGGGGCTATCCCGGAATGACCGCCAAGCGGCGTAATCGGTGGCATCAAACAGCTTGGAAAGATCGCGCGGGTTCGAAAGTTCGGTCCAACTTTGCATGCCCATAAGGCCCGGCGCGGCACCGGTGATGAAAGGCGCGTGCGCAGCGGCACCGATCTTGGCCAGGCCCTTCATCACATCCAGATCAGGGCCTGAATGATCAAATGCATAGTCGCAAACGAAAGCGCCATAAGGCTGCCCGCCTAGCTGGCCAAATTCCGATTCATAAACCTTCTTGAACAGCGGGCTCTGGTCCCACGCAGCATCACGGTACTGGCGGAACATCTTGCGGCATTCATCTTTGCCGACATTCAGTACACGAATCTTGAGGCTGCTGCTCGTCGACGTGTTCATCACCATGTAGTTCAGGCCACGCCACGCACTCTCGAGCCCCTGAAAGTCGGCATGGTGGATGATCTGGTTGACCTGTTCGGTCAGTTTGCGGTCAAGCGCGGCGCGCAACGCGTCCATCGTGCTGAACACGTCATCGCCAATAACGCCCGCATCAGCCAACGCCTGCTGCGCCAAAGTGGAAACCGCCTGTTCGATCCGGTTCGCGCGCGAATCGTCGCTTGGCTTAAACTCTTTGCGCAAAAGCGCCGCAAAATCGCTTGGCGCAAATTCCGTTTCTGTCGCTGCACTTGCGCCTTGTACTTGTTCCGTCGCCATCTCAAGCCATCCTGTGTGCCTGCCACGACCGGTAGCCGTGGTCGGGAGTTCAACTAAACCGATCGCTGCCTCAACCGGCGGAGCGGTCAGGCTTCACCCTCGTTCGCCGAAGGCTTGCCCGCTGCGGACATGGCCTTCATCAGCGCGGGGTCCTTGAGCAATTGGTCGAGCAAGTCCTGCGCACCGTCTTTGCCGTCCATGTAAAGCATCAGGTCGTTCAATTGCTCACGCGCCTCAAGCAACTGGGCAAGCGCAGGAACCGCCTTGGCAATGGCCCCAGGAGAAAAGTCGTCCATCGATTTGAAGGTAAGGTCTACCGCGAGCTTGCCTTCACCGGTCAGCGTATTGTCGACATTGAATGCAGCACGGGGCGCAATAGCGGCCATGCGCTGTTCAAAATTGTCCATGTCGAACTCAAGAAAGTCACGATCCTTGAGTTCCTTCTTTTCCACGAGGCTTTTGCCGGAAAGATCAGACATCACGCCCATGACAAATGGCAATTCAACTTTCTGTTTCGAACCGAAAGTTTCGACCTCATATTCAATATGGACACGAGGCGCCCTGTTTTCCTTGATAAACCGCTGACCACTTTTTGCCATTTACGCCTCCATCACCGGTAAATTCGCCCCTAGAGGCGTGTGTCTTCTGCGGCTTTCCTGCACCCTTTCCGGCCTCGCCGTCGGTGCCCAAAATCACTATTTCCGCTACCATTCCGCTTGCGACGAAGGGCCGCTCCATGCCGCAACCTCAGGTCCGGGATCTTGCGCCGCCGCCAATGCCCGTTTTGATCTCAGCACCCGCGCCGCTTCATCAACCCCGCTGGGCACCAGATCTTCCAGCACCGTCATGAAATCCAGCCCGATCCATTCGCGTGCACGCTGCAGAAGGAGGGGTACGGGGCTTCCCGGCTCCATCGCCTTGTAATAAACGCAGATCGCATCAAGCGCCCGCGCCACATCATCGCGATTGCGGATTGCCCCCGAAAGGGCCGCCGCTGCCGGCGTGGTTGCGCCATGCGTAAAATCACCGGATGCGCCCTCTTCGACGTTTTCCGGTGCGGCAGAGCCTTGGTCGTCAGCCTCCGTCTCGCCTGGAAAAACGACTGAAAGCGCCTTGCGATAGCTGTCGAGTTTCTCGTGCGTCGATTTGAAATTGGTCGCCGTATCGCCCTCGGCATTGTCTGTAAGAACGGCATCAACGCGGCGAAATGACTGTCGCAACGTGTCAAAACGCTCAACAATCGAAGCGATCTGTTCGGCGTCCATCGCACCAACCGCGGCGCGAAATGCCCCATATCCTTCAGCCGACGCCCCTTGCTCGGCAAAACGTTCCATATCGCTGCATGTAAAACGTCCGAATCGAGCATGTTCGATCAACGGGACCTTGCCCAGCGGCCCAAGAAAATCGGCAATCCGGGTGAGGGATTCGCACGGCGCTTTGCGGCCGATGAAACCATATTCGTCAAGCTGCGGATGCACATCGGCCCAACGTTCTTCGAGCAATTGGGCGAGCCATTGCGCAGCGTCTACCAACAGATCAAACCGCCGGGAAAGAGCGGCCGACCTGATCAGATAGACCGGCAACCCGATATCACGGGTCTTGGCTGCAAGCTCCAGTATCTGGGCATTGACTTTGCCCCAATCGACATCCGATTCACCACCATCATCGCTGACCGGGCGTTCAAATTTACCGTCAATATCTACGCGCAGATTGTCATAGGAAAGATCCGGGCCAGATGGCGCCTCTTCCGAAAGAGGCGCAACCAGCGCAGTGATATCAAGCGTCATGCCATTTGGCCCTGATCTTCGCCTACCTTTTGCTTAATCGATCTTCACGATTTCGACGCGACGGTTGGCCGCAGCTTTGGCACCAAGGCCAGCCAGAGGTTTGTCAAAGCCATAGCCTTCGGGCTGGAGGCGCGAACGATCAACACCAGAGCTAACGAGAAAATCGACCAAAGCATCGGCACGGCGCTTTGACAATTCGAGGTTATACTCACGACTGCCAACCGCGTCAGTGTGTCCCCCCACAATAAAGCGCGTTCCCGCAGCGGACACTTGCTTGATAGCGCTGGCCAAGCGCTGCGCCTGAGCGCGACTGCTTGGCAAAATCGAGGCGGAGCCAGACGCAAAGTTGATCGGAAGGGCTGTTTGACCCGGCCGCACGGACGAAGCAGCTACCGTCGACGCAGGAATATAAGACGGACGTTTACCGGCAGCCATCGGCGCACGCTTTTTCGGCGCAGCATATTCAACGGCCGCCCCTGCTGCAGGCTTCGCAACCTTCTTGGCGCGGATCAACCCGAACTCTCGCGTTGCGCCCTTCTCGGCAGTCGCCAGTTCCTGATTGAAAGCGTCACAGTCGTTCATCAACTCACAAACGATCTGGCTCGCCGACTTTTCCGAAACAGGTCCGGCCTGGGCAACGGCAACCGCTGGAATCACAAACAGAGCCCCCGAAAGGATCAACTTGAACATCATCTTATACCTTTAGTTAGTAGTTTAATGCCCAAACCGGTTTCTTCCGGGACTCCACTGCCATTTTCCTCAGTCTATAAACTTCTTGTTTACTTACAAGACAGCATATTTTGCCGCAAACATTTTCTCTAACCTGTTCAATTGACTGAAATTGCCGGAAGAATCAGTGCCGATTTGGCACAACATATAGATGCATTCCGAAAACGCCGCTAAAAAATTTTGCTGAACACCTTGATCGGCTTCATAGACTCTTCATAACAAGCCGGCGTTTTGAGTGCGGTGATATCTGTCACAGACATGATCACGAACAAAAAGCAAATAGTTCGCGCAGGTGCGGCGCTTTTTGCCGGGACCGCCAAGTAGGGGAACTGATTTGGCCGATAGCCCAACGCGGCAAACCGCCCTTGCACTGAGGCTTGGGAGCGGCACCGAACAGCTTAAGCTTGTGCGCCTTGATGCTTTTGAGGCGATGAGCCAGCACTTTGCAATCACACTTGAAGTGCTATCTCTCGATGAAATCGAACTTTTGCCCAACCTGGGGAAGACAGCAGCCATCGAAAGCAAGCTGGACGGCAAAGTACTTCGCCACTTTCATGGCATTGTCGTTGATGCCGAATATGTCGAAGAAATCAATGGTGCCGGTTTTGTTTATCGCCTTGTTTTAGCTCCTGCAGCACAACTACACGATCAGGGTAGCAATTACCGGATATTCCAGAACAAACCGGTGATAGATATCATCAAGTCTGTGCTTTCCGAATGTAACATCTCTTTCGAGGTAAAAGCATCCAGCGGTACGCGCCAGCTGGCGTATTGCGTGCAATATGGCGAGAGCGATTTCGATTTCGTTTCGCGGCTGATGGAGGAAGAGGGGCTATACTACCATTACCGCCACACGGCTTCTGCCCATACGATGGTCATTTGCGACAAACCAAGCTGCCATGCCCCGCTGCCAGCCGGCCCATTAACCTACAATCCCTTGTCCGATTCCACTGCGCTGGTCGATTCAACTGTTCGCGGTGCCAGCAGTGGCATCTTTATCCAATCATGGCATGAGCGCGCCACAACTGGTGGCGAAGCGCGCGTGACGATGCGCGATTACGATTTCAAGCAACCTACCCGCCCGCGCCAGGCCGAAGCGACCGAGCGTAGCGCACATCCACTGGACGAGATCGAGGTGTATAACTGGCCGGGCCGCTATTATCAGGAACCTGCCGGGCAAACGCTAAGCACCGTCATGCTGGAGAGCCGACGCGCGCAGCGCTTGCGCTATGATGGCACCAGCACATATGCCGGAATCGAAACCGGCTATCACTTGCAGCTAAAAAGCCATCCGATTGACCGCTTCAACCGCAACTACCTGATCATCCGTTGCCGTACGACATTGGCCACCGAGCAGCATCGCTCGGGCGGTGGCGGCGGGCAGACCTTCGTCGAGATCACGACCGTGCCCCACGATGTGGCATTTCGCGCCCCTATCGTTACCCCGCGTCCTTCCGCGCGTGGTCCTGAAACAGCGGTGGTCACCGGGCCTGCTGGCGAAGAAATCCATGTCGACGAATTCGGCCGGATCAAAGTGCAGTTCCACTGGGACCGCGAAGGCAAGCTGGATGACAAATCAAGCTGCTGGATCCGGGTTTCGCAAACCGGCGGCCTTGGCAATATCATCATCCCGCGGATCGGGCATGAGGTCCTCGTCGATTTCATCAACGGCAACCCTGACCGGCCGATCATCGTAGGCCGCGTTTTCAACGCAAGCCACATGCCGGTCTACAACCTTCCCGAACACAAAACAAAGGCACTCTGGCGCACCAAAACCTACAAACGGACCACCGGCGATCCGCTGTCCGAAGCCGAAGCGCTTGATACCAAAGCGCCAGGCGCCAACGAATTGCGCTTCGATGACGCCACCGGCGCAGAAGAATTCTTCATGCATGCCGAGCGCGATATGAACACACGCGTGCGCCATAACGAAACGCATAAGGTGGGCCGCGATGTGGAAATCAGCGTCGGCAAGAACCGCAAGGAACGGGTAGGCAAAAACGAAGACATCCTGATCGAGGCCAATCGCAAGGAAGAAGTGAAAGGCACCGAAACGGTAACGGTGCACAAGGACCGCAAGGTTGATATCAAGTCGAACGACACCCTGAACGTTACCAAGAAGATCAAAGTCACTTCTGGCGATACGATCGAAATCACCGCTGCCAAGAAGATTACGCTGAAGTGCGGCGGAAGCACGATTACCATTGACCCGACTTCGATCAAGATCGCCACGACCCAGCTCAAGATGGAAGCTTCGGCCAAAGCAAAGCTGAAAGCGGCCATGACGAATGTTGAGGCATCGGGAATTCTTGTTGCCAAGGGCAGCCTTGTCAAAATCAACTGAGGCGGACGATGGACAACTGGAAGCTCTCCACATGGACCGACGCCGCCCAACTGGCGGCATATGTCAATCCGCGCAATGTGTCTGATGCCGCGCGCGGCTTGGCACCTGAGGCCTGGTTTGCACAATTGCGCGAAGCGGGCGAAGTGGTGGATGCTGTCAACTTCATTGCCCATGCCATGCCGCGCTATGAATGTGTGGTGTGGGCCGTGCGCACGCTGATCGAAATCGGGATCGAACGCACCGATCCGGCTATGGTTGCCGCGCTGCGCTGGATTGATAACCCCTCGGACGGATTGCGACGCGCAGCCGCCGAGCTGGGCGACAGCCTCGATGATGAAACGGCGCAATCGCTGCTTTGCCAGACAATCTTTCTATCAGGCGGTTCAATTTCCGAAGAAGATTTGCCCGCGATCCAGCCCCCGCCAGATACTTGTGCCAAATTGGCAGCGGCCACGATATTAACCGCAGCATTTTCATTGGAAGAGCCCGACAACGCCATTGCCACTGGACTTGCCTTGGGTGAAACGGTCCTTGCCGGTGCTTGACCCCGAAAGCCCGCCGAATGTTGAGGGCGTGTTGATGGTACGTGATGACATTTCAGTGGCAAGACGATAATCCACGTTTGTGCCGTTAACTTTATTCATCCGTAATGCCGATCAGCTCGACAATGGATCGCCGCTGTCGCTTGTTCTTGATAAGCGGGGAGCCATGATTGGTCGTGCCGCAACCACGGACTGGTGCCTGCCCGATCCGTCCTTGCACGTTTCTTCCCGCCACTGCGAGGTGCGTTTTTCCGGCGGCAATTATGAACTGATTGATCACAGCACCAACGGTACATTTCTGGATGGCCAACCTGCGCGGCTGGCAGGGCCACACTTGATATCACCCGGCGACGTATTCCGGGTCGGCCACTACGAAATCGCCGCCTCGCTGGACGATGCCGCAGCACAGCAGGCGGCAGAGCGGAATGCGAACCCTGCTCCGGCAGATTGGCGAGGCTGGACAGGCGGCAACGAAGCTGCGGCCCCGCCTGCTACCACTTCAAGCTGGGATGCTCGCCCTACGGGTTCTGCCATATCCGGCACAGGGCCAATGTCGCAAAACTGGGCGGCACCGCCCACCGCGCCCACACCTGCCACGTCGCCCGAAGTATCAGGCGGATGGGGTGCAGCAGCCGCAACCCCCACGCCGCCTGCCAGTTTTCCACCGGTTGCCACACCGCCAGCCGCATCAGGCTGGGGGGCACCATCCGCGCCAGCACCGGAAGCGGCGTCCGGGGGCTGGGGCGCACCCACGCCTCCTGCTCCACCGCCGGTGGCAGATCCCGGCCCGGCTGCGGGCTGGGGTGTGCCTGCGCCTGCACCGCTCAAACCGGCGTCGGATTGGTCTAGCCCCGCAGCACCACCCCCGCCCCCTGCCGCCGATGATATCTGGGGCAAGTTTTCAGAATCGAATGTGGTCGATTGGGCACGCGGTGGTTTTGGTGGTCCCGCTGCGGCACCGCCCCCTGCGTTTACCCCGCCGCCGCCACCACCACCGGTTGCGCCAACGCACGCAGCGCAGTCAGTTGCCAGCACGCCAAGCCCCCCGCCACCGGGCCCAGCGCCAGCAGCAGCCAGTGGTCCGGGCCTTGCCACGCTGGCGCAAGCCGCAGGCGTCAATCTGGCCAAGCTGCAATCGGGCGAGGCGCAAACGCTGGGCAAAGCCGGAAGTCTGTTGTTGCGGCTAATTGCAGGCATGGTCGTAATGCTGGAAGCGCGCGCCCGCGCCAAAAGCCAGCTTGGTGCGCAAGGCACCAGCCTTGAATTCGATGGCAACAACCCGCTGAAGTTTGCCCGCACGCCCGAACAGGCGCTCGAACAACTGCTGAACGATCCACAGCGCGGCTTCATGGATAGCGACCGTGCGGTTGAAGATGCCTTCAAGGATTTGCAAGCGCACCAGATGGCCACGCTTGCCGCGATGCAGGGCGCGCTGCGCCACACGCTTGACCGGTTCAGCCCTCGCTCGATCCGGTCCCGCGCCGAACAAGGCGGCATTCTCTCGCGCATCTTGCCCGGCGCGCGCGATGCCGCACTTTGGAACGCCTATGAACGCGAATTCAGCGGCGTCGCCCAAGGTTCGGACGAGGCGTTCATGGAAATCTTCGCCAAGGAATTCCGCCGCGCTTATGAGGACATTTCGCGCAGGCGGTAAGCTTCAGTCCGGCTGCTCGTTTACGGTTTTGTAAGAGACCATATCAGCTTGCCACCCCTTGGCCTTGGCCTCTGCAAGAAACCGCGCCTGCCAGTCTCCCCCGCGCGACGCCGCCGTTCCGTTGAGCATTTGCGGATCGAATGGTCCCTTGCCCCACAACAGGAAAATGCCACTCCAACCTGCATGCAAAGTGTAGAAATCATAGCGATAGCGTCCGGGGCTGACCATGAAATCAGCGAGAAAGGTACGGTCAAGCGCGGGCTCGAACTGCAATTTACCGCTTTCCTCAACCGCAACAACCGCAATGTCGCCATCAATCCCGTTCAGATCAAACTCTACAACGACCGGCACGCCTACCCTTCCGGCGTATTCATCTCCTGCCGGAAACTTTGCCATTTCCCACTTGGCTTGCGGGGTGGAAAGATGCGCCGCACCTTTGCTGCGGATTTGCCGAAACGCCGCAATCGGCCCGCAGACGTTGGCGCTGACTTGCGTAACATCGCTGAAATCCATTGATGCGGCGCGCAATCCCTGAGCGCCAAGTAACTGGCCAATCTGGTTCTGCGCCTCAACCGGTTGGCCTGCCACCCCCTTTACAGACAGCGCCACGTCCTTGCCCTGTACTTGCAGATCGCTCACATCCAGCCACGAACAGGCGACATTGGCCAGACCGCTATCGAGCGCCGCTTGCGCCACTTTCAAAGGATCACCGGCAGGAGCGGCAACCGCTACCACACTTGGCTCCGGCGCAGGATCATCTTGGGATGCCATCATGGCCCCGATGCCGCCGACCAATACGACCGCCGCCGCGATTCCTGCGCCAATCAGCAGCTTGCGCTGCTTGTCACCGCCCTCGCCAGCCGGTTTTGCGGGCTTGGGTGGCGGC
>CAZSTP010000068.1:0-13851 GCA_964609325.1 uncultured Novosphingobium sp. | reverse complement strand
AAGGCGGCAACCAGCAGCGCGATTGCCAATGCCCCGACCAGCCCGTAAATGAAGATATTGCCTTGCATGACTTAGCGTATACGGGACAACCACTTACCAAACGGTAACCAAACCTTGGTGCAGACAAGCGCCATATGGAGACGACGCCGCATGATTTCCGGCACCCGCGAGGCCATAGATCGCAGGGCGATTCCCGCAGCCGCGCATGAAGCCATGTGGACGGCAGGCGATGGCCATCAGGTGCGCCGCATCGATTGGCCGGGCGCAGACAGTGACGATCCCGGGCTTGGGCCTCGCGGATCGATCCTGTTCCTGCCCGGGCGCGGCGATTTCTATGAAAAGTATCTGGAATCGCTGGATTATTGGCATAGCGAAGGCTGGCGCGTAACCGCGCTGGATTGGCGCGGACAGGCCGGATCAGGCCGGATGACAGCCCATCCCGATACCGGGCACATCAGCGATTTTTCGGTGTGGATCGATGATCTTGCCGCATTCTGGAGCGAATGGATCAAGGCCACGCCTGCCCCCCATGTGATCATCGGCCATTCGATGGGCGGGCATCTGGTGCTGCGCGCCGTTGCCGAAAAGCGGATTGATCCGGTGGCGGTTGTGCTCAGCGCGCCGATGCTGGGCTTCCTCACGCCGGGGCCGAATCGGTTGTTGCTTTGGGTCGCGGGAATAATGTGCCGGATCGGTGACCCCGAGCGCACCGCGTGGAAGACCAGCGAAAAGCCGGGCGCAAGCGTCGCTGCGCGCAACACCCTGCTAACGCATGACGAAGCGCGCTATGCCGATGAGGCGCATTGGAAAGCGGCGCGGCCCTATCTGGCGATGGGGCCGGGAAGCTGGCGCTGGGTCGAGAGGGCCTATGCCTCGATGGTGGCGATGGATCAGCCGGACCTTCTGGAGGCGGTGGACGAGCCGGTACTGATGCTGGCTGCGCGCCATGACGGGCTGGTAGGCTGGAAGGCCATCGAACAGGCAGCCAAACGCCTGCCACGCGCGCAATTGGTCAGTTGGGGGCGTGAGGCGCGGCATGAATTGCTGCGCGAGGTTGATCTTGTGCGCGACAAGGCGATGCACGCGATTGATGATTTCCTTGACCGTATGGCACCTTGGCCAAACGAGGCTGAATTGCCGTTATGATCCCTGCCGACGTGTTTGATGTTGCGATTATTGGTGCAGGGATGGCAGGCGCAAGCCTCGCCGCCGAATGCGCGCCCCATGCCCGCGTGCTGCTGGTCGAGGCGGAAGAGACGCCGGGCTATCACACCACCGGACGCTCTGCCGCGTTCTGGGAAGAGACCTATGGCGGGCCGGGAGTGTTCCCGCTGACCATGGCTTCGGGGCGGTTCCTGCGCGAAGGCGGCTATCTTGCGCCACGCGGCGCGCTGAACATCGGGCGGGCAGGGGATCGCGACAAGGTTGAGGCTTTTGTCGAGAAGTTCTCCGCACTGGGCGCGACGCTGCATTTGCAGGACCGTGCGGGCCTCGAAGCACGCGTGCCGGGATTGCGCGATGATTGGGTGGTCGGCGCGTGGGAGCCCGAATGCGCCGACATTGATGTGGCGGCACTGCACCAGCATTATCTCGCAGCATCCAAACGCACCGGCAGCGTTTTGCGCGTGCGTGCGCGGGTCGAGCAGATCGAGCGTGAGGGCGAGGGCTGGCGCATTGCGTGGAATGGCGGCGAGGCGCGCTGTGCGGTGCTGGCCAATGCCGCAGGCGCTTGGGCCGATCAGGTGGCGGTGAAGGCGGGCGCAAAGGCGGTTGGCGTAAAGCCGCTGCGGCGCACCATCGTGCAATTGCGCACCGATCCCGTGCCAGATGATGCACTGCCGCTGACGCTGGGGATCAACGAGGACTTCTATTTCAAGCCCCAAGGCGGGCGGCTCTGGCTATCCCCACACGACGAGATCCCCGATGTGGCAGGCGATGCCGCGCCCGAGGAACTCGATGTCGCCATCGCCATCGACCGGTTCGAACAAGTGGTCGATTGGAAGATCGCGGCAATGGAGCGGCGCTGGGCAGGCTTGCGCTCCTTCGCGCCCGACAGGCTGCCGGTCTATGGCTTTGACGCCCAAGTGCCGGGGTTGTTCTGGTTTGCCGGCCAAGGCGGCTTCGGCATCCAGACCGCACCAGCCGCGGCGCGGCTCGGCGCACAATTGCTGCTGGGCCTGCCGCGCGATGACTTAACCGATGGTATTGATGCCTCGGTTTATTCACCAGCGCGGTTCTGAACCCGAATTTCGCCCTATTCGCCGCCGATCAGAATGATAGATTGGCGCTGTCGGTCAGAATTCAAACCGATCTGACCTTGGCAGGAGGACATCTGATGGCGCACCGTTTCGAAATCCGCAAAAATAAGTCTGGCGAATTCGTGGCTTACTTCTGCCACAACTCCGAAAGCATTTTCTGGACCGAAGGCTATTCCAGCAAAGCCAGCGCCAAAAACGCCATCGAATCGATCCTGAAGAACGGCCCGGATGCCGAGGTTGTCGATACGACGGTGGAGTGATCGCACCCCACCTTCGTCATTCCCGCGAAGGCGGGAATCCAGCGCACACCGCCAGACTGGATTCCCGCCTACGCGGGAATGACGAAGGGTGAAGGTGAGCCTGTCGGAAGACGCACCCACAACGCAAGATGCTTCGACAAGCTCAGCATGAGCGGGGTTGCCACGTTTGAGCAAAGGGCAGCTTTCGGGATTATGTAGCCAGAACCTGCCGTTCGGGACACGACGCCATTGCGGCCATTCCGCTCGTGGTTTATCGTCGGCGGGTGATACGGAAACTGATATACGGGGGCCTAGCGAGCCTCAGCCTTGCTGCGTTTCCGGCCTTGGCTTGCACGCCACGTGACCCGCCGTTATTATCAACACAAGAAATCACAAGATCGACTGAGGAGCGTATAAAATACGCAGACGTAATTATTGACGGCATCGTAGTAAGTGATAACAATCGCACCTATATCAAGCCTATCACAGTTTGGAGAGGGGAAATTGTTAAGCGTTACTATATAGATAATGATTACTGTGGCGTTATTTTACCGCATGGTGGCAAAGTGCGAGCTTTGTTAGAGGTTAGTGGGTCACACTTCATCATGATGCGCCCTCTTCGTGGGCAAAGGGCAGATACAAAGTTGTATGATAGAATTATCGACAAACACTTGGGCGTAACTCGCCCGGCAGGCTTTGAGAACGGAAGCGGGCAGCGTCTCGCGCCACCAATAAAGTGGCCACGCTAAGCGGCTGCTCTCCACCCAAATCCAGTCATTTAAAGCATATTTGCTAACCCCTAAAAACTGCCGTCCCATTATCGTCGCCCCGGACTTGATCCGGGGTTAGGCTTTTCTTTGCGGCGTGCGGCAAGAAAAGTGGTTCGCGCGGAGACGCGGAGACGCGGAGTTTTTTGGTTTGGATCAGGCTCTGAAGTACCGGGGACGGAGGAAGCCCCCCTTTCGACAAGCTTAAGACGCGCGGGAGGAGGGCTGAAATGCAAACTCTCCGCGCCTCCGCGTCTCCGCGCGAAACCAAAAACCGCTGTCCTACATGGCCACAAACACTTACCGTTTGCCCGCTCCTTGAACCCGTAAAAGCTCCGGGCATGGTCCCTGCCAACGCACCGCATGTCCGCTGCGCGCACGGGCAAACACGCCCCCGAAAGGCGCGCGCCTCCGGCCCTCTGATTTCTTCTCCAGAACAGTGTAAACTGTGTAAACCTGTTCAGGTTGGATTCTGCCAATCTGAACGAAAAGAGGGGTGCTTTTCCGCTGGTGCACGAGAATCACGATGGGTGCGGAAACCCTCCCCGCTGCGACTAACCTCGCCTTCGGCTCGCCAAGTCTCGCTCCCCTCCCTCAAGGGAGGGGCCGGGGGTGGGTTTACGACGGTCGCGTTTGCAACCTGCCCAAGCCCCGAAAGTCAGGCCGCAATCGCCGCGTCGCTCGCCAGTTTGTCCACCCGCTCATTCTCGGGGTGGCCGTCGTGGCCTTTGACCCAGACCCATTCGATCTTGTGCGGGCGCACCGCTTCGACCAGCGCGCGCCAGAGGTCTTCGTTCTTCACCGGTTTGTTGTCGGCGGTTTTCCAGCCTTTTTTCTGCCAGCCGAAGATCCACTTGGTGATGCCGTCGAGCACATATTTGCTGTCGGTGTGGAGCGTGACCTGGCAGGGCTGCGAGAGGGCTTGCAAAGCTTGGATCGCGCCCATCAGTTCCATGCGGTTGTTGGTGGTGTCCTTTTCCGAACCTGACAGCTCTTTTTCATGCTCGCCCATGCGCAGCAGCGCGCCCCAGCCGCCTTTGCCGGGGTTGCCCTTGCACGCGCCGTCGGTGAAAATCTCGACGTGCTTCATGCAAAAACTTCCGGATTTGAGGCGTAAAATTGCAGGCGGCGGGCAAAGGCCATCGGGTCTTTGCGCATGACCAGCGCATCGGCGGGCGTGTTCAGCCAATCGTAAGCGCGGGTTGAGGTGAAGCGCAGCGCGGCCCCTTGGGCGAGAAGCGGCAGCGCGGCGCGCTCCTCCGGCAAAAGCGGGCGCACGCTTTCGTACCCCTCAAGCAGCGCGGCGGACAGATCGGCGCGGAAGGTTTGGCCCGAGGAATCAAAGCACCACGCAGCGTGGGTTACCGCCACGTCATAGGCCGTCAAATCATTGCAGGCGAAGTAGAAATCGATCAGGCCCATGACCTTGTCGCCCAGCATCAGAACGTTGTCGGGAAACAGGTCTGCATGGATGACAGAGCGCGGCAGATCGGTCGGCCAGGCGGCGGCAAGCTTGGGCAGATGTTCGGCAACAAGCCCTGCCAATTGCGGATCGATAATGGCAAGGCCATCGGCTCCGCAAGCATCGAACAGGCGCTGCCATTCGGCAAGGCCCATGCCGTTGGCGCGGGCAGGCGCGAAGTCTGCGGCGGCGGCGTGGAGTTGCGCCAGCGCAGCGCCGACCGCGCGGGCCTGTGCAGGCGTCGGATCGCTGACCGAGACGCCGGGCAGGAATTCGATCAGCGCCAAAGCTTTATCGCCGCGCATCCGGTAAAGCGCGCCATCGCGATCATGGATCGTGCGCGGAACGGGACAGCCCTTGGCGGCGAGGTGATCGAGCAGCGACAGGAAATAGGGCAGATCGCCAAGGTCGATGCGGAATTCGTACATCGTGAGGATGAAACGCGTCGCGCCATTGGCCGCGCCGGTTGTTTCGAGCAGCCAGTTGCTGTTCGAAACACCCTCGGCAATGCCCTTGGCCGAGACCAGTTGGCCCACGTCGAATTCGGCGATCAGCGCGGCCATCTCCTCCGCACCGATCTGGGTATAGACCGCCATCGTCAGTCAGCCAGTTGGCGCGGCAGTTTGAAAACCATGTTTTCCTCGGCAGTTGTCACCGTTTCTTCCGAAACCGTCCGCATCTCGGAAATGCGTTCCACAACTTCGCGCACCAGCACTTCGGGCGCAGAGGCTCCGGCGGTGAGGCCAAGCGTGGTGACGCCATCGAGCCATGAGGGATCAATTTCATTGGCGCGCTGGATCAGGCGTGAAGGCGTGCCAAGCCGTTCGGCCACTTCCACCAGCCGCAGCGAATTGGAGCTGTTCGGCGCGCCGATCACCAGCAAAAGCTGGCATTCCTGCGCGATGGCCTTGACCGCTTCCTGACGGTTGGACGTGGCATAGCAGATGTCTTCGGCCTTGGGCCCGACCATGTGCGGATAGCGGGTGCGCAGCGCCTCGACGATTTCGGCGGTATCATCAACCGAAAGCGTGGTCTGCGTAAGGAAGGCCAGCGGCGTGGCATCGGTGAACTTCAGTTCGGCGACATCTTCCACCGTTTCCACCAGCGTGATCGCGCCATCGGGCACCTGGCCCATCGTGCCGATGACTTCCGGATGCCCCTTGTGGCCGATGAAAAGGATGTGACGCCCGGCTTCAACCTGGCGTTCGGCCTGGCGGTGGACTTTGCTGACAAGCGGGCAAGTGGCATCGAGCCAATCCAGCCCGCGTTCGCTGGCGGCGGCTGGCACGGCTTTGGGCACGCCATGGGCAGAGAATACGACCGGCGCGCCATCGGGCACCTGGTCAAGCTCTTCAATGAACACAGCGCCCTTGGCTTTCAGGCCATCGACCACGAAGCGGTTGTGCACGATTTCATGCCGGACATAGACCGGTGCGCCGTACCGGTTGATCGCACGTTCGACGATCTCGATCGCACGATCTACCCCGGCGCAGAAGCCACGGGGGGCAGCGATGAGGAGGCGGATGGGGGCCAAAAGGGCCGTCGCGTCTGGCAAGCTGTCGTTCATCTTGCGGCTCTTAGCAGCAAGCGCGCCTGCCTGCCATTGCCGAAAGCGCATGTGATGGGTAGAGGAGGCGCATCACGTGGCTTTTTTGCCGCGAACCACGCATAGTCCAAGGATGAAAGTACCCATGATCGCATCCGCCCGTCGTCTCGCCCTCTTGGGCGCTCCGCTCGTGGCCGCGCTTGCGCTTTCGGCTTGTGGAGGCGGACGTGGCGAATTGGTGGTGGATGATGCCGTGGGCGTGAAGGCCCTGCGCGATCCCTGCCCGCGCGTGGGCGTGCCGGACTACACCGGCGACATCACAGTGTTTTCAACTCCGGGTCGCACTGATTCGGCCGCGATCGACATCGTGGCATCGCTGACCAATGTCCGCGCGACATGCACGCCGGGCGAAAAGCTTTATTCGCAAGCCACGTTTGATGTGCTGGCTACCCGCACCGACACGCGCGGCGCGCGGCGTATTGAATTGCCCTATTTCTCGACGGTTGTGCGCGGCGGCAACGTGGTTGTGGCCAAGCGCGTCGGCACGGTGGTGATCGAATTTGCCGACGGGCAGGATCGCGCTTCGGCAAAGGGGCAGGCCGCAGCATCGGTCGATCGCGCCGAGGCATCCTTGCCCGAAGATATCGCCAAGCGCATTGGCCGCAAGCGCCGCGCCGGTGATCAAGACGCCGCGATTGATCCGTTGTCACAGCCTGACGTGAAAGCGGCGCTGGCGCGGGCGAATTTCGAACTGCTGGTCGGCTTCCAACTGACCAACGCACAGTTGCAGTACAACGTCCGCCGCTAAACCGGGCTAAAGACGCGCGTCACTCTTTCGTTTTTGCGCCGGTTCCGCTAGTTGCGCGGCCATGACTTTTGGCCAGATGAACCTTCATGCCGACTTTGTTCGGGTAATCGACGCTGCGCTGGGTGCGCTGGAAGCTGCAGGCACGCTGCCCGGCGGCCTCAATCGGGGCGCGGTGACGTGTGAGCCGCCGCGCGATCCCAGCCACGGCGATCTTTCCACCAATGCTGCCATGGTGCTGGCCAAGCCTGCGGGCACCAATCCGCGCGCACTGGCGGCCTTGCTTGTGGCCGAGCTGGAGAAAGAGCCGCGCGTGGTTTCGGCTGAAATTGCGGGGCCGGGCTTTATCAACTTGCGCCTGACCGATGATTCCTGGCGCGGTGAACTGGCGCTGATCGCCAAGGCTGGCGTCGATTACGGGCGTTCCAATATGGGCGGCGGTAAAGTCGTCAATGTTGAATATGTCTCGGCTAACCCGACCGGACCGATGCACATGGGGCATTGCCGGGGCGCAGTTGTGGGCGATGCTCTGGCCGATCTGCTGGCGTACAGCGGCCACAAGGTTATCAAGGAATACTACGTCAACGATGCAGGCGCGCAGGTGGATGTGCTCGCCCGGTCGGTGCATATCCGGTATCTTGAAGCGCTGGGCCGTGATATGGGGGCGATCCCGGAAGGGCTTTATCCCGGCGATTATCTCGTGCCGGTGGGGCAGACCCTGGCCGCTGAATTTGGCGAGAAGTATGCCGATGCGCCTGAAGGTGACTGGCTGATCACGTTCCGCACCAAGGCGGTCGCTGCGATGATGGACATGATTCGCACCGATCTGGCGACGCTGGGCATCCGTCATGACCTGTTTTCATCCGAGGCCGAGCTTCAGGCATCGGGCAAAGTCGATGCCGCCGAGGCATGGCTGCGCAAGCACGATCTGGTCTATGATGGCGTGCTGGAAGCGCCCAAAGGCAAGACGCTGGAAGATTGGGAAGCGGTGGAATTGCCGCTGTTCCGCTCAACCAAATTCGGTGACGATCAGGACCGCCCGATCAAGAAATCGAACGGGGCGTGGACCTATTTCGGGGCTGACCTCGCCTACCACTTCCAGAAGGCGCAGAATGCCGATGCACTGGTGGATATCTGGGGCGCGGATCATGCCGGCACGGTGAAGCGGATCAAGGCGGCAGTTGCGGCGCTGACCAGCGCGGATGGCGGCACGGCCAAACCGTTCGAGGTGAAGCTGGTGCAGATGGTCCAGCTTTTGCGTGATGGCCAACCGGTAAAAATGTCCAAGCGTTCCGGCACCTTCGTAACGCTTGCTGATGTGGTGCATGAAGTGGGCAAGGACGTGGTGCGTTTCACCATGCTGACCCGCAAGCCCGATGCGCAGATGGACTTTGACTTTGCCAAAGTGGTGGAAGCATCGAAGGACAATCCGGTGTTCTATGTGCAATATGCTCACGCCCGTATTTGCCGCAATATCCGCAAGGGTGCGGACGAAGGTTTTGTGCCATCATCTGATCATCTTGGCCTATTGGGCGAAGAAGAGCTGGCGTTGATTAAGCTGGCCGCCCAATTCCCGCGTACGGTTGAAGCAGCCGCAGTGGCGCGTGAACCCCATCGTATCGCGTTTTTCCTGCATGATTTGGCTTCGGCCTTTCATTCGTTTTACAATCTTGGAAATGATCGTCCTGAAAAGCGGTTCATTGTGGCACAGGACTCTGTAATGAGCGGGGCACGTCTTTTCCTTGCCGAACAAATCGGGCAAGTGATTAAGAACGGTCTGGCCCTATTGGGGGTTGAGGCCGCACAAGAGCTTTGACACGATAGTTAACGGGCAGGGGCGCGAGCATGAGTGGAGACGAACAGAAATCTTGGGCCGATCAGGGAATCGGACAGGGCAAGCCGTTCGATGTCTCGGCCGAATTGGGCGCGGCAGAAGAAACCGTCGGGCGTTTGGCTCTGGGCGAAGAAGATCGCCTGCCGTGGCTTGAAAGCGCCGATGATGTTGATGCCGATGAAGAAGAAGGCGGCAATGGCCGGTTGATCGGCTTTGCGGTGATGGGCCTGATCGCGCTGGCAGCGCTGATCGGCGGCATCTGGTACGCAACCAACAGGTCCGCCGGACCATCCGACGCCGATGGCAGCCTGATCGAGGCGAGCAAAGAGCCTTACAAGGTTGCGCCAAGCGATCCGGGCGGAAAAACATTCGAGGGCACGGGTGATTCGAGCTTTAAGGTGAGCGAGGGTGAAAAGCCGGTGGCCAATCTGGCAGGATCGGGAACGCCGGCCCCTGCGGCCACGCCGTCGGCCAAGCCTGTTGCCGGTGCCAGCGCAGCGGCAGGCGCAACCGCAACCGCAACCGTTCCGGCAAACAAGCCTGCTACACCGGTTTCCGGCGGCGTTGGTGTCCAGATTGGCGCATTTTCGTCAAATTCGGCGGCAGAAGCGGCGTGGAGCAAGCTTTCGGGCAACAATGCCGCGCTGCAAGGGCTTCAGCATCGCGTGGTTGAAGGCAAGGCCGATATCGGCACGGTTTACCGGCTTCAGGCGGTGTCAGGGGATGTGGCGGCGGCCAATGCCCTTTGCCAGCGGCTGCAAGCAGGTGGCCTGAAGTGCCAGGTTAAGCGTTAAGACCTTAAGTTTTCCCCCGTCAAGCGTGAACCCGGCCTTGAGAAAGCGCCGGGTTTGCGCGACTCTGGGGCCATGCTTCCAGCGATTTTCGGGCTTTCTGGCCTTACCCTGACCGACGACGAACGCGCGTTTTTTCGCGATGCTGATCCTGCGGGATATATCCTGTTCGGGCGCAACGTGGAGAGCCGCGCGCAAATGCGGGCGCTGACCGATGAATTGCGGGCGCTGCACGGGCGGGATCGCACGTTCATTTGCATTGATCAGGAAGGTGGCCGCGTCGCGCGGATGAAGCCGCCGGTCTGGGCGGCTTACCCTGCGGGCGAGAGCTTTGACCGGTTGTATGACGTTGCGCCCGCCAGCGCGATCGAGGCGGCACGGGCCAATGCCCACGCGCTGGGGCTGGATCTGGCCGAGGCCGGGATCAGCGTGGATTGCCTGCCCTTGCTGGATGTGCGGCAGCCCGGTGCGCATGACGTAATCGGTGATCGCGCGCTGGGGACAGAGCCGATGCGCGTGGCGGCTTTGGGCCGGGCAACGCTGGACGGGTTGGGCCGCGCCGGGGTGGCGGGCGTGGTCAAACATGTGCCGGGGCATGGCCGTGCGCTGGTGGATAGCCACAAGGAACTGCCGACGGTGACGGCCTCTGCCGAGGAACTCGCGCTGGACTTGGCCCCGTTCCGGACGCTGCGGGATGCGACTATCGCGATGACCGCGCATGTGCGGTTTACGGCGTGGGATGCAGACAATCCCGCGACACATTCGGCGTTCGTGATTGAAGAGATCATCCGCAAGGCCATCGGCTTTGACGGGCTGTTGCTGACGGACGATCTGGATATGCAGGCGCTGGGCGGCACGGTGCCCGAACGCGCTGCCAAGGCGCAGGCCGCCGGATGTGATATCGCGCTGAATTGCTGGGCGAAAATGGACGATATGGTGGGGATTGCCAACGCGCTTTCGCCGATGTCGGCCAGGACGGCGGAGCGGCTGGATCGGGCTTTGGCGGGAACGGCGGCGTTTGATGGTCCGGCGGATATCTCTGCGCAAGGAGCGCTGTTTGCGGCGCGTGACCGGCTGCTGGACCTTGCCTGATGGCGGATACCGCTTCTCCTGCATTGTTTGAAGGCGACGCGGCGTGGGAGGGCATTGCTTCGGCGGAAACCGGCGATGCCGCGCTCTATCTGGAGCTGGACGGGTGGGAAGGGCCGCTGGACCTTTTGCTGGAACTGGCGCGGCGGCAAAAGGTTGATTTGCGGACGATTTCCATCCTCGATCTGGTGGACCAGTATCTGGGATATATAGAACAAGCCGAGGCGCTGAAGCTGGAATTGGCGGCAGACTATCTGGTGATGGCGGCGTGGCTGGCCTACCTTAAGTCATTGTTATTGCTGCCAAGAGACCCCGAGGTGCAGCCAAGCCCCGAAGAATTGGCGCTGAAGCTGCAACTGCGGTTGCAGCGGCTGGGCGCGATGCGCGAGGCGGGGGCGCGGTTGATGGGGCGTGACCGGGTGGGGCGCGATGTGTTTTTACGCGGGGCACCCGAGGGCTTGCGCGTGGACAAGAAGGCGCTGTGGAAGTGCGATATTTTCCAGTTGATTCAAGCCTATGGCGCGATCAAGCTGCGCAACCAGCCGGTGGTGCACATGGTGCGCGAGCGGGCGGTGATGACGCTGGATACGGCGCTGACCCGCGTTTCCAAAATGTTGGGAATTGCGTTGGAATGGACTGATTTGCGGGCATTTTTGCCGCTTGATGCCGATCCGCTGCTGCGCAAATCGGCTTTGGCATCAAGCTTTCTGGCGGCGCTGGAACTGGCCAAGCAGGGGCGGGCGGAAATCGCGCAGGATCAGGCATTTGGCCCGCTGATGTTGCGGGCGGCGCGGGCATGAATCCGCCCGATGACCTGACCCGCGCGGTTGAGGCGGCGCTGTTTGCGGCAGAACAACCGATGAGCGTGGCCGAACTTTCGCTGCATTTGGGCGGGGCGGAAATAGGTGGCATTTTGGTGGCGTTGCAGGGCGATTATGCGGCGCGGGGTGTGCATTTGGTCGAACGCGGTGGCCGCTGGCACTTCCAGACCGCACCCGACCTTGCCCACCTGCTACGGCGCGAAAAGGAAGAGCCGCGTCGCCTTTCGCGCGCGGCGACCGAGGCCCTTGCGATCATCGCCTATCACGAACCGGTGAGCCGCGCCGAGATCGAGGCGATCCGCGGGGTGCAAACCGCGAAGGGCACTTTGGACGTTCTGTTGGAGGCGGGCTGGATTCGCATTGCCGGGCGGCGCGAGGTGCCGGGGCGGCCGACGATCTATGCCACCGCGCCCGATTTTCTGACGCATTTCGGTTTGCAATCGCGGCGGGATTTGCCCGGAATCGAGGAATTGCGGGCGGCGGGGCTGCTTGATCCTGTCGATGAGGCGTTTGCCGTCTTGACGGGAGGCGGGGATGGCGACACGGACGATGAAGAACCGCCTGCCGGGGACGCATGAAAACAACTGGAGGGATTGGCTGGTCAGATCGGACCGGAGTTCCTATCTAGGTGTCGCGCGGCCCCTGATGGGGCGCAAAGGAGTTTGTGACATGGGTGGTCTTTCCCTTCCGCACTTGATTGTGATGGCGCTTGTGGTTCTGGTCTTGTTTGGCCGTGGCCGCATTTCTGAAATGATGGGCGATTTTGGCAAGGGTATCAAAAGCTTCAAGCAAGGCATGAACGAAGAAGATAACAAGCCGATCGTGCCGCCTGCCCAGATCCAGCAGCAGCAGGTTCCGCCGGCCACGCCTGCGCCGCAGCCGACTTCGACCACCGATCAGGCGCAGTAATCTGTTTGGTGCTGCATGCTTGCCTGAGGGCCAATAGCCGTGTTTGACATTGGCGCTTCCGAACTGCTGGTGCTGGTCATCGTGGCGATCGTGGTGATCGGTCCGAAAGACTTGCCGATGGCGTTGCGCACGGCGGGCCGTTGGGTGGCCAAGATGCGCAGCGTTTCCAACCACTTCCGTTCGGGTATCGAAACCATGATCCGCGAGGCGGAAATGGAGGAGATGGAGCGCAAGTGGAAAGAGCAGAACGAGCGGATCATGCGCGAAACGGCGGCGCAGGAAGCTGCCGCAGCGCAGGGGCAAAGCGTTGCTGATGCGAGCGACCAGAATGACCCTTTGCCTGCGGGCGAGGGGGAGCCGGTGATGATCGGCCCGATGCCGCCGGAAGAGTCGACGCATGACAGGCATGACGCGGCGGCACCCGCGTCCGGAACGGCACAGCAGCCATGATCGATGATATTGACGAGAGCCAGGCTCCGCTGCTGGATCACCTGCTGGAGTTGCGCACGCGGTTGCTGCGCTGTGTCTATGCATTGGTGGCCGCGTTTATCGTGTGCTTCTATTTTGCCGACGATATCTTCGGCATTCTGGCGCGGCCATTGGTGGTGGCGTTTCCGCCGGGACAGGGCAAGCTGATCTATACCAAGCTGTACGAGGCGTTCTTCGTCGAGCTGAAGGTTTCGATGTTCGCCGCGTTCTTCATCAGTTTTCCGGTGATTGCCAACCAGTTATGGGCGTTTGTTGCGCCCGGGCTTTATGCGCGCGAGAAGAAGGCGTTTCTGCCGTTCATTCTGGCCACGCCGGTGCTGTTCACGATGGGCGCAAGCCTTGCCTATTATGTCGTGATGCCGACCGCGTTTAAGTGGTTTCTGGGTTTTGAGGGCAACAAGGGCGGTTTGCAGCTTGAGGCTTTGCCGGGGACGGGGGATTACCTCAGCCTGGTGATGCAGTTCATTTTGGCGTTTGGCATCAGCTTTCTGTTGCCGGTTTTGCTGATGTTGCTGAACCGCGCCGGAATCGTCAGCCGCGCGCAACTGGTGCAGGCGCGGCGTTATGCGATTGTGCTGATCTTTGCGGTGGCGACCGTGGCGACCCCGCCCGATGTAGTATCGCAATTGATGCTGGCGATCCCGCTGCTGCTGCTGTTTGAAGGCACGCTGGTGCTGATGCGCTTTACCGAGAACGCCGATGCCAAGCGCAAGGCCGAGGAAGAAGCCGCGATTGAGGGGCCGCCGCTTCTTCCTTGAGTTTGCCGATCGGGGCAAAAAGGGGGTCGCGCGGAGGCGCAGAGGCGCGGAGGGGGCGGCTTTTGGCTATAAGGCCGCTTCTT
>CAZSTP010000067.1:0-13968 GCA_964609325.1 uncultured Novosphingobium sp. | reverse complement strand
GCGACACGCCGGAAGGATCGAAAAACGCGGTGTCGATGCCGTTGCACAGCGGTTGTAACGATGGGGCTGGCCCCGCAGAAAGCCTTTCGCGGAACAGCGCGGTTTCTTCGGGCGTAACCAGCAGGCTGGTAGCAGCGCGGCGGGCAGTGATGCTTTCGAACCGGCTAAGCAGGCGGGCTTCGCGGGCATAGAGCAAGTTGGCGGGAAAGCGCGCGGCGGCGGCGTAGGCGTCGAACTTGGCCGAATCGACATCGACAAAGTCCATCACCACACGGCCCGCAAACGATGGCGGGACGTACTGCGCCATCTGGCCCGAAAACACATAGATCGCACTGATCGGGCGCTGGCTGAGCAACCGCGCGATGTAGGCGTGCAAAGCCTTGTCGGCAAAGGCGGTGAGGCTGACCGGCTTGCCTGTCAGCAGCGCCGCAACCCCCGCCACAGGCAAGGAACGCGCGCGGCGGACAAGACAATGGCTTTGCGCAACGGCGGCCAGTTCAGGCTCGTGCGTCAGATCGGCATCATCATCGGCAAAGCACGCGACGTGGACCGGTGCGAGCGCGGCGATGTGGCGCAGCACATGGCAGGACCGGATCTTGTCACCACGATCCGGCGGAAATGGAATGCGATGGGCAAGGAACAGAACCTCGCTCACGCAAGGCCCCGCGCGATGAACGGCCCGATGCGATTGGCAACCGCCAGCGGCAATTTCTGCCACGCCGCAATCTTCGCCTTGTAGCGCGGGCTGAGCGGATTGACGTCACGCGGGGGCGCACCGTCTGCGGTCCAGTTGGCATAAGACAGCGGCTGCGGTTCGAAACCCCAGTTGCGCTTGAAGTGATAGGCGCCGGTATCGGTTTTGGAGCGCCCGAAATCGAACCGGTCACAGCCGCGCGCGCGCGCGTGGTTCATCAGCGCATAATACATCACATCGTTGGCGCGCATGGTGCGGGCCGCAAACACGCCGCCGCCCCAATAGGGCATCACCGCGCCGCGATGATAGAGGCTGAGCACCGAGGCGAGCGGCTGTCCTTCATGCAGAACGGTGAGAATATCGGCATCATCGCCAAAGCCATCCATCACCGCATCGAATAGGGCCTTGGGAAATACCGGCGTGCCAAGATTGCGCACGGATTCGGCATAGACCGCATAGTGCATCGCACGCGCTGCGGCATCGCGGCCAATGTGCACTTCCATGTTGTGCCCCAGCCCGCGCCGCACTTCGGCACGCTGTTTGCGCGGGATGGCGAGCAATTGTGCATCGTCATCGGCGGCCAACGGATTGACAAAACCGGCGTGGCTATCCTGCTTGATATGCCAATCCGCGCCATCGGGCAGCGGTCCGCCACGCAGTTCGAGGTTGGGGCAGTTGAGACGCACCGCCAGCTCCTGCGCGGCGGCAAATAACACCGGATCGCCCTCACCCACCACGCCCCCGCCCACCGCAAAGCCGGCAGAGACGAGCGCGCGCCCGAACAGCGGGCTGTGTGCTTCATGCAAAGGCAACACGCTGCGAATCGTGGCGTCCTGTTCGGACAGCAGGATGTGTGTGCGGTGGCCCGTCGAACGCTCTACCGCATCGAGCCATTCGAAGCGGTGGAAGGCGGTGGTATCGGGATGATCGGCCAAAAAGCGTGCTATGGCAGGGCGATCACCGGGATCGGCAAGGCGCACAGCCACGCGTGAAGGCACAAACGGCGCGTTCATGCCGCCAGCCTTGCGGGCGTGCGCGCAGCTTCAATCGCTGCCACTTCGTCCATCCGGCCCCAGCGGAATTCATGGACCAGCCGCGATAGCTTTGCCGCCATGACATCAAGGTTGGTATAGTGGCGCAGCCGCGATTTCAGCGGGGCGCTGGCAGGGCGCGGCTGATCGGGATCGATTTCCCACGGGTGGAAATAGAACACGGCGGGGCGCTGATCGCGCAAGTTTACCTGCCGGATCGCCCAGCGCGAAATAGAATAGGGCAAAAGCCGGAAGAACCCGCCACCGCCCGCTGCCATTCGGCGCCCGGCCACTTCGGCAGTGGTCACCGGAATCTCGATGAAATTGGCACCATCCACCGGACGGAAGGCAAATCGCGGTGCTTCTCGCCAGCCGTAGTGATCGTGGACTATCGGCGCGACCGAGGAAGAATAGACATAGCCCTGTTCGGCCAGAACCTCATGCGCCCAGGGCGTGCGCGCATCGATGGAAAAGCTGGGCGCGCGATAGCCCGTCACGCGCTGGCCGGTGGTGTCTTCCAGTACCTTGCGCGCGCGTTCGATATCGGCGGCAAAGGCTTCGCGGCCCAGCGTGAATACGCGTGCGTGATCCCAGCCGTGGCTGGCGATTTCGTGGCCAGCTTCAGCGATCTGGCGCATCATAACAGGGTAACGCTGCGCCACCCAACCCAGCGTGAAGAACGTGCCCTTGACGTTCGCGGCATCAAACAATGCAAGGATTTCGGCGCAATTGCGCTCGACCCGGCAATCGAGGCCATCCCAGTCCTTGCGGTCGATCACCGTTTCAAACGCGCCGACCTGAAACCAGTCCTCGACATCGACCGACAAGCCGTTGAGCACAGGCCCGGACAGCGCGTTCATCCCAAATTCCCCCTATGCGCGGCGTCAAGCAGCAGCGCGCTGGTAATCTTCGTTTTCGATCCACTCGATCAGCATGGTCAGCGTGTGGCGGATCGCCGTTTCCTGCTCGGCTGTGCGCGCTTCAAGCGCGACAATCCGGTTATTGGCATCGACCAGTGCGGCGATGACCTCTTCATCGCCATCACGCGCTTCCAGCGCCGCAATTCGGCGATGGGCTTCTTGAAGCTGCGCCAGCAGTTCGGGATCGCCGACAGATTCGGCAGCCGGTGCGGGGCGCATATCGGCCAGTTCGATGATCGCTTGCTGCAGCTCGGCAATCTGCTCATCGCGTTCGGCCAAAGCCGCGCGCCAGGCGGTGTCGTCATATGCGGGCGCTACCGGTGCGGCAAAGGTTTGCTTGGCGGGCAATTCCACCACCGGCGCTTCGCTGGCAGGCACTGGTGTGATTGCGGGTTTTGTGTTGAAACCGCCATCACCGGCAAGGTCGCTCATCACTGCTTGCAGCAAACCGGCGTCAACGGTCTGGCGCTGTTCAATCGCTGCCATCAGCAGCAGGCGGTTGACGATCTGGTTGACCCGGCGCGGCACGCCGTCTGTGGCCTTGGCCAGTTCGGAATAGACCCGCGCTTCAAACGCCGGATGTCCCTTCCAGCCAACGCAAGCAAGGCGATGCTCGATATAAGCGCCGATTTCCGATGGCTCCATCGCATCAAGGTGATGCGAGGCAATCACGCGCTGGCGCAACTGTTCAAGTTCACTTGAGGTTTGCAAAAGCGTTCGGAATTCGGGCTGGCCCAGCAGCAATATCTGGAGCAGCGGATGCGCGCCAAGCTGGAAGTTGGACAGCATCCGCAGCTCTTCCAGCGCTTCGACCGAAAGGTTCTGCGATTCGTCCACCACCAGCAAACAGCGGCGGCCCTCACGCGCTTCGTGATGCAGGAACGCCTCGATCTGGGCGAGCGCACTGGCCTTGTCGTGGCCTGCCACTTCAAGCCCGAACGCGCGGGCCGAAACGTGGATCAGTTCCTCGCCATCCAGCGCCGAGGTGACGATCTGCGCCGCGGTCAGGCGTTGCCGGTCAATCGTGGCCATCAAATGCGCGGCCAGCGTGGATTTGCCTGCGCCCACTTCGCCGGTGATGACGATGAAGCCCTCACCCTGTGCCAGACCGTAGCCCAGATAAGACAACGCCTTGCGGTGCGTTCCGCTTTCAAAATAGAAGCGTGGATCGGGCGTCAGCTGGAACGGGCGGCCCGTCAGGCCATAGAATTCATCATACATCGAGGCCGTCTCCGGACATCAGAAAGAATAGCGCAGGCCGACCTGGCCTTGTGCGATTGCTTCGTCTTCAACCACTTTGCGGTTAACAGACACTAAACCAACCGCCGCCGTTGCCACCAAACGGTCGGTCAGGTTGCGGAAGTAGGAGGCATTCGCCCCGATCGTGTTGATGTCCTGATCATCGGACACGCCATTCTGGAACCAAGCGGCATAGGCCGAGATGGCAAAGCTCGACCGGCGATCGATCGGGCCGTTGATCCCGGCATCAACGTAGTAGCTTTCATCCAGCGTGCCGTTGGCGGCACCCAGCACCGAATCCTGCCGGGCGATGAAGCTGCGGCGGATGTAGCCACCGCCGATCCCGGCCTGCATCCGCCCGATCCGGCGCGAATAATTGGCGTTCACGCCGCGCGCACGGAACACGGCGGCAGATACGGACGACAGCGCGTTGTTGATGCAACCGCCACTTTCCGCACCGCTGGCGCAGCCGCTGATCTGGCCGTTGAACGGATCGCGGTTCACCTCGAAATCGGTGGGCAAATCACGCAAGGCGCGGCCTACCTGCCCGCCAAAGCCCGAGACATTGTCAAACGCGGCAATGGTCAAAGCGCTGCGTTCATTGGGGGCGTAGGAGAAGCTGCCGTAGTAGGTCGTGCTATCATAGCGCCGCCCGATGAAGGCCGAGAGCGCCGTGCGACGGCTGGGCCGCCACATCACGCCTGCATCCCATGTCAGGCCGTCAGTTTCATAAGCGATCTGGCGGTCTCGGCTCTTGTCGGTAACAAAGCGGCCATCCGATCCGATCACGCCCCTGCCATTGGCATCGCGCACCGCATCGCGTGAGGAAACGGTAACGTCTTCATACCCGACCGCGCCAATCACCGCGACCGTTGACGTGACGGGATAGTTTGCCTGAACGCTGGCGCGCATATCGCGCACGCGCTGGTCAAGGTTCGAAATGTCTTCCTGAAAGAACGAGCCTGTAGCCGTAAGGCCAATCGGCAGCACGGTGCCCGCCGCAATCCCGGCAGAAACTTGCGCCGATTGCGCGAAAGAATCGTCAAACACCTGATTAAAGGCATTTGCTGGCGGCGTTTGCGGCGTGGCGCTTTGTTCGATGCGGGTATAGCCCAGCATGTACGATCCCGCCAAAGCCACATCGCCGACGTTGGTTGATACGGCTGGTCCTGCATAAAGCGAATAGACCTGATTGGAGGCATCGCCGTTGGCGACAGGGTTCAGCGATGATGCGCCACTGCCTTCAAAGCGCGTCCGCACCGCAAGCGCGCCTGCTTCGACCGCCAGTTTGCGTGGCACCAGATCATGCTTCACCCGCGCAAGGCCCGAGATCGTATCGCCGTTGATGCCGCGATTGTTGTTGCCTTGGGCAATCCGCCGCTCATACCGGAACGAAACCGCGCCCTGGGTACGGCGACCATTCAGCGCCATATCGACCCCTGCGGCAATCGTGCTGTACGTCAGCACTTCATCGCCGGGGGAAAGTTCGTAAAGAACGTTCTGGTTCAGCTCGATATAGGGCTGGATCGTGGTGCGCGCACCGCCCCCTGCACTGCGCGAGGACAGGCCGCCACGCTTTTGCGCAGAACCGGACGAAGATCCCTCTCCCTCCATCGGCTCATAAGACATCGACTGCGCATGCAGCGGTTGCGCGCACAAAGCGGCAAGGGCTGCACTGGCGACAAGCGCGTGACGCGCCAGGATCAACGGACGGTTCATTCCTTGTATCCGTAATAAGTGCCAAAACGGCGGCCCGTGGTGGAAAAACGGGTGCCGTTCAGCAGAAGCTTGATGTCATCACAGGCGGAAAGCAGGTGGACCGCATCGCGCAGCGCAGCCTCGCCGGTCATATCGGCGCGCACGATCATCACGGTCTGGCCGACATGGTTGGCGAGCACGGATGCCGGCGATGCGGCAAGCGCGGGGGGCGAATCAAAAATGACGATGCGATTGGGCGCATGGGCCGTCAGCCGCGCCAGCACCTCGCCGGTGCGCGATGAGGCGAGATATTCGGTGTCAGAGCCCGTCGCATTGCCTGCGGGCAAAACATAAAGCCCTGCGATGTCTGTCCCGATAATGCAGTCTTCAACCGCCAACGACGGGTCGGCCAGCGCATCCATCAGCCCCGGACCGCCGGGCAGCCCCAGCGTTGACAGCACCGAAGGCTTGGCAAAATCGGCGTCTACCAGCAGGACTTCGTTGTCTTTTTCAGCGGCAATCGAAAGCGCAAGGTTCACCGCGCAAAACGTCTTGCCCTCGCCCGGATGGGCTGAGCATACGAGGATGCGTTCCCCGTGCACAGCACCCCTGCCCCCGCGCGATTCCGCCGCCGTGCGCAGCAATTGCCGCTTCACGATGCGGAATTCTTCGAGCAGGCCGGTCACCGCGCTTTCGGGTTCGATCAGGCACTGTTCGCGCAAATGGGCGCGGTCAATCTTGTGATAAGCGCCCTGGAACGGCTTGGCTTCAGACCGGGTAACAGCGGGTTGGACGACGGCTGGCTGGAGCGCAACAACCGGTCGGGGTGCGGCTTTGGCCACAGGCGCTGGAGCCGAAGCAGGCACAGGCGCAGGCGGAAGATCCGCCACGGGCGGCCGCGTCAGGGTGCGGAAATCAAAGCTGCCCGATGCCCGCTCGATCAGCGAAGGGCCTGAAGGCGGCAGCGGGATTCTGGTCTGGTCGGTCATCGGCCGTGCTCCCTCATGCCACCATGCCGCGCTTCAGCATCTCGATGCCGAGCAGGACGAAAAGGACGACGAACAATCCGGCAAAGCCCCCGGCGAACCATTTGAGGCGGCGCGCCCGTTCGCTGCGGGTCTTGCGCGTGATCGCTTCGGATATTGAACCGATCACGGTCAGCCCGGTGGCGCGTTCAAGCTGGCCGGTGGTGGAATAGGCGGATTTGAGCTGGCCAAGCGCGAAGGCACCGCCGCACCCTGCACCAATGCCGACGACCAGCACCAGCATCAGCAACATCGGGCGATCAGGCGCAGCGGGGCCAGCCGGCATCGTGGGCGGATCGATCACTTCGAACTTCACCGCGTCGCGCTCGGTCTCCACTTGTCCGCGCAGGCGCAAAGCCTCGCGGTCACGCAGCAGCTTGTCGTATTGTTCCTTGAGCACATCGTAATCGCGGCTGATCCGCGAAGCTTCGGCGGCAACGGCAGGTTCGCCATATTGCTGTGCCGAAAGCCGCGCGATCTCGGCCTGAAGCGAAGCGCGGCGCGATTGCAACGCCACAAGGCTGGCTTCACGATCGGCTTTGATTGATACCAGCGAGCTATAGGCAGGATTGGGCGCACCACCACCGGGGCCTTCGACGCTGGCAGAGCGCTGAAGGCTTGCGATCTGGGCTTTGACCGAGATCACGTCGGGGTGGCTATCGGTCAATCCGCGTGCGCGCATTGATCCCAGATCCGACATGGCCTGCTGCAACGCGCCCTTGGCCCCGCCTGCCACGCCCGGCATCGCGATGGTCTGCGGCGTGCCCGCAAGCTGGCCGTTGATCGATGCCAGCGCGCTTTGGGCGGCAAGCAGGTTTGATTCGACATCCCGGATCTGGTTGCGCGCGGCCTCGATCTTGGTCGTCACCGAACCGCTGCCGGGGATCATATCGGCGTTCCTGGCTTCAAATTCCGTGCGCTTGAGTTCGGCTGCTTCCAGCGCCTTTTTGCGGTCTGACAACTGCTGGTCGAGGAACGTCAATGTCTCGGTCATTTCCCCGCGACCGCCTGCGAGGTTCTCTTCGCGGAAGATATCGATCATCTTCTGCACGATATCCTGCGCCAGCTTGGCATTTTCGCCATCATTGCGCCCGCCGCCGCCTGCCGTGCCGGTGATCTGGAACAGGTTGTCCTGCTGGCTCACCACCGCGATACGCTTGCTCAGGCCCGCAACGGCTGCCTGCATTTGCTTGTCATCGGTCACGTTGTCGCCCAGCCGCGTGGCGCGGATGACCTTTTCGAGGTTGACCGAGCTGGTCAGCGTCTGGCGCACCCGTTCGATGTCGCGCTTGCGATCGCCGCCGATGCCGATCTGGTCGGCCAGCACATCATCGATCTGCACAAAGATGCGCGCTTTGGATTCATAGCTGTTGGGCACCATCGCCACGACCAGCCAGCCAAGCACGCAAACCGCCCAGGCAAGGCCCAGCGCGATCCAGCGGCGAAGCCAGATGCCGTGGAGCGCGATGCGCACTTCTTCGTAAATGTTGGTCATGGCCGCCGTGTTCCCCGCCAGCAGCTCAGAACGAGCTTTCGGGGATGATGATCACATCGCCCGGCATCAGAAGGACATTGGCCTTGGTATCGCCCTTGCGCAGCAGGTCGCCGATGCGCACGGCATATTCCTTCTGGTTGCCCGATTGCTTGTCAAACCGCACCAGCCGCGCCTTGTTGCCAGCGGCAAATTCGGAAAGGCCGCCCACAGCGATCATCGCATCCAGCAGCGTCATATTGGCGCGGAACGGGATGGAGGCGGGCTTTTCGGTCGCACCGACGATCCGCACTTGCTGGCTGAATGTACCGGCAAACTTGTTGACGATAACCGAGACAATCGGTTCCTGGATGTACTGCGAGAGTTGCAGCTTGATATCTTCCGACAGCATCGACGGCGTCTTGCCCACGGCAGGCATGTCGGTGATCAGCGGCGTGGTGATCCGCCCGTCAGGACGGACTTGCACCGATGCGCCCAGTTCGGGATTGCGCCAGACGAAAATCGTCAGTTCATCGAGCGGCCCGATCACATATTCTTCGCCCGGACCTTCTTGTAGCGCAACGAACGAGGCAGGCGGCAATTGCTGCCCGCCGCCCACGCCGCCGCAACCCGACAGGGCAAGGCTCAACATGGCCGTGCTGGCGAGCATACGGGTAACGCGCAAATTCAAAGGCATGGCCTATCCTTGTCTTTTGCGGTGCCTCGCTACCCCTGCCGCACACACGTGCAAGGGGCACAACACCGCAATTCATTCTCGGATATCGCCAAAAAGGGTGAATATTGCGTTAGCTTTGATTGCAGATATGGCCGTGACCGGCAGGAATTTGCCGCTGTCCCATAATGGGATCCGATGCGCGCCAACCGTTAACGCAAGGTGCGGCAGTTTTTGTTAAACAAGGATTTCCCGCGCTGGACCTTGGCCAAGAAACATCGCGGGACTGGCGCTGGCACCATAAGCACCAGCACAAAAAATCGCCACAAGATCGCCCGCATCGGCGCGCGGAAAACCGCCTTTATCGGCCAGACGGTCCAACGGCGTGCACAGGCAGCCAACGATATTGGCCTCTTCTTCCACCGCCGCGCCATAGCGTGTGGCGATAGCGCTGGGGTAATTGCGCCGCACCACCGTGCCGAAGTTTCCACTGGCCGCAAGCTGGTGATGCAAGCCGCCATCGGTGACGAGATAGACCTCGCCGTGGCTTTCTTTGCGATCCACGATCTGCGCCAGATAGACACCCGCTTCGCCCACGAGATAGCGGCCGAGTTCCATGACGAAGGCGGTATCTTTCAACACGTCTGGCAGATCGGCGAAACGCCCGGCCAAGGCTGCGCCCACTTTGCCGATATCCACCGGCACATCACCGGGAAAATAGGGAATGCCGATACCGCCGCCCAGATTGCACTTGGGCAATGCCGCGCCGGATTCTTCGGCCAGCCGCGCCGCCAGCGCCAGCGTCTGCCCCTGCGTTTCGATGATCGCATCTGCGGAAAGCGCCTGACTTCCGGCAAAAATGTGAAAGCCGCGCCAATCGGCCCCCTCGGAAATCAGCCGGCGGGCGAGCGCGGGCACGCGGGCCTCGTCTATGCCAAACGGCTTGGCCCCGCCGCCCATCTTCATCCCCGATCCTTTGAGATCGAATTCGGGATTCACGCGGAGGGCGAGTTTCGGCGTGATGCCAAGGCGGTTGGCAATCCCCAGCGCGCGGGCCGCTTCGCCTTCGGATTCAAGGTTGAGCGTCGCGCCCGCCACAATCGCCGCTTCCAGTTCGGCATCACGCTTGCCCGGGCCTGCAAAGCTGACCCTTGCCGGATCGATCCCCGCCGCCTGCACAATCGCCAATTCCCCGCCCGAGGCGATATCGAAGCCATCGACCAGACCGGCCATATGCTCCAGCACGGGCGCAAACGGGTTCGCCTTTACCGCATAGTGCAGCGCCAGCCGCTCGGGCATCGCCGCGCGCAGTTCCGCCACGCGCAGGCTCAACATATCGCGCGAATAGACAAACAGCGGCGTGCCGCCTGCCTGGGCGACCAAAGCCGTGGCCTTGCACCCGGCAATCGCCAGTTCGCCGTCGATGCTACCAAAACCTGCTGGGATCGGACCAAGGGGCTTCATGACGTGGCGTCTCCTGCGGCGAGTTCTGCGGCCAATGCGACGCGGTCCAGCTTGCCATTGGGGCTGACCGGCATCACCTCTCGCCAATGCACATGGCGCGGAACCATGAAATTGGGAAGCGCCCGGGTCAGCGCCGGGATCAATTCTGTCCGCGCCGCCGCTTCATCGCCCGAAGCGCGCACCACAAGGTGGATCGCCGCGCCCAATTGCGGGTCAGGCAAGCCCAAAGCCACCGCTTCTGCGACAAGCCCGGTGGCAACGGCGGCTTCTTCCACCTCCTGCGGGCTGACACGGTTGCCGCTGGTCTTGATCATCGCATCGCGCCGCCCGACAAAGTGCAGCAGCCCTTGCGCATCACGCCGCACCCGGTCGCCCGACCATACCGCCATGCCGCCCAGTGCGGAGAACGATGGCGCCGGTTTGAAGCGTTCGGCGGTGCGCTGCGCATCCTGCCAATACCCTTGCGCCACCAGCGGGCCGGTGTGGACCAGTTCGCCCTCTTCATCGGGCGCGGCAGCATGGCCTGCATCATTGACCACGAGAATTTCCGCAAAGGGAATGGCCTTGCCAATCGAGGTCGGATGCTCGTCCACCAACGCCGGATCAAGGTAGGTTGAACGGAAAGCTTCGGTGAGGCCGTACATCGGGTAAAGATCGGCTTGCGGAAACTTGCTGCGCAGGGCGCGGACCAGCGACGCGGTGAGCGCGCCGCCGCTGTTGGTCAGGCGTTCGAGCTGCGCTGCGGCGTCGTGCGGCCAATCGAGTTCTGCCAGTTGCAGCCATAGTGGCGGCACAGCGGCAATCGTCGTGACGCCATGGCGCGCGACCGATTTCACCACATCGCGCGGCGTAAGGTAATCCAATGGCACCACCGAGCCACCAACATACCACGTCGAGAGCAACTGGTTCTGGCCATAATCGAAGGCTAGCGGCAGCACCGCCAGCACGCGATCATGCGGTTGAACTTTTAGATAATGCGCCACGCTGACCGCGCCGAGCCACAAGTTGGCTTGGCTGAGCATCACGCCCTTGGGCCGTCCGGTGGAGCCGCTGGTATAGAGAATCGCGGCAAGACTATCGGGCGCGGCATTGGACGGTGGCAGGATTGCATCGTGCGCTTCGGCTTCGCTCCATGCGCTGGGCTCTTCGTGCACCGGACACAAGGCATCGCCCGTTTCCAGCGTATCAAGCCGCGCTTTGTTGGCAATCAGAAGCGAAGCGCCGCTATCGCCCAGAATATGCGCCACTTGCGCGCGTTTGAGCAGGGGGTTTATCGGCACATGCACCAGCCCTGCCCGCACCGCCGCCAGAGGCATCAGGCAAGCAAGCTCGGTCTTGGCCAACCACGTGGCGATCCGTGCGCCGGTTTGCGGCACTTGCGATTTTAGCCAACCCGCAAGCAGTCCTACACGCAGGTTTAACGCTTCGAAGCTAAGTGTGTGATCCTTGAGCACCAGCGCAGGGGCATTGTTGCTCCCGCGCAAGGCAAGGTGATCAAGCGGATACACAGTTGGATCGGGTTCGGCGGGCACGCGGTGAATCTCGAAATCTTGGACCAAAGGACGGTTGCGAATTGGACGTCTATCACGCCAGTATTAAAGAAGCGCAAGCGGACCTGCGTGCCATGGCGGTGGCCTGTGGTTCTCCGTTCGAGCGGCTCGACTGGCTGGCCTTGCTGGCCGAGACCTGCCTTGATCCGGCAAAAGCGCGTGTATCCATTGCTATCGACGGCGACCGCACGGCCCTGCTGCCCTGGCGCGAAGAGCACGGGCAGATCGAGGCGCTGGCCAACTGGTACAGCTTTTTTGTGCGTGCTTGCGGAGATAGCAGCCTTCTTTCAGACATTGTGCAAAGCTTGCCACATGGCCGCGCGTGCTTTGCGCCCATGCCCGAAGATGATGCACTGGCTCTGACCACCGCGATGCGCAAGGCCGGATGGGTTGTGCTGAAAGAGCCGTGCGATGCGAATCACGTGCTGGACGTCAAAGGCCGCTCTTACGCCGAATACTGGGCATCACGGCCCGGAGCCTTGCGCGAAACCGTGCGACGCAAGGGCAAAAAAGGTGAAGTCACTCTCCGCATCGCTACGGCATTTTCCCAAGCCGATTGGGACGCTTACGAGACGATCTACAGATTGAGTTGGAAGCCCGGCGAAGGCAGCCCTGATTTCCTGCGCAAGTGGGCGCAGATGGATAGCGAAGCGGGGCGGCTGCGGCTGGGCATTGCCGAAATCGATGGCCAGCCTGTGGCCGCACAGTTCTGGACTGTCGAGGGCGGGACCGCCTTCATTCACAAGCTGGCGCACGATGAACGCTTCCGCAAACAGTCCCCCGGAACGCTGCTGACAGCGGCGATGTTTGCGCATGTGATTGACGCAGACCACGTCGATCTGGTCGACTTCGGGACGGGCGATGATCCCTATAAACGTGACTGGATGGACGCGGTGCGCACGCGCTGGCGGGTGCGGGCATGGCGGCCCGGTTCTGTCCGGCATTGGCCTTCGCTGGTGCGCGCATTTGGACGGCGATTGCTCCAAGGTCTTGTTTCTGCGAACCGGCGTGGTTAAGGGCGCAGTGAAACGTCCTCTTTTATGATCAGGGCCCTGATGACCAGTACCGACAGCACCCTGCGCGCGATCCTGCAAGACGTGCTTGGCCTCTCGGCTGAGCGTGTGGCCGCATTCGATGCCAATACCGGCCTGTTCGGCGATTTGCCCGAGCTTGACTCGATGGCTGTCGCAGGCCTGCTCACCGAAATCGAAGACCGGCTCGACATCGTGATCGAAGACGATGAAGTGGATGGCGAATTGCTGGAAACTTACGGCAATCTGCTGGCATTTCTGGAAGCCAAAGTCGTCGCGTGATTGCGGCGTGGCCCTGCTCCGGCCCTTCCGGCCTGTGCGAGGAATATGCACTGGCGTTTGATCGGGGACGTGACCGCCGCATCCTGATCGTCCCTGCCCTGTTCGATGAAGCCAACCGCATGCGGCGCATGCTGGCCGATGCTATGCGCCTTCTGGACGCTGAGGGGATAGACACCTTCCTGCCCGATTTGCCCGGCTGCAACGAAAGCCTGCAGAGCTTCACCGCGCAAAGCCTGAATGGCTGGCGTGCTGCGATGGAGCAGGCGGCGCGGCACTTTGGCGCAAGCGATGTTCTGGCCGTGCGCGGCGGCGCGCTGGTCTATCCCGGAATGCTGCCGGGCTGGGTTCTGGAACCCGCCAAGGGACCATCAATCCTGCGCCAGTTGATACGTGCGCGCACGATTGCCGCGCGCGAAGCGGGTCATCACGAGGATAGCGCGGCGCTGCTGGAGCAAGGCCGCGATACGGGCTTGGAACTGGCGGGCTATAGCTGCGGGGCTTCGCTGATTGCAGGCTTGCAGGACGCTTTGCCGCAGATCGAAGGCCAGCGCATCATCAGCCAAGCCGAACTTGGCGGGGGTGGATTATGGCTGCGCGCCGAACCTGCCGCAGCGCCTGAACAATCAGCAGCGCTGGTCCGGTTGATCGCAGCGGATCTTGGCGCATGACAACGCGGCGGCATCTGACATTTTCCTGCGAAGGCGCGACGCTGGTCGGCACGCTCGACATTGCTGGAGCAAGCGGGTCAACAGGGCTGCTGCTGGTTTCTGGCGGGAATGAACTGCGCGGCGGCGCTTGGGGCGGGCAGGCTCAACTGGCGGCGCGATTGGCGCAACAGGGCTTTCCGGTGTTCCGCTATGACCGGCGCGGGGTGGGCGATAGCGAGGGCG
>CAZSTP010000066.1:0-14178 GCA_964609325.1 uncultured Novosphingobium sp. | reverse complement strand
ACCGCCGATGGCACGGCGCTGGCCGCTTTTGAAACGCCCTTGCGTGAAGCGGGCGCGGCATTGCGGGCGATGATGGCGCAGGCAGCGGCGGACCGCTGGGGCACCGGCTGGGAGGAATGCGAGGTCAGGGACAGCGAGGTGCGTTACCAAGGCAAGCGCGCGTCCTTTGCCGATCTGCTCGATAGCGCGGTGACATTCGATCCGCCCGACATCGCGGTGCTGCGGGCCGAACCACCGCGCGAAGCCCCCGGGCAATATCCCGAAGGGGCGCCACCCCGCCATCCCCGGATCGATCTTCCCGCCAAAGTCGATGGCAGCTTTACCTTTGCAGGCGACGTGCGCCTGCCCGGCATGGTCTTTGCGGCTATCGCGCATGGGCCGCAGGGCGCAACCGTGCTGTCGAGCTATGACAAACAGGCCGCTGCCGGGGTGCGCGGGCTGGTGGGCGTAGTGCGAGCCAAGCGTTGGTTGGCCGCCGCCGCAAGCACATGGCACGCCGCCGACAAGGCGGTGCGCGCGATGGAGCCGCAGTTCAAGGCAGATGGACCGGTGGCCGAGAGCGAGAAGGTGCTGGTCGCCATCGACAAGGCGCTTAACAAAGGCGAGCCGACCCGCGTCTATGCCGAGGGTGACCCCGATCCGCTGCTGGCAAAGCCCAGCCTTTCGGCGCGCTATGACGTGGAACCGGCAATGCACGCCCCGCTGGAAACCGCCAGCGCCACCGCGCGGATGCGGCAGGGCAAGCTGGAGTTGTGGATCGCTACCCAGGCACCCGAACGCGCGCGGCGGGCCGCAGCCCGGGCGGCGGGTCTCTCGCGCCATGATGTGATCGTCTATCCGATGCACGCCGGTGGCAGCTTCGATGCGCGGCTCGATGTGCGGATCGCGGCAGAAGTGGCCACGATTGCCACCACGCTGCACAAGCCGGTGCAGCTCACGTATTCGCGCTGGCAGGAATCGCTCGCAGGCGTGCCGCGCACCCCGCTTTCGGCGCAACTGGACGGCGCGTTAAGCCCGGACAAGGTGCAAGTACTCGGCTGGCGCGCGCGGCTGGCGATGCCTGCAACCGCACGCGAATCAGGCGCGCGGCTGCTGGATGGCTGGGGCATTGGCGATGCGCTGGGCTTGCAAGGCAGCGCCGATCCGATGGCGTGCGAAGGCGCGCTGCCGCTCTACCGCATCCCGGCCAAGGCGGTGGACCATGTGCCGGTGGCGCTGGGCCTGCCCACGGCGCGGTTTCGTGGCCAAGCGCACGGCTACACCGCGTTCTTCACCGAAAGCTTCATCGATGAGCTGGCGCATCTGGCCAACAAGGAGCCGCTGTCGTTCCGCATCGCCATGCTGGAAGGACAGCCCCGGCTGGTGGATTGCCTCAGCGGGGTGGCGCGGCTGGCGCAGTGGGATGGCGGGGTTGCGGCATCGGGACAGGGTATTGCCTGCCACCGCATGGACCTTTCTACCGGAAACGATGGGGCGCGTTCGGGCTTTATCGCAGTCGTGGCCACGGCCCGCGCCGATGCGGGCGTGGTGCGGGTAGAGCGGATCAGCGCCTATGTGGACATTGGGCGTATTGTGAATATGGGCATCGCGCGCCAACAAATCGAAGGCGGATTGATGTTCGGTCTGGCCCATGCAGTTGGCGGATCCACAAGTTATGCTAAAGGGCGGCCCTTGGCAGGCCGGTTATCGCAACTGGGCCTGCCTTTGCTTGCCGATTGCCCCAAGGTTGATATTGCCTTTGCCGACAGTAAGGCAGAGCCGTTCGACCCGGGTGAATTGGGTATGGTTGCCGTGGCTCCTGCTGTTGCCAACGCTTTATTCTCTGCCACGGGCGCGCGTTTCCGCCGCCTGCCGCTGATTTCCGAAGGCTTATAAACCTTCCAAAGGATTCCAATGCAACGCCCCGCTGATCACCCGACTATCGCTACCGGCAAAGTCGGCGTTCTTGTCGTAAACCTTGGCACGCCCGATGCGCCCGATACCGCATCGGTAAAGCGCTATCTCAAGGAATTCCTTTCGGACAAGCGCGTGGTCGAGATTCCATCACTGATCTGGCAGCCGATCTTGCGCGGGATCATCCTGAACACGCGGCCCAAGAAATCGGCCCATGCCTATGCGCAAGTGTGGTCGGACGAAGGATCACCGCTGGCAGCGATTACCGCAGCCCAGGCGCGCGCGCTGCAAGAGCGGCTGGGCGATGCCGCCATCGTGCGCCACGCGATGCGCTATCAATCGCCTGCGATGGCCAAAGAGCTGGACGCTTTGCTTGAGGCCGGATGCGAGCGAATCCTCGTGGCCCCGCTCTACCCGCACTATTCGGGCGCAACCACCGCTTCGGCGCTGGATGCGCTGGCCGATTGGATCAAGGCCCGCCGCCGTTTGCCCGCGCTGCGCACCCTGCCGCCCTATCATGATGATCCGGCCTATATCGGCGCGCTGCACGCCGATCTTGGCCGCCAGATCGATGCGCTGGATTTCAAGCCCGAACTGCTGATGCTCAGCTTCCACGGCATGCCAGAACGCACGTTATTGCTGGGCGATCCCTACCACTGCCATTGCCGCAAGACCGCGCGGCTGGTGTCGGAACGTTTTGCCACGACGCACCCCGGTTTGCGCATTGAAACCACGTTCCAATCGCGCTTTGGCCGCGCCAAGTGGCTTGAACCGGCAACCGATACGGTGCTGATCGCCGAAGGGCAAAAGGGCACCAAGGCCATTGTCATTGCCGCGCCGGGCTTCTCGGCCGATTGCCTTGAGACGCTGGAGGAACTGGCGATTCGCGGTCAGGAAGATTTCTTCGAAGCGGGCGGCACGCACTTTGCCTCGCTCACTTGCCTGAACGCGGGCGACGATGGCATGACTTTGCTGGAAACGCTGGTGCGGCGTGAATTGGCGGGCTGGATCTAATCCCGCTTGGCCTGTGCTGACATCCATGTTAATTGATCGGTTAAATAGGCAAAACCGGGAGATATCATGGCCAGCATCGCGCCGGACCTGAAGGCAGACCTCCACACCGATCGTGCCAATCCGCATTGGGTGCGGCTGGATGGCGATCACAAGCTGGATCATATCCCGGGCGAAGACGGCTGGCCGGTGCTGGGCACCACGATCATGCAATTGTCCGATCCGCTGGGCTTCCAGCAGCGCATGACCGAAACCTATGGCCCGGTCTATCGTACGCGCAGCTTTGGACGGCGCGGGGTCAACCTGATCGGCGCGGAAGCCAATGAACTCGTCCTGTTTGATCGCGACAAGCTGTTTTCGAACGAACAGGGCTGGGGGCCGGTGCTGAACCTGCTGTTCCCGCGCGGGCTGATGCTGATGGACTTTGAGCCCCACCGCGCTGACCGGCGTGCGCTGTCGATCGCGTTCAAGCCCGAACCGATGCGCGCCTATTGCGGGGTGCTGAACACCGGTATCGGCACGGCGGTGGATCGCTGGGGCGCTTCGGGCAAGTCCTCCAGACTGCGGCTCTACAATGCGATCAAGGCGCTGACGCTCGATACCGCCGCCTCCAGTTTTCTCGGCCTGCCCTTGGGGCCGGAAGCCGATGTGCTGAACAAGGCCTTTGTCGATATGGTGCAGGCCTCGGTCGGCGTGGTGCGCAGGCCGCTGCCGTTCACCAAGATGGGCAAGGGCGTGGCCGGGCGACGGATGATGGTCGATTACTTCGGCAAGCTGCTGCGCGAACGCCGCGCCAATCCGGGGCAGGATATGTTCAGCCAGTTCGCGCTGGCCACGCGCGAAGACGGCACGCTGCTGCCCGAAGATGTGGTGGTGGATCACATGATCTTCCTGATGATGGCCGCGCACGATACGATCACCTCTTCGGCTACGGTGCTGTTCTGGCAACTGGCGAAGAACCCCGGCTGGCAGGACCGGCTGCGCGCCGAAGCCCGCGCGGTGACGGGAGGTGATGGCCTGTCTGTTGGTTACGATGATCTGGGCCGGATGGAATTGACCGAGCTGGCCTTCAAGGAAGCACTTCGGTTCATGCCGCCTGTGCCCAACATGCCGCGCCGCGCGCTGCGGGATTTCGAATTTGGCGGCTTCCGTATCCCGGCAGGCACGACCATCGGCATCAGTCCGGCGGCGGTCCACGCTGATCCGGCGCATTGGCCCGATCCCACCCGCTTTGATCCGCTGCGCTTTACGCCCGAGAATGTGGCAGGGCGGCACAAGTATGCGTGGGTGCCGTTTGGCGGGGGCGCGCATATGTGCCTTGGCCTGCATTTTGCCTATATGCAGGTAAAGTTGCTGGTCAGTCACATCCTCACCCGCTACGAGGTAACCATGCAGGCAGGTCGCGATCCTTCGTGGCAGGCCTGGCCCATCCCGAAGCCGCGCGATGGACTTCGCGTCGAGTTGCGCCGAATCTGTTGACGATTCGGTGCGCTACCGTTAAGGGCGCCGCTTTCCGGTGGTGTATTGCCACCACCCAGAAGATTTACGCGGCCCGTTTCGTGCGGCCCGCCACAGGACGAGAAACAGGAACACATGGCCAACACGCCGCAAGCTCGCAAGCGCATCCGCCGCAATGACCGTCGCGCCGAAATCAACGGCAACCGCCTGTCGCGCATCCGTACCTTCGTGAAGAAGATCGAATCCGCGCTTGAAGGTGGTGACAAGACCGCCGCTGCTGAAGCGCTGAAGGCTGCACAGCCAGAACTGGCCCGTGGTGTTGCGCGCGGCGTGATGCACAAGAACACGGTTGCCCGGAAGATGTCACGCTTGACCAAGCGCGTGGCCGCTCTCTGATTCGCGGTTGCTGATTCGCGCTTCCGGCCCCCCGCAGGGGACTGCCTAAGGAGCGTGCATCGGGATATATACGCAAATAATTACGTAAAAAGGCCGGCGGTAATCCGTCGGCCTTTTTCGTTCGCCGTGGCTGATAACGCGGGAACCGCGCACGAATGTTTCATTGTGACAGTGTGCAATCGCAACAAGTCACGGAAACATCACGATTCGCTTGGCCTTTTTTAGAAAAGTATTACTTATCAATGCTTTGATGCAGTTCTGCGGGGAATGGGGAGTCAAGGGCATTTATTTCAGTTTTTTTGCGCCCCTTCGCTTGCCTTCATGGGTCATCGGCCAATAAACAGAGCTTCTACCGACGACGGGAATCACTGTCTTCCGGTATCACTGAAATCATTTCCATTGGCGTCCGCTGCATGCGTGCAGTCGGGCATAGAAAATTTGTGCCTGCGGGACCTGTCGGGTCTGCGCAAGGTTTTGGCAGTCAGGGTAGCGACGGGTGAAGATGCAGGAAGTCGCAAGAGAGAACGCCAATCAGGGTGTGGGTGCAGGGTTCACCGGGCAGACGCATAGCGTCGGGTCCGGAATCACGGGGGGGTCCGGGGACGTGGTAACCGCAAATGCCGAACGTAGCAGTGCAAGCAAGAAAGGGCGGGACAACTTGATGATCGAGGACCAGGAAGCGCTGGATCTGGCAGCAGACTGGGCCGACATCAGCCAGGGCCTGAAGAAGGACCTTGGGCCGCAGCTTCACACGCAATGGATCAAACCGATCCAGTTGGGCTCGTTCTGCAAGGAAACCGGCACGCTGGATCTGTTCCTGCCGACCGAATTCTCCGCCAACTGGGTCGCTGACCGCTTTGCCGATCGCCTCAGCCTTGCGTGGAAGATCGCGCGTTCCGAAGTGCGTCAGGTGCGCATCACCGTGCATCCGCGCCGCCGGTCCTTGCCCGAATTGCGGCTGGGCGGTGAAGCCGCCGGGCATCCGCGCATGGCATCGCACATGGCCGTACAGATGGCCGGGTCGATTTCGGGCCAGATGGCAGGCCAGATGGCAGGCTCGCCGATGATGTCCGATACCGCGCTGTCGGGCCTTGATCCTTCGCTGACCTTTGCCGAATTCGTATCGGGCTCGGCCAATGTGCTGGCGTTGAACGCCGCGCAGCGCATGGCCGCGATTGAAACGCCGCAGTTCTCGCCGCTCTACCTCAAAGGCTCGACCGGGCAGGGCAAGACGCACTTGCTGCACGCAATCGGCCACGCCTTTGCCGCCAACAAGCCGGGCGCGCGCATCTTCTACTGCTCGGCCGAACGCTTCATGATCGAATTCGTGCAAGCCATGCGCTCGAACGAGATGATCGAGTTCAAATCGCGACTGCGCGGGTTCGATATGCTGCTGGTCGATGACATCCAGTTCATCATCGGCAAGGCATCGACGCAGGAGGAATTCCTCCACACGATCGATGCATTGATGAGCGCGGGCAAGCGCCTCGTCGTCGCCGCTGACCGCGCGCCACAGGCCTTGGACGGGGTGGAGCAGCGCCTGCTCTCGCGCCTGTCGATGGGGCTTGTCGCCGATATCCAGCCTGCCGATATCGAACTGCGCCGCAAGATCCTCGAACACCGCCTCGTGCGCTTTGGCAGCACGCAAGTGCCGTCCGATGTGATCGAATTCCTTGCCCGCACGATCAACCGCAATGTGCGCGAACTGGTTGGCGGCTTGAACAAGCTGATCGCCTACGCCCAGCTCACCGGTCAGCCGGTATCGCTGCAACTGGCCGAAGAGCAGTTGACCGATATCCTCTCGGCCAATCGTCGCCGCATCACGATTGACGAAATCCAGCGCACGGTCTGCCAGTTCTACCGCGTTGACCGCACCGAAATGGCCTCCAAGCGCCGCGCCCGCGCGGTCGTGCGTCCGCGTCAGGTGGCGATGTACCTCGCCAAAGTGCTGACCCCGCGTTCGTACCCCGAAATCGGGCGCAAGTTCGGCGGGCGCGATCACTCGACGGTGATCCACGCGGTTCGCCTGATCGAGGAACTGCGCACGCGCGATGCCGATATGGACGGCGATGTGCGGACCTTGTTGCGCCAGTTGGAAGATTGAGGGGGGTAGCGTAGCGGCATAGAGGAAGATTTTGTTCGCGCAGAGGCGCAGAGGCGCGGAGGAGTTGCGCCGGGCCGCAAGGCCCCTTACTCCTGCAGACCTTGAACCGTAAACCGGGGATGAAGAATTTTTCGCGGCTTTGCCGCAAGCGCAACATTTCTCCGCGCCTCTGCGCCTCTGCGCGAAAAATCCTTCTGAGCCCTTGCGCGGGCCCCTTTCTCTTTCCCGCAGCAGACCCTAACTGCACCTCATGACTCCAGACCGCCTCGACCGCTTCGCCCGCCACATCGTCCTGCCCGAAGTGGGCGCGGTGGGGCAGGCCAAACTGGCGGCCAGCCATGTCGTGCTGGTCGGCATGGGCGGGATCGGCTCGCCCGCGCTGCAATATCTCGCCGGAGCCGGGGTCGGACGCCTGACCCTCATCGATGATGACGTGGTCGAGGCCAGCAATCTTCAGCGTCAGACGATCTATACCGAGGCTGACATCGCCCAGCCCAAGGCCGCCGCCGCCGCTTCATGGGCCGCGCGGTTTGATCCGGCTTTGGCGGTCACGCCCCACGTCACCCGCATAACCCGTGCCAATGCCGCCAGCCTGATTGCAGGCGCGGATGTTGTGCTGGACGGCTGCGACAACTTTGCTACGCGGCTGGCTGTATCGGACGCCTGTGTGGCGGCGGGCATCCCGCTCACCTCTGCCGCTCTGGGCCGGTTTCAGGGGCAGGTGGCGAACTTTGCCGGACACCGCGAGGCACACTCCTGCTACCGTTGCTTCGTTGGCGATGCCTTTGACGCCGAGGATTGCGATACCTGCGCCGAGCAGGGCGTGCTGGGCGCGATGGTGGGCATGGTCGGCGCCTTCGGGGCGATGGCTGCAATGCGCGTCCTGCTCGAAGGCGTGAGCACGCTGGGCGATCCGCAATGGGGCCAGTTGCACGTGCTCGACGGCCTCAAGCCGGGGTTGCGCACGATGCGGATTGCGAAGGATGCTGAATGCGGGGGATGTGGCGGGGCCTTGTAAAGGGTTTCACGCAGAGGCGCAGAGAAGAAGTGGAGCCGCAGAGGCGGCAGCCTTGGCCGCAAGGCCTGCCAAAAATCCGGCCATGCACAATAAGGCTTGGTCAGGTTTGAAAACCGGCTTCGCCGTCAAAACCAACCCCTCTGCGTCTCCACTTCTTCTCCGCGTCTCTGCGTGAACCCCTTTCAACTTTGGCGGCGCTGCCTTGATACTCTGCTGTCTCTGCGCCCTTTGCGGTCTCTGCGCGAACCAACTTTCTCAGCTTCAAGAACCCAGCAATTCATCCACCCACGCGGGCACAATCTCGCTGGCGGGCCCCAACCGCGTTTCGTGGAACCACGCCGAACCCTTGCTGCGCTCAAGGTTCAATTCCAGCGTTTGCGCCCCCAGATCGCGCGCGCGGCGCACCAGCCCGCCCGCCGGATAGACCGCACCAGATGTGCCGATCGACACGAACAGATCAGCCTCGGACAGCGCCGCATAGATATCGTCCATCCGGTAGGGCATTTCGCCGAACCACACGATATCGGGCCGCAGCGCCGGTTCTTCGCACGAAGGGCAGGGCGGGCGGTGGATCAGCGGGCCGGTCCAGCGATGGCGGGCATCGCAGGCGGTGCACCATGCGTTGAGATGCTCGCCATGCATATGCAGCACGTTGAGCGCGCCGCCGCGCTCGTGCAAGTCATCGACGTTTTGCGTGACGATCAGCACCTCGCCGCCCGCGCGTTTGGGCCATTCGCGGTCAAGCCGCGCCAGTGCCGTATGGGCGGGGTTGGGCTGTTTGGTCTGGATCGCGGCACGGCGCATATCGTAAAACCGCAGCACCAGTTCCGGATCGCGGGCGAAGGCTTCGGGCGTCGCCACGTCCTCGACGCGGTGCTGTTCCCACAGCCCCCCTTCGCTGCGGAAGGTATCAATGCCCGATTCGGCGGAAATTCCCGCCCCGGTGAGGATCACGATATTGCGCAGGTGTTGCATCCGGACCATGAAGCACAGCGACCAAGGGACAGGCAATGACCAAAGACGTAACACGAATCGGAATTATCGGCAGCGCTGGACGAATGGGCAATGCCTTGCAGGCCGCGATCATCGCGGCAGGGCACAGCTTTGCAGGCGGGATCGACAAGGGCGGCGATCCGCTCGCGTTGGCCAAGGACAGCGATGTACTGGTCGATTTCTCGGCCCCTGCCGCGCTGGAGTTCAATCTGGATGCGGCGATCCATGCGGGCATCCCCATCGTGGTCGGCACGACCGGCCTTGAAGAGCGCCATCACTGGCTGGTCGATGCTGCTGCCGTCAGTATTCCCGTGCTGCAAACCGGCAATACCTCGCTGGGCATCACGCTGCTTTCGCACCTGGTGAAAGAGGCCGCGCAGCGTTTGGGCGAGGACTGGGACATCGAGATCGTCGAAACGCACCACCGCATGAAAGTGGATGCGCCATCGGGCACGGCGCTCTTGCTGGGCGAGGCCGCCGCCAAAGGGCGCGGCGTGCATCTGGCCGATGAAGCCGTGCGCGGGCGCGATGGCATCACCGGCGCGCGCAAGGCGGGAACCATCGGCTTTGCATCCCTGCGCGGTGGCAGCGTGGCGGGCGATCATTCGGTGCACTTTCTGGCCGACAATGAACGCCTGACCTTCTCGCACCTTGCGGAAAATCGTGGCATCTTTGCCAAGGGCGCGGTGCGTGCGGCGGAATGGCTGCTGGGCCGTGATGCGGGGCGCTACACCATGCCCGACGTTCTGGGCCTTGCATGAAAAAGGCGGATGTCTTCGAATTCTTCCGCCGTCTGGCCGAGGCGAACCCCGCGCCCGAGACCGAGCTGGAATATGGCAATGTCTACCAGTTGCTGGTGGCGGTCACGCTCTCTGCACAGGCAACCGACGTTGGCGTGAACAAGGCGACGCGCAAGCTTTTTGCGCAAGTGAAGACGCCGCAGGACATGCTCGATCTGGGCGAGGAAGGCCTCAAAAGCCATATCAAGACCATCGGCCTGTTCAATGCCAAGGCCAAAAACGTGATGGCCATGGCCGAAATCCTTGTGCGCGATCATGGCGGCGAGGTTCCGGCAGATCGCGATGCGTTGACCGCGCTGCCCGGCGTGGGGCGCAAGACCGCCAATGTCGTGATGAACTGTGCGTTTGGCGCGGAAACCTTTGCGGTCGATACGCACATCTTCCGCGTCGGCAACCGCACCGGACTTGCCAAGGGCAAAACCGTGCTGGCGGTGGAAAAGGGGCTGGAAAAACACGTGCCCCAGCCTTTCCGCGTGGGCGCGCATCACTGGCTGATCCTGCACGGCCGCTATATCTGCAAAGCGCGCACGCCCGAATGCTGGCACTGCCCGCTGGTTGACCTTTGCGCGTTTAAGCCCAAGATCCTTGAGAAGGGGGCCAAACCGGCTGTGGCGGCGAAAAAGCCGCGTGTAGCCAAAAAGCAGGAGAGCATGACATGAAGCGCATGACCTTTATCCTCCTTGCCGCCGCCGCATTGACCGGAAGTGCGGTGCAAGGTGGTGACCGCCAAGGCTCCAATGGCCACAGCAGGAAGACTCCTGCGGTGAAAGTGGTCGGGGAACCTGTCAATTGCCTGCAAATCCCTTCGATCCGCGAATCACGGGTGCGGGATGATTGGACCATCGATTTCCGGACCAATAACAACCGCTGGTATCGCAATACGCTCGCCAACCGCTGCAACGGCCTCGGCTTTGACCGGACGTTTACTTATGCGACATCGCTCAGCCAGGTGTGCAATGTCGATATCATCACGGTCCTTACCAACATGGGCGGCCCCGGCCTCATGCCGCGCGGTTCATGCGGGTTGGGACAATTCACGCCGGTCGAGTTCGTGAAGTAACGTGCCAAATTCCTTCCTGTTTTTGCGCAGCACAAACGGGGAGGTGGCAGCCGAAGGCTGACGGAGGGGTGCTTCCCCCTCCACCACCAGCATTGCTGGCGGTCCCCCTCCCCGTTTGGCCTTCGGCAAAACAGGGAGGATTTTTGGCTCAACCCTCGAAATTCACCGGATCGAGGTTCAGCCCCGCGCGCCCGTCTGCGGCTGTATGCGCAGGCGCGTGGGGCGGTTCGGCATCCGGGTCGAGCGGCGGTTGCAGCATGCCTTCCCACTTGGTGATCACCGATGTGGCCACAGCATTGCCGACCACGTTGGTGGCGCTGCGGCCCATGTCGAGGAAGTGATCGACGCCCAGCACCAGCGCGATGCCTTCCACCGGCAGGCCGAACTGGTTGAGCGTTGCGGCAATCACCACAAGGCTGGCGCGCGGCACGCCGGCAATGCCCTTGGACGTGACCATCAGCGTCAGCAGCATCACGATCTGGCTGGAGATCGGCAGCTCGATGCCATAGGCCTGCGCGATGAATAGCGCGGCAAAGCTGGTGTAGATCATCGAACCATCAAGGTTGAAGCTATAGCCCAGCGGCAGCACAAAGCCTGAAATGCGGCGCGGCACGCCGAAGCGGTCGAGCTGTTCAAACAGCTTGGGCAATGCCGCTTCGGAACTGGCGGTGGAATAGGCCAGCAGCAATGGCTCGCGGATATAGCGGATCAGCGTGAAAATCCGCCCGCGCAGGAAGATCGAACCCGCCGCCAGCAGGATCACCCACAAGATGAACATCGCCAGATAGAACGAGCCGACCAGCTTGCCATAAGTCACAATGATGCCCAGCCCGCGCAGCGCGATGACCGAGGAGATTGCGCCGAACACCGCGAACGGGGCAAAGCGCATGACATAGCCGGTGATCGTCAGCATCACTTGCGCCAGGGCCTCGGCCCCGCGCACCAGCGGCGCACCCTTTTCGCCCACGGCAGACAAAGCGACGCCAGCGAACACCGAGAACACCAGCACTTGCAGGATGTCGTTCTTGGCCATCGCCTCGATCGGGCTGGCGGGGAAGACCGACAGGACGAAGTGGCGGAAGGTGAAATCGCCCGTCGCCAGCTCGCCCAGATCGCCGGTGGGGGTCAATTCAAGGCCGACACCGGGCTTGAGCAGGTTGACCATGATCAGGCCCAGCGTGATCGACACGAAGCTGAACGTGACGAACCACGCCAGCGAACGCCCGCCGATCCGGCCCAGCGCCGCGCTATCACCCATGCTGGCAATGCCGGTAACGATGGTCGCCAGCACCAGCGGCGCGACGATCATCTTGATCAGCCGCAGGAACACATCGGGCAGCAGTTTCAGCGTATCGGCGGTGAACGCCAGTGTCTCATCGCCCTTGGCGTAACCGGTGTTGAGCGCGTAACCGACGATGATGCCGAGCACCATGCCGACAAGGATGTAAAGTGTCAGGCGCTTGGCCAAAGGAATGCTCCCGAAAGAATGTTGCGAATGAGACTAACCAGCTTTCACGCGAAACCCAAGCGCTTCAAAGCACCTTTGTGGCGCGGCGGGTGTGCCTTGGGCATGGCATCCCGAAAACGACGTCACCCTGAACGTCTATCCCTCCATTCAAACCTGCGGCGCATGCGTCAAAGGCTGCAATGTTTCACGCAGAGGCGCAGAGAAGAAGGGGAGACGCAGAGAGATTGTGGAGGTCGACAGGCCCCTTTGTCGATCAACGATCGCGTTAGGGGCCAGGCAAAGATTGATGGGCGGCTTTGCCGCAAGCGCAACACCTCTCCGAGTCTCGACTTCTTCTCCGCGCCTCTGCGCGAACCCCTTTTACCTATGGCGGGGGACTATCTTTCCAACCACACCGGAGGTGCCTGAGGCGTTTCTGAAGCTTACCCGCACTGCGCGCGGTGGAGCAGCTTTTGATCCGCCAAGACCAGCGCCATCATCGCTTCGACCACCGGCACCCCGCGAATCCCCACGCAAGGATCGTGTCGGCCCTTGGTGAACAGTTCGGTCGCCTCGCCTTCGCGCGTGATCGTGGGCATGGGAGTGAGGATCGAGGAGGTTGGCTTGAACGCCACGCGTACCAGCACCGGCTGGCCGGTGGAGATGCCGCCAGCGATTCCGCCCGCATGGTTGGCGGTAAACTCTGGTGCATCAACACCCGGCCGCATCGGATCGGCATTGCCCTCGCCGGTATTGGCCGCAGCAGCAAAGCCATCGCCGATTTCCACGCCCTTTACCGCGTTGATGCCCATCATCGCGTGCGCCAGTTCGGCATCAAGCTTGGCATAGAGCGGCGCGCCCCAGCCAACAGGTACGCCCGTGGCCACGCATTCCACCACTGCGCCCAGCGATGAACCCGATTTGCGCGCTTCGTCCACCAGCTTTTCCCAGCGGGCAGCGGCTTGTGCATCGGGGCAGAAGAACGGGTTGTTGCCGATTTCGGCAGCATCAAAGTTCGCCATATCAATGGCATCGCCGCCAATCGCGCTGACATAGCCAAGGATGGAGACTTGAGGAATCACCAGCCGCGCCACGCCGCCTGCCGCCACCCGCGCTGCGGTTTCGCGCGCCGAAGATCGCCCGCCGCCGCGATAATCGCGAAAGCCGTACTTGGCGTCATAAGCATAATCGGCGTGGCCGGGGCGATAAGCCTTGGCGACATCGCCATAGTCTTTCGAGCGCTGGTCCACATTCTCGATCATCAGGCTGATCGGCGTGCCGGTGGTTTTGCCTTCGAACACGCCCGAAAGGATGCGCACCTGATCGGGTTCCTGCCGCTGCGTGGTAAAACGCGATTGGCCGGGGCGGCGCGCATCAAGAAACGGCTGTATATCCGCCTCGCTCAACGCAAGGCCGGGAGGGCAGCCATCAACCACAGCGCCCAGCGCCGGCCCGTGGCTTTCGCCCCAGGTGGTGAAACGGAATACGTGACCAAAACTGTTCAGGCTCATGGGCGCGCAATGTCCGAATATTGGCGAAAACGCAACACCACCCCCCGGCCCCTTCCTCTGAAGAGGAGGGGGAGCCCAAAAAAAGCCCCATCCTCTTTAGAGGAGGGGGTTGGGGGTGGTGGCCCGACACGCTAAGCTCCCCCCATGTACCTCGTCGTCTTCCGCAACCGCAAACGCCCCGATATCGATGCTGCCGCCTATTCCGCTGACGCCGCACAGATGGAGGCGCTCGCCCGCGCGCAACCCGGCTTCCTCAGCTTCAAAAGCTACACCGCCGATGATGGCGAAGTCATCGCGCTGTCAGAATGGGCGGATATGGAATCAGCCCTTGGCTGGCGGCGCGTGGCCGAACACGCTGAAATGCAAGCCAAAGGCCGCACCGACTACTACGAAAGCTACACCCTCTACGCAGGCACCCCTTCGCGCGTGCACCACTTCAACAGGCAGACCCAATGAGCATCACGGTTTACGGTATCCCCAATTGCGA
>CAZSTP010000065.1:0-14179 GCA_964609325.1 uncultured Novosphingobium sp. | reverse complement strand
CAATAAAGGCACCTGACCGATTTTGCGCAGGCGGTGACGGAAGGCGATTTGGCTGACCGCATTGGCACGCAGACGGGGGGCAACCGACATGGCCCTTCGGCATCTCGCCCCGCACCATGCCATCCGGCCTTGTGCATCAGGGCTTTTTGCCGCGCCATGGCTGGAAGCTCACCGCACTTTGACGACGATGGATGAGCAAGAAATTCCGGTACGCTGCCACGCTGAGCCTGGCTGCGACTTTTATCACAACGCTTCTCAGCACGAGTGGATCCCATGCCAGCGCGCAAGGGTTCAACGCTCCGGTCGCCATTGCGACCACATTTGTCTCCCAGCCGGTTGTCCAGGCCATTGCTTCACCGCAGGCTGATACCGCAGAGCCGCTTCAGGACGCGATTGCCGCCTCCTCGCTGGCCGATCTGGTAGAGAACACCCAAGCCCCCGCCGATCTTTCCAATGAACTGGAATGTCTGGCCGGAGCCATCTTTTTCGAAGCGAAAAGCGAAACACTGGCTGGCCAGCTTGCCGTTGGCCGCGTGATTATCGCCCGTTCGCAATCAGGCCGGTTCCCCGCATCCTATTGCGGCGTGGTGTACCAGCCTTCGCAATTCTCGTTCATTCGTGGCCGTTCCATGCCCGCGATCAACCGCAGCAGTCGTGATTGGCAAGATGCGGTGAAGATCGCGGTGATTGCCGATAAGGGCACGTGGAAAAGCCCGGTTGAAGGCGCGATGTTCTTCCACGCCGCGCATGTCTCACCCCGCTGGGGCAAGACGCGCATGGCCAAGATCGACGGTCATATCTTCTACCGTTGATCGCGTTTTTCACGTGACATGAAAAAGGCCGGTTCCCAATGCGGGAGCCGGCCTTTTTCGTGGGTGATAAATCAGGAGTTTCGCGCAGAGGCGCAAAGAAAGCAGGGGCCGCAGAGAGGTTGTGCCTGCGGCAAGGCCGCTCCCAATCTCAACGCTTTCCAAAGTGGAAACCCTGTCGATGGAGAGTGGGCCTTGCGGCCCTTTCTTGTCTCAGCGCTCTCTGCTTCCTTTGCGTCTCTGCGCGAAACAAAATGCACCACCGTCTCCCCCCATCGACAAGCACAGGATGAGGGGGAGGAGGTATACCGATCAATGGCGGAAGTGGCGCATGCCGGTGAAGACCATGGCGAGGCCTGCTTCGTCGGCGGCCTTGATAACTTCATCATCGCGCATCGATCCGCCGGGCTGGATCACGCAAGTCGCACCTGCTTCAACCGCGGCCATCAGACCATCGGCGAAGGGGAAGAACGCGTCGGAGGCGACGGCAGATCCGTGTGTGCGCACTTCGCTGAAGCCGTGCGTTTCAGCCGCTTCCTTGGCCTTGGCAGCCGCGATGCGCGAGGAATCGCGGCGGTTCATCTGGCCTGCGCCGATGCCGGCGGTGACCCCTTCTTTGGCATAGACGATGGCGTTGGACTTGACGTGCTTGGCCACGGTCCATGCAAACAGCGCATCGGTCAGTTCCTGTTCGGTCGGCGCGCGCTTGGTGACGACCTTGAGATCGGCCTTGTCCACTTTGCCGCAATCGCGATCTTGCACCAGCAATCCACCGGCGATGGGCACGGTGACCAGACCCTTGCGGTCGGGGTCGGGCAGGCTATCGACCAGCAGCAGGCGCAAGTTCTTCTTGCGTTCAAATGCGGCCTTGGCGGAATCGTCAGCGCCGGGAGCGACGACGACTTCGGTGAAAATCTCGCAGATGGCGTTGGCGGTGGGGCCATCCAGCGGCACGTTGGTGGCAACGATGCCGCCAAATGCCGAGACGGAATCGCATTCGAGCGCCGCTTTCCATGCGTCGAGCAGCGTATCGGCCGTTGCCACGCCGCAGGGGTTTGCGTGCTTGACGATGACGACGGTGGGCTTGGCTCCGGTGAATTCGGCGACCAGTTCCAGCGCGGCGTTGGCGTCATTGTAATTGTTGTAGGACAGTTCCTTGCCCTGGATCTGCGTGGCTTGGGGCAGGCCGGTGACTGCAGGATTGCGGGGCACATAAAGCGCGGCATCCTGATGCGGATTTTCGCCATAGCGCAGCGTGGTGACGCGGGTGTGGGCCGCGGCGAGTACGGGCGGGAAGTGTTCCTGCTGGTCAACCGTGGCAAACCACTGCGAGATGGCAGCATCATAAGCGGCAGTGGCTGCATAGGCCTTGGCCGCCATCTTGCGCCGGAACGCCAGCGTGCTGGCCCCGCCTGTTTCGTCCAGCTCGGCCAAGAACGTGGAATAATCGGCAGCGTCGGTCAGGATCGTGACATAGCCGTGATTCTTGGCGGCAGAGCGCACCATCGATGGCCCGCCGATGTCGATGTTCTCGATCACTTCATCGCGCTCCGCCCCTTTGGCGACGGTCGCTTCGAAGGGGTAGAGGTTGACCACGACCAGATCGATCGCGCCAATCGCATGCTCGGCCATGGCGGCGGCATGTTCGGGATTGTCACGCACGGCGAGCAATCCGCCGTGAATCGTCGGGTGCAGCGTCTTGACGCGGCCATCCATCATTTCGGGGAAGCCGGTGTGTTCGGACACGTCCTTGACCGTGAGGCCCGCATCGCGCAGCGCCTTGGCGGTGCCGCCGGTCGAGAGCAGCTCGACACCGCGCGCGGCCAGAGCCTTGCCCAGATCGACAAGGCCGGACTTGTCGGACACTGATAGCAGCGCCCGCTTGATGGTAACCGTCGTCACGTGGAAATTCCTATCTCATCTTCTTGAGCAGCCAGGAGAAACTCTCACCGCTGCGGGGAACTTTGGCAGAGATCACCAATTGGCGTGTGCCGATAGGGCGTCCCTGTCCATCTGCCCAGAGGCTTTCCTCGATCGTGATCGCATCGCGGCCAGACCGGAACTGCCACAGGCTGCCGTCTGACAGGGCGAGCGTCATGCCTTTCCCGTCAGAACTGGCGGCCAGCTCGATATGGGGGCCGAGGTGAAAGCGCAAGACGACGCCGATGGTTCCGCGTTTGCCTTTGCGCCCGGCGGGCACCAGCAAATCTTCGCCGCGCAATTCGCTGCCATCATCGCGCAGGATCAGGATGCGGCGATGGACCAGGCCATAGCGCCCGACATAGCCGTTGTGGCTGGCCTCGATCCGCGTTGCGCCGCTGCCGGAGCTGGTCGGGCCGGAACCTTCCGCCGAGAGGGTGCGCCGGTCCACCTCTACCTCGGAAACGCCCGAACCCAGACGGCCATTGATCAGCACGGCGGTGGAGTTGAATTCGTCAATAGTCAGCGTGGAATGCGCGCCGGTGCCGCGCAGGCCTTGTTCCAGACGCAGCGGAATCAAGCCGCCTGCAAAAGCCGCGCCGCCGCAATTGACGAAGATGCGATCATGGCCGTGGCTGAATTCGAACGCGAGCGTGGAGGCGCAGCCATCGCGGGCGTGGCGCGCAACCGGCGGCGGTCCTGCATCGAATTGCAGCACGGCCTTGCCCGCGGTGGCGCGTTGATAACCCCACTGGCGCGCATCGCGCAAAGGCCGCGTGCGTACGCCGGTGATCTTGACCAGCGCTTCGATCCGTTCGGCATCAATCGCGCCTGCGCCCTGCCAATTGCCAAGCCCGCCATCGCCATGCAGCAGCGCCAGCAGCGGCGGCACCAGCAGGTTCAGCATCGTGGCGATTTGCGGCAGCGGTTCGGCGCGCACCGATTCATAGCAGGCGCGCAAGCTGACCAGCAGCTCGATCGCCTCGATCTGGCACAGCGGGCTGCGCGAGAGCACGCCGCCATCATCGCTTACCAGTTCGCCCAGCGCGCGCACCAGCCCTGCTTCGGCAAACAGGCGGCGCGCCTTACCATCGGCCAGGATCAGCCCGGCGGCGGCCAGCGCGCTCCACCCCGCCACTTCGGCCAACTGGTCTTCCGCTTTGCCGACATGGCGATCCAGCCAGCGTGCGGTTTCATCAATGGCGTGCAGCACACGGTTGCGGACCGAGCGATCTTGCCCTGACAGCACAAGCGGCGCGTGAACCAGCCAGTTCAGCAAGCGGTGGCCGACGTTGCCGATATCCCATGCCGGCGTTGGATCGGGCTTGGGATTGGCGGCAAGCCAGGTGGAGGTGATCCGTTCGGCCACTTGGGTGCATTGCGAGCGTTGACCGCCCGATTCCAGATCGCGCAGCCAGCGGAAACCGTGGACCATGCGTTCAAACGCAGGCGGCAGGCGTGGCCCGGAAAAGGCGGTGTCGGCAATCGGCGATTTGAAGCCGTGGACCAGAAAATGCCCTGCGCGCAAGGCCTTGCCCGCCGCCGCATCGCCGGGGAGCGGGTTGGTGACGGTTGCGGTCAATTGCGTTTTGGCGCGTTTGCGGAAAGGATGGATCGCGCTGGCGGGCAGGCCAAGGCTGTAGGCAAAGCGGATCAGCCGGTCGCCCGCACCCAGCGAAGGCGGTGCAAAATCGGTGAGCGCCAAGGCGCGGCCCGGCTCAACCGCAGCAGAATTGGCGAGCAACGCGGAACCTTCGTCTGTCTGGCGGTAGCGGTCCTGCGATTTGGCCAGCGGTTCCTCCTTCGTTGGATCAAGCGGCAAAGCCGGGCGTGCGGATGCCGCCGTCGCCGCCGGGCGGCTTCCAAGGGTGGAAAAGCCGCCGTCCTTCATATCAGCCCAAAGCCTTCAATGCAGCAATATTGCTGGCATATTGGGTGGGGCCTCCCCGGAAAGTGGCGGTTCCGGCCACCAGCACATCGGCCCCTGCATCAACGCATGAGCGGATCGTCCTCAAATCAACCCCGCCGTCCACTTCAAGGTGAATGTCGCGGCCCGATTTGTCGATCATCTTGCGGATCGCCTCGATCTTGCGCAGCTGGCTGGAGATGAAGCTTTGCCCGCCAAAACCGGGATTCACGCTCATCACCAGAACCAGATCCACATCGTCGATCAGGTAATCGAGCATCTTGGCCGGTGTACCGGGATTGAGCGAAACGCCCGCCTTTTTGCCAAGGCCCTTGATCGCCTGCACCGTGCGGTGGATGTGCGGCCCGGCTTCGGGGTGGACGGTGATGATATCGGCGCCGGCATCGGCAAAGGCCTGCAAATAGCCATCGACCGGCGAGATCATCAGATGGACATCGAACGGCTTGGTCGTGTGCGGGCGCAAGGCCTTCACCACCATCGGGCCGATTGTAATATTGGGGACGAAATGGCCGTCCATCACGTCAACGTGAATCCAGTCTGCCCCCGCCTCGTCAATTGCGCGCACTTCTTCGCCCAGACGGGCAAAGTCGGCGGAAAGAATCGAAGGAGAAATAAGCGGTGTCATCTGGCGTCGTCTTCCTGCGGCGGCAGCAGAGGACATCTACAACAACCCCGGCGCGATGCCCGGTGCCTGCAAACGGCTACCCCACTTCAAAGCGGTTACCGCTCGCGAATCGGGGGGGCAAGCATTATGCGCGGGCTTATCCACATTGAATGTCCCGCTTTGGACGCGATTCGTGGGGGCAAAGGCCGCCGGTTTGTCGATGAACGGTTGGTCGCAGACGGGTTCAGCGATTATTCACGGCACGAATCCTACTTAACGTGGCTGAAATCTGTCAGTATGTGGCTGACAGGGGATGCGACCGGCACGGCGCGATTGCCGCTTGAACAGCGATGGCAATCTGCAAAATGCCGGAAAGACACATCGAATTTGGGGCTTTTGACATGATCCAGCCGAGACGTTTGTACGCCACGGCCCTTGCTATTGCTGCTGCCGCCACCGCTTTGACGGGGGCAGGCGTTGCATCTGCTGCCAATGCTCCGGCAAATTTGGCGCGGCCCAATTGTGCCGGGCCCGCCAGCGATACCTGGGTCAACGTCACGATTGACCGCGTGCGCAACGGCAATGGCCTGATGGCGGTCACGCTCTATGCCGATGAACCGCGCAAGTTTCTGGTCAAGAAGGGCTCGATGTATGTCGGCCGCGTGGATGCCACCGCGCCCGAAACCCGGATGTGCCTGTTCGTGCCCAAGCCCGGTGTCTATGTGCTGGCGGTCTATCATGACGAGGATTCGAGCACGACGATCAAGCGCAGCGGCGTGTTGGGCCTGCCGGAAGAAGGCTTCGGCTTTTCCAACAACCCGCCCACGATTGCGAGCATTCCCTCGTTCCGTTCGGTGCGGCTGAATATCGCCAAGACGGGCCTTTCGACCCGGATTCACCTGAAATATCCGTGATCGGGTGCGGGGGTTGAAAGGCTCCTGCCGTCCGCTCAGTCCTCGTCAGCCGTGATCTGTACGCTGGCAAAAGTGTGGGCGAGGTGCCAAGGGGCAAGCTCTTCGGCGAGTTCGTGGGCGCGTGGATCGTCCACGTCCATCCACCATGCATCGTCGATGTCCATCGTGCCGGCGCGGCCAGCATCGGCAAGGCGCTGCATCCCGTCTGACAGGCTGCCCGATTTGCCCGCCGCAATCGCATCGCGGATGGCGATGGCGAGTTCGGGCGTTGCCAGAAACGCGCCGCAATCCACCGCATCATAGGGCGCGATGGTTTTGCCGATGGCGGTGATCCGGCCTGCTTCGTCCATCTTGACCCACGTGGCGTCATCAGGATCGACCAGCGGGCTGTCGACGCGGCGATCAATCGCCAGAGTGACGCCACGTTCCGGGCTGTCTTCGGCGAGCAAGCGCGCGAGAATGTCGGCCTCGAACATATGGTCGGCCATCATCAGCAGATAATTGCCATCGCAGCGCGTGGCCCCGGCCATGACCGAATAGCCGTTGGGCGTGGACCAGTCCGACAGGCGCACCGGCACGATTTCAATGCCTGTGCGCATGGAAAGATCGGCAAGGAAGGCTTCGACCAGATCGGCCTTGTGGCCGGTTACCACCACCACACGGGTCACGCCTGCCTGCATCGCCTGACGCACACCGATCTCGATCAGCGGCACGCCGCAGACGGGCGTCAGCGGCTTGGAGGGCGAAAGTTCGGCGAGGCGGCTGCCGTAACCGGCGGCAATGATCAGCGCGTCCATCGGGATTCTCTGTATTCCTGGCGATTCAGAACATGAAAAGGCCGACCAGACATCCGCCCGGTCGGCCCTGTTTCATTGCGTTAAGCGGCGCGCTTATTCGGCGGCCAGCTTTTCGGCCGAGGCATATTCCTCAACCATTTGCGCAGCGACATCGTCGTTGAACTGCTGCGGCGGGTGCTTGCAGAAGTAGGCCGACGGGCCGATCAGTGCGCCACCTTCACCACGCTCAAGCGCGACCTTGCAGCAACGGATCGCATCCATCACGCAAGCTGCCGAGTTCGGGCTGTCTTCCACCGAGAGGCGGAGTTCGAGGTTCATCGGCACGTTGCCCCACTGCTGGCCTTCCATGCGGATGAAGCACAGCTTGTTGTCCTTCTGCCATGGAACATAGTCCGAAGGACCAACGTGGATGTTTTCATCGGCCAGACGCGTGGCAAGCATGGCTTGCACCGCTTCGGTCTTCGATTCCTTCTTGCTGCCCAGACGCTGACGGTCGAGCATGTTCATGAAATCGGTGTTGCCGCCGGTGTTCAGCTGATACGTGCGTTCGACGTTTACGCCGCGCGCTGCAAACAGGCTGGACAGAACGCGGTGAACGATCGTGGCGCCAACCTGGGCCTTGATATCGTCGCCCACGATCGGGATGCGCTTTTCGCGGAACTTCGTTTCCCATTCAGGGGTCGAAGCGATGAACACGGGCATGCAGTTGACGACGGCAACGCCGGCTTCAAGCGCACATTCCATGTAGAATTCGGTGGCCTTTTGCGAACCGACCGGCAGGAAGTTCAACAGAACTTCAGCGCCCGATTCCTTCAGAGCAGCAACGATGCTGGCCTGCGTGGCTTCAGGTTCATCAGCAACGATGAAGCCCTTTTCGCCCACTGACGTCATGTGTGCGGCAACGCCGTCAGACACATAACCCATGATGACCTTTGCGCCCGTTGCCGGAACATTGGCCTGGAACACGGTGGTGTTGTTCGGGCCAGCGAAGATTGCTTCTGCAATGTCCTTGCCGACTTTGCGTGCATCGACATCGACGCCGAGCACAAAATCGACATCACCCGCGCCATAGCCGCCGATGCGATCATGGATCAGACCTTGCGACGAATTGTTGTTGCGGTAGTAGGCAACCCCCTGCACCAGCGAGCTAGCGCAGTTGCCTACGCCGATCACGGCGACCTTTATTGGCTTCATGAATACAGATCCCTTCACACAGGCGCCCGGGGGCGGCTGTCACGATAACGCCTCATTTATAAATCGCGCGCCAAAAGCAAGAAGATTCCCCGCCGTCAAGCATGCTTCGGCACGAGGGCGAGGATGACTGCTACCAGCCAACCCGCCGCCGCGATTGCAAAAAGGGCCAAGACAAGCGTCGCAAACCCGAATGCAATCAACAGTGCAAACACCAGCGCGAAAAAATCGCGGCTGGTCATAAAAGTCAGCCATTGCATGATTTGCGATGGCTTTTCGTCAACGGCACCGCCTGCACCCTTGGCGCGGTAGTGCTCCTTGACAAGATCGAAGCTGAACGGGGCATTGCTGCGGGCCGCCACTCGTCCGATCAGAAACAGCCCCATAGCGAGCAAAACGAGCCCCGTATAGCCAAGGCTTGCACCAAACATGCGATCTTGCATTTGCAGGTTGATCGCAACCCCTAGTAGAAACGCTAGATTGGTGGCGGCATCGATCAGACTGTCCATGCGCGCGCCCTCATGCGAGGTGCGCCACGTGGCCCGCGAAATCTCGCCGTCGACCCCGTCAAAAATCGATGCGGCCTGGAAAAGCAAGGCTCCGGCGATCAGGCCGGGTTCGCCACCCAGCAACAGGCTGGCGAACATCGCCACGGCAATCAGACCGGTGCCAATCGTTGCATGAACGGGTTTGATCCCGGGAAAGCGCAAGGCGGTGGCAGAAAGGGCCTGCGAAACGGGGCGATTGATATAGCGTGATACGATGCCGTCTGTCGGCTTGGCGGTGGAGCGCAGAATCTGGCGTCCTGCCGCGCGCAACCGTTCGGCGGCATCGTGGCCCGCGCTGATGGCCCGCGCTATGGCTTCATCAATGCCATGGCCGGATGCGATTTCAATACCTTCGACAGGTTCGTTGCGCCCGGCCACTGCATCGGCAATGGCTTGCGCAGGCGGCATGGCATCACCACGGATTACGGCCACGCGCGCAGGTGGCCGCGCAGCATCATTGCCGGATAGAGCTGGCCCGAACACGACAGGCATGGAATCGCACAGCCGCTGTGTTTCGGAACGGGTGATGGCGCTCGGCTGCCATCCGGGACTGGCCAAAACTTCGCACGAGGCAATTCCGGCAAGGCGTGCTTCGCGCACAACCCTTGCCGCAGCAGGAACACCTGCCACGAGCAAATCGGCATCGCGCCCGGCAGCGAAGACAATAAGTGCCAAAGTGGAAATCGCTGAATTGTCCTTCTATGGGCGCGTTGCCCCGCCCCGCGCACACGTATCCGGTGCAAACTATGTGCCGACCCTGTTTACCCCGACGGTTAATTTATATAGCGTGAACAAGCTGTCGCCAAGACAGGACGGGATCAGAGGAGTGCACAAAATGACAGGGTCCGCGGATGGACGGGACGCAAAGCGCCCTCAGCGTCCGCGTGAAATGCAGGATTCCCTGAATTTCTACCTCTATCACCCGCTCGCGTGGAAGCTGGCCAAGCTGCTGTCACGCACCCCGCTGACACCCAACATGGTCTCGGTTTTTGGCGGATTGCTGGTTGTTTTGGCAGGCATCGTCTATTTCAACATGGATTCCACCGGCGGCACCTGGGCGCTGGGTTGGCCATGGGGCGCGCTGCTCGGGCTGGTGCTGCACATGGGCTGGCACGTGGTTGACGGTGCCGACGGTGATCTGGCGCGGCTAACCGGAAAGTCTAGTCCGATTGGCGAAATGGTGGACGGTGTATGTGATTACGTCAGCCACATTGTTGTCTATGTCCTGCTCGCTTTCGTGCTGACCCGCACGCACGGCGCAGGCGTTGCCTGGGCGTGGACGCTGGCGGCGGGGATTTCGCACATCATCCAGTCCAACCATGTCGAAGTGCAGCGCCGGTTCTACCAGTACTGGACTTATGGCGTGCCATGGCTGAACAACGCGCGCGATAACAACGCCGGGCTTTTCGGTTCTACCAATCCGGTTGCCCGCCTGTTTGAAGCCGTGGCGCGCGGCTATCTTTACCTCGCCGCCGGGATGACCCCGCATGCCCGCCGCATCGATGCTGCGGTGGGCGACGCGATGGCGCAGCATGATAGTGCAAGGTTGCAATCGATCCGCGCCGAAGTGGCGCGCGAACAAAAGCCGCTGCTGGGCTTCCTCAAACTGCTCGGTCCCAATCCGCGCGCGATCGTGCTGGGCCTGGCGATGCTTGCCGGCAGCCCGCTGTGGTACTTTATCTATCAGGCGATCGTGCTGAACATTTTGCTGGTGATCTCGGTCAGCCTGCACAACCGCGCGGCGGTTATCACCGCAACGCGGATTGATGGCGCACAGGCAGCGCCCTCTGCCGCATTCAGTTGATGCGGTAACGGTCCAAGGACAGCACGCCGGGTTGCATTTTGCGCCAGACGCTGATCAGCAGCACGTAAACCACCAGCGCCAGCAAGGGCGGCACCGCCTTCAGCCAGCCATCGGATGCGCCGTGGAGCACACTCGTCCGTGCGATCCACCCGCCGCCTGTGCCGCACAGAACTGCAACGCCTGCCGCCGCTATGGGCACGGCTGCGTGGAACAGCGGGCGGCGCACGCCAAGGCCGACCAGCCAGTAACGCCGCAGCACAGCGGCAATCACCGCCGCCACCAGCATCGCCAGCGATGCCCCCAGAATGCCGAAGCGCGGCGTCAGCAGCGGAATTCCCGCCGCCGCAATCGCGATCAGGATCACGTTGACCTTCAGCGCCAGTGCGGGGCGGCGGTAGTAGAGGATCAGTTCGGACACCCCGAATGCGCCGTTGATCGTTTCGGCCAGCACCATTGCCAGCAGCGCGGCATATCCTGAGGCATAGCCTGCGCCGAACAGGTCCAGCAGCGCATCGCCTGCCGCCGCCATCAGCAGCACCAGTCCCAACTGGATCGTCAGCACCACCCGCGTGGCTGCCGCCGTCGCCTCGCCGGTGGTCACGTCGCCATCGGTGCTCATCGTGCGGGCGGTAAGGGGAGTGAGGATGCCGTCAAAGGCCTGACGCACTTGCAAAACCGGGGTGCGCAACTGGCGCAGCACGCCATAGACACCGGCAGGCGCATCGCCCAGCAGGAAGCCGACCAGATAGAGATCGATCCGCTGCGCAAGGCTCGACAGGAAATCGCTGCCGCTGGCGGGCAATAACGAACGCGCCCGCTGCGCCAAGGCCCCTGCGCCCGGACGCCAGTGGCGCAATTGCAACGCGCCCAGACAATCGCGCGCTGCCCATAGCGCGTAGAAGGCCAGCGCGAGGGACCCCGCCCAATAGCCCAGCAGCATGCCCGTTTCGGTCATCCCGCCGTACCATGCCGCAAGGACGACACCGGTCAGCACATAAGGTTCGACCAGACCGCGCCCGATCACTTCATAGCGCATCTTGTGCGTCCAGCGCGTGGCGGCCAGCGCGATGTCGCCGGTGTTTTGCAGCAAGACCGAGGGAATCAGCAAGGCAAAGGCAAGGCGCAACGAATCTGAAACCATCGCCGATGGCAGCACTTGCGTGGCCGCCACCAGCAGCACCGAGATCGCCACGCCGCCAAGCGCGGCAAGCAGCAGGGCATCGAGCAGGATGTGCATCGGCGGACGCGGTGCGGCGCCGCCGGTTTCCTCTTCCAGCCAGGGAAAGATCATCCGCCGCAAGCCAAAGCTGGCCAGAGGCGCTACCAGTTCGACAACGGCGGTGGCCATCGTGAACACGCCATAATGGGCCGCGCCATAAAGCCGCGCGCCGATATAGAGGAACGATGCCCGCGCCCCGAAACGGATCACAAAGCTGAATATGTTGGAACCAACACCGCGCGCGATGATGTTCTTCGAGGCGCTGGCGGCTGGCATGGCCTGCGATTGGCGTCAAATCGGCCGCTTGGCAAGCGGGTCTGCGTGTCCCGCGTACTTGCCGGTCAGGCGGCGTCTTTTTCCAGCGCGAAAACGCCGATAATCACCACGATCACCGCCAGGGCCTCCATCGTACCCCACGCCAGCCATTGCGAATGGCTATAGAGCCACACGCCGATGGCGGGTGCGGCGACATAGGCGGCACCGTTGATCGACGTGATGATGCCTGCGGCCTGCCCCTGTTCGGCGCGGCTGACGGCAAGGCTTGCCCCCGATGTAAAGCCGGGGCGGAACATGCCAAAGCCGAGCGAGGCCACGGCAAAGCCCACTGCGATGCTGTGCAGGTCCGCGCCCATCGCCACTGGCACGATGCCCAGTGCGCCCAGCGCCATGCCCCATACTGTCGAAGTGCGTGGCCCAAGCGCCAGCATCGGGATCAGGCCCCATTGCGCCAGAAGCGTGGCAAAGGCCCCGGCCATCAGCACCAGCCCGATCGGTCCTGCGGCGGCATCGGGATCGCTGCGCAGGCCGAGCCGGTCCATCAGCAGAAAACCGATCACGCCCAGCAACATGGCCTGGGAATGGCCGCCGATAACGCCCGCGATCAACCATGTGCGCAGGCGTTTGTCGGTCAACTTTACCCGGTCTACGCCCTGATTCTGCGGCTGCGCTTCGGGCAGTTCATCGGGCGAGCCATCGGGCGTGTCTTCAACGATGCGCGGGTTTGACGAAGCGCTGAACGGCGCAGACATGACCTCGCCACGTCCGCTAAAACGCGGATCGTCATTCGGCAGGCGCGTGCGGACCAGCACGAGCACGATCAGGCCCAACACGGCAAAAATCGCAAACGGCCCCACCACACCAAGCCCGGGCAGGATCATCAGCGGGGCCAGAGCCGGTCCGACAACCGTGCCCAGACCAAAGCTTGAAGCGACCAGCGAGAGCGCCTTGGTCCGGTCCGCCCGTCCGGTGCGGCTGGCAACATAGGCTTGCACCGCAGGCGGCGCGGCCGATCCGAACATGCCATAGAATGACCGGGCCAGCGCAAACAGCACCATCGTCAGGGCTGCGCTCATCCATCCGCCAAGGCCGATCCGCAGAATCACCGCGCACAGCGCAAAGGACGTGACGAAACCGGCAATGCCCAGTGCCATCATCGCCTTGCGCCCGCGCCGGTCAGATCGGCGTGCCCAATAAGGCGCCATGAACACCCACAACAGCGCGGACCATGAATAGGCAAGGCTCACCCACACATCGGCAATGCCCAACCGCGTTCCAATCGAAGGCATGACAGATTGCATCGCGGTATTGCCTGCCGCCGATACAAGCATCACCATAAATAATAGCGCCATGCGCTCATTGGGTAAGCGAATGTCGGCGCTGATTTGGCCCGCATTCATGGCTTGCTCTTTAATATTGTCCACGGATGGTTCATCCCGCTTCGGTAGGCCTTCTTCGGTAGGCATGTCGATGTGTGCTTGCAATGCTGTTGCAAATTTGCGACCGCAAGCTTCGGCTTGATCGACAGAGGACCGTTTTACTCGATGACTTCGACCCAGACGGCGCGGGAGCCCCTTCTTCAACGGGCCAAACGCAAGGCGGAGCGCCTGATTGGCCCTGCCGGCATTTTCTTCAAGGGCTTTATCAAGCATCCGGCGATGGTCGGCGCGATTGTGCCCTCATCAGGGCGCACGATTGAACGTGTGCTGTCGAAGGTTGATTGGGACAATTGCCGTTTGTTCGTCGAATATGGCCCCGGCGTCGGCACATTCTGTCGCCCGGTGCTGGAAAAGCTGCGCCGTGATGGCCGGTTGATCGTGATCGATACCAACCCCGATTTCATCGAATATCTGACCAGAACGATTGGTGACAGCCGCTTTACCGCGGTTCACGGATCGGCCACCGATGTTGAGGAAATCGTCCGCGCGCACGGCTTTGAACATGCCGATTATGTGCTGTCGGGCTTGCCGTTTTCGAACCTGCCCGAGGGCGTTGGCCCTGCCATCATGGGCGCAACGCACCGCGTGCTGCGCACCGGCGGCGCGTTCCTTGTCTATCAATACACCGCCCGTGCCCGCGCATTGATGAGCCAGTTCTTCCGCCACATCGACAAGGGTTTTGAGCCGGTCAATGTGCCGCCTTGCGTGATCTCGTGGGGCTGGAAAGAGTA
>CAZSTP010000064.1:7202-14229 GCA_964609325.1 uncultured Novosphingobium sp. | reverse complement strand
TGGCTGACGCCCCATTCCTTGCCGCCGCTGTTGCCAAACAGCCCCGCCGTGGCGAGATAGAACAAGCGCCAGCGCCGCAGCCACAGCGCGGTGTCCTTGCCATAGACCTCGCGCAGCACCGGTTCGATCTGGCTCACGTTGGCATCGAACAGCGCCAGCCAATCAAGCGCGGTGCGTTCATAATGCGTGCCATCCCAGCGCCATTCATCCTCCACCGCAAACAGATCGGCAAATTCGCGGATCAGGGCCTGGCTGGGCATGATCCCGCCGGTGAAGAAGTATTGCGCGATCCAGCTTGATTTGTCTGCCACATCAAAGCGATAGGGATAGCGGGCGTGGCTGAACACGTGCAGGAACAAGCGCCCATCGGGCTTGACCCAACCGCGCACCCGGCCCAGCAATTCGCGCCAATTGGCCATATGTTCGAACATCTCGACCGAGACAACACGATCAAACCGGCCTTCGGGACGAAACGCGTTCATATCAGCGGTGATCACTGTCAGGTTCGTCAGCCCGCGCGCTGCCGCTTTGGCGCGGATGTGATCGCCTTGCGGGCGGGAGTTGGAGACAGAGGTAATCCGCGCATCGGGGTAGCGCGCCGCCATGAACAGGCTGAGCGAGCCCCACCCGCAGCCCAGTTCGAGAATCTGTTGCCCATCGGCCAGCGCGGCATGCTCTGCCGTAGCCTCCAGCGCGGCAAGCTCGGCCTGATCGAGCGTTTCGGTGCCGGTCGGGTAAAGGCAGCAGGAGTATTTGGCGTGTTTGCCAAGGCTCAATTCAAAAAAGCGCGGTGGCAGTTCATAGTGCTGTTCATTGGCCGCATCGGTGTGTTCAGCCACCGGGCGCTGGGCCATCCAAGCGGCGAAATCCGCATCCGTGGGTTGTTCGCGCAGAAGACTGCGCAAGCGCTGGTTGCACATGAAGGTCACGCCCGCACGCGTAAGCGCATCAGGCAGCGGCGCGCGTTCAACCAGCGCGGTGGCAAAGCTTAGAATAGTCACGCGCCCAGTCTAGCCACGGGGCTGTGATTTGTGTCAAGCTGCTCTCACGGGAGCGCTCTATAAAGGCATCGGGAACGGTAAGGACGCTGCGGCTATGTATGCGGGGCGGAAGGGGTTTTGTTTTGATGAGCGGCGATCGCGCGCTTGATATTGCCGTGGTGGGCAGTGGTATCTCCGGTCTTTCTGCCGCGTGGTTGCTGGCCAAGGGCCACCGTGTCACGCTGTTTGAGGCAAGCGACCGGCTGGGCGGGCACAGCAATACGGTGGAAGCCGGTGGCGTGCCGGTGGACACAGGGTTCATCGTGTTCAACGAACGGACTTATCCCAATCTCACCGCCCTGCTGCGCCACCTTGACGTGCCCACGCGTGAAACGATCATGAGTTTTGCCGTATCATTGGACCATGGCAAGCTGGAGTATTCCGGCGATCTGCGCGGGCTGTTTGCGCAAAAGCGCAATCTCGTTTCACCGCGCTTCTGGTCGATGCTGCGCGATCTGGCGCGGTTCTATAAAGCCGCCCCGCGTGATCTGCCTGACCTTGGCCAGCAAGGCCTTGGCGCTTATCTGGATGGTCTGGGCTGCGGCGCGGCTTTTCGCGACGATCATCTCTACCCGATGGCAGCGGCGATCTGGTCTACGCCGGTGGCCGATATCCCGCATCACCCCGCAGCCGCCTTCATCCGTTTCTTCGAAAACCACGGGCTTCTGCAATTCCGCGAACGCCCTGTGTGGAGCACGGTGGCAGGTGGCAGCCGCGAATATGTGAAGCGGATCAGCGCTCCATTTGCCGATGGCGTGCGGCTTTCCTCGCCGGTGCGCAAAGTGCGGCGCTTGCCCGATGGTGTGGAACTGGATGCAGGGCGGGGATGGGAGCGGTTCGATCATGTGGTGATCGCCGCCCATGCCGATCAGGCGCTGGCGATGCTCACCGATGCCGATGCGGACGAGCGCGAACTGCTCGGCGCGTTTCCCTATCGCCGCAACGAGGCTGTACTGCATTCCGACCCCGCGCTGATGCCGCGCCGCCGCAAGGTGTGGTCGGCCTGGAACTATGCGGCAGAGCGCGCAGCCTCACAGCACAATCTGTCGGTCACCTATTGGATGAACCGGCTGCAGCACTTGCCGCCTGAAAAAGACCTGTTCGTGACCCTGAACCCGCTCACCGAACCCGATCCGGCACTCGTCCACCGCCGCGAATGCTATGACCATCCGGTGTTCGATGCCGCAGCAGGCCTAGCCCAGCCGCGCTTGTGGTCCCTGCAAGGACGGCGGCGGACGTGGTTCTGCGGCGCGTGGTTTGGCGCGGGCTTCCACGAAGATGGCCTGCAATCAGGCCTCGCCGTGGCCGAGCAACTGGGCGGTATCCGTCGCCCGTGGCAGGTGGCAGACGAATCCGGGCGTATCCATGTAACGCATTACGCAAAAGCGCTGGAGATGGCGTGACCGCAGCGGGCGCGCTCTACAGGGGCCATGTGCTCCACCGGCGCTTGCGCCCTTGCCTCCACGCCTTGCGTTATCGCGTGCTGCATGTGCTGGTGGATATTGACCGGATTGGCGATTTGGCGCGCGTCTTGCGCCTGTTTGCGCACAACCGCTTTGGCCTGTTTGCGTTCCATGATCGCGATTACGGCGCAGGCGATGGCACGCCGTTGCGCAGCCATGTCGAGGGGCTGATGCAAGCGGCGGGCATGGTGCCCGATGGCGGGGTGATCCACTTGCTGACAATGCCACGCATGCTCGGCTATGCGTTCAACCCGCTCAGCACATGGTTCTGCCACGGGCGTGATGGAGCGTTGCGCACGATCATCTACGAAGTTTCCAACACCTTTGGCGAGCGGCACAGCTATGTCATGGCGGTGGAGCCCGGTGCCCGTGAAGTCCGTCACGCCAGCCCCAAATGCTTCCACGTTTCGCCCTTCCTGCCGATGGACATGGCCTATGCTTTCCGCGTGGCTCCACCGGGCGAGCGTCTGGCGATTGGTATCGCGGTATCGGACGCGCAAGGCCCGGTCCTGTCCGCCATCCACACCGCGCGACGTGAAGACATGACCGACTCCACACTGCTCCGCGCCGCCATCGCCTTCCCGTTGGTCACGCTCAAAGTGACGGCGGGGATTCACTGGGAAGCGCTGAAGCTGTGGGTCAAACGCGTGCCGCTGTTCCGCAAACCGCCCCCGCCCGAGACCGCGTTCACCAGCGGATCGTAGGCCTAAAGCCAGCCGATACGGCGGAAGCGCAACCACAACCCGCCGCAGATCGTGATGATCGCGCCCCACACCGCGAAATAGCCATAACGCCATTGCAGTTCGGGCAGATATTCAAAGTTCATCCCGTAAATCCCGGCGATGGCGGTCGGCACCGCGAGGATTGCCGCCCATGCCGCCAGGGACCGCGTCATCTCGCCCTGCCGGTGCTGTTCGAGCAGGCTGGCGGTTTCGACAATCGCCGCCAGCGTCTCTTTCAGGCTGCGCATCCGCGCCATGGCCCGCCGCACGTGATCGAGCACATCGCGGAACCAGATCCGCGCGCCCGGATCAATGCACGGCAGATCGGCAATGACCAGCCGCTCCACCATTTCCTCCATCGGTCCGATCACGCGTTCAAACCGCCGCAATTGGCGGCGCAAACGGAAGATGCGGCGGATCACCGATTGTTCGGGAAACACATCGATCGCAGCTTCTTCCATCTCCTGCGCCACGTTATCGAGGGAATCGAGCAGCGGCAGATATCCATCGACGATGAAATCAAGCACGGCGTGAAGAACATAGTCCGGCCCTTCGGCCAGACGGTCGGTCTTCGTCTCAAGCGCTTGCCGCAAGGATGTATGCGCCCTCGGGCTGCCGAACCGCACGCTGATCAAATACCCCGGCCCCACGAAGAACGCGGTCTGGCCATAGGCAATATCCTCGCCCAATTGCAGATCGGCGGTGCGCGCCACCACGAACAGCGTCGACCCGTAGACTTCCACTTTCGGCAATTGGCGGGGGTTCAGGGCATCTTCCACCGCCAAAGGGTGCAACCCGTATTGCTGGCGCACCAATTCCATTTCATCCGCCGATGGTTCACAAAACCCGATCCAGTCGAAGCTGTGCGCAGGCAATTCGGCAACCGGCTGGCCATCAAGGACAAGCGGTTCCTCATGGGGGTTGCCATGGCTATAGCGGCGGGCAGCGATCGTCGTCATGGTGCATCAGTGGCAAACTGCGAACAGACTGGCAATCGCGCAAAGTCGTGCTAACATTGCTGTAAATAGAAAACGGGAGAGAAGTCTTGGGGCTCGAACAGCAGGTCACCGCCACGCCAGACCATGACGTGCTAATCGTTGGTGCCGGAATTTCCGGGATCGGCATGGCCGCGCACATGAAGATGCTCTGCCCCGATCACAGCTTTGCCATCGTTGAACGCCGCGCCCAGATTGGCGGGACGTGGGACCTGTTCCGCTATCCCGGCGTGCGTTCGGATTCCGATATGCACACGCTGGGTTTTGAATTCGAACCGTGGAAGCATGAAAAATCCATCGCCGATGGCCCGGCGATCCTCGATTACCTCAACCGTATTGCCGATGAACGCGATATCCGCCGCCACATCCGGTTTGACAGCAAAGTGCTCAGCGCCGATTTCGATAGCGCTTCTGCGATGTGGATCGCCACGCTTGAAGGCAGCGATGGCCAACGCTCGCGCGTGACTGCGCGCTGGCTGTACCTTGGATCGGGCTATTACGATTACGACAAGCCGTTTGAAGCCGAATTCCCCGGGCGCGAGGACTTTACCGGCGAGATCGTTCACCCGCAGTTCTGGCCGGAAAACTTCGACTATGCCGGCAAGCGTGTTGTCGTGATCGGCTCGGGCGCGACAGCGGTCACCATCGTGCCTTCGATGGCCGACAAGGCCGCGCATGTAACGATGCTCCAGCGCACGCCCACCTGGTATGGCATCCGCCCCGCCAAGGATGCCGTGGCCAACTTCCTGCGCAAGGTCCTGCCCGAAAAGCTCGCCTACCGCATCACCCGCTTCAAGAACGTGCGAATCCAGAACATGGTGTTCAAACGCGCGCGGACCAGGCCGCAGCAGGTGAAGGACTTCCTGACCAAGCGGATCAGGCAAGAACTGGGCGACAAGTATGACGCCAAGACCTTCACCCCGCCCTATGATCCGTGGGACCAGCGCCTCTGTCTGGTGCCGGATGGCGATCTGTTCAAAGCGATCAACGCTGGCAAGGCGAGCATTGTCACCGATCATATCGCGCGGTTTGATGCCACCGGCATTCAACTGAAATCGGGCAAGCACCTTGATGCCGATGTGATCATCACCGCCACCGGCCTGAAGATGGTCATGGCGGGCAAGATCGCGCTGAGCGCCGATGGCACCCCGCTCGATTTTGCGGATCACTATTATTATAAAGGCGCGATGTTCTCGAACGTGCCCAATCTGGCGGCGGTGTTCGGCTATCTCAACGCATCGTGGACCTTGCGCGCCGATATCAACGCACGGTTTATTTGCGATATCCTCAACAAGATGAAGGCCGATGGCACGCAAGTGGCCGTGCCCAAGCTTGCGCCCAATCATCATCTTGATGAAGACAACATCTACGACTTCTCGTCCGGCTATATCGAACGCGCCCGCCACCTCCTGCCCAAAAGCGCGACCGACATGCGCTGGCGGCTCAATCAGGACTATGTGCGCGACAAGGCATGGATGCAGAGCGATCCGCTCGACGATGGCGTGCTGCAATTCGGCCATCCGCGCGCGACTTCTCGCCCGAAGGAGCAGTTGGAAACAGCGCAATAGCGCTTTTGCCAAGGCGCGCGTTGCTCTAAGCTCCGCGCCATGACCAACGAAACCCGTATCTGGACCGCCGCTTTGATCGTGGTGGGTGACGAAATCCTGTCTGGCCGCACGCAGGACAAAAATATCGCGCAAGTCGCCACCTGGCTTGGCGTGCAGGGCATTCGCCTGCGCGAAGTGCGCGTGGTGCCCGATGTGATGGAGGCGATTGTCGAAGCGGTAAACACGCTGCGTGCGCGCAACGACTATCTGTTCACCACCGGAGGCATCGGCCCCACGCATGACGATATCACGGTTGATGCAGTGGCGCAGGCGCTTGGCGTTGACGTCGTGATCCACCCCAAGGCACGGGCAATCCTTCAAAGCTATTACGAAACGCGCGGCGGCTTGAACGATGCCCGCCTGCGCATGGCGCGCGTGCCCGATGGCGCGGACCTCATCGAAAACCGCGTATCGGGCGCTCCCGGCATCAAGGCGGGCAATGTCTATCTGATGGCAGGTGTGCCCGGCATCACCGCGCAAATGCTCGATAGCTTGACCGGCCAGTTGGAAGGCGGATTGCCGTTGCTGTCCACCACCGTGGGCTGCTGGGTAGCCGAAAGCGAGATTGCCGATCTGCTGCGCGAAACCGAAAAGGCCTTCGATGAATGCCAGATCGGCAGCTATCCCTTCTTCCGTGAGGGCAAGACCGGCGCCAATTTCGTGATCCGCTCGGTCAGTGATGAACAGCTCAAGGCTTGCGCCCATGCTTTGGAAGAAGGGCTGACGGCGATTGGCCGCTTGCCCGTGACCGGCGGGATCTGATCGCGTGATCGCACGGCGAGTGGCCTTGTTCGCTCCGCTGGCGATGCTGCTGATCGCCGCAGCGCCGGTGAAAAAGCGCGCGCCGGTGGCCCGGCCTGCGCTGCCCGCTTACGCCAAGCCATCTACCGCGCCGCTGCCCGACAAAGTGCGGATCGCGCTGACCACAGACATGGGGCCAATCGTGGTCGAGGTTGACGTGAAGCGCGCGCCTGCCAGCGCCACCAATTTCGTGCGCTATGCCGAGACGAAGCGTTTTGACGGCACGGTGTTCTATCGCGCCATGCACCTCAAATGGGGTGAACAGCCCAACGGCTTGATCCAGGCAGGCACCCGCAACGATCCTAAGCGCAACCTTCCGCCCGTGGCGCATGAGCCGACCAATATCACCGGACTGACGCACAAGGCCGGAACCCTGTCGATGGCGCGCTATGCCCCCGG
>CAZSTP010000064.1:0-7102 GCA_964609325.1 uncultured Novosphingobium sp. | reverse complement strand
TGGTATCGGACCAGCCCGGCCTCGATGCGCAGCCTGATTCGACCGATCCCGAAGCGCAGGCAGGCTATGCAGCATTCGGCCAGGTGATCGAAGGCATGGACGTGGTGAAAGCCATCTTCGCCGCGCCCATTTCAGAGACCGACGGCGAAGGCTTCATGCGCGGGCAAATGTTGGCCCAGCCGGTGAAGATCATCACCGCACGCCGCTTGGTCGATGCTCCAGCCGCTGCAGCCCCCTGATGCGCCGTGCGCTGTTGGCCGCGCTTGCGGCGCTATCGGGCTGTACCAACGCCAATCTGCCGCGCTTTGAATCTGTGCTCGCGGCCAATGACAGCGCGACTGCCGCGCTTGGCCAATGGTGCGGGGCGCGGAAGATCGCGCCGCAACCGATCATCCGCGCGCTGGCAGACCGTGACGCAAAGCTTAGCCCCACCCCCGCCGTTTTGGCCGCGCTTGGCGTTAAGAACGATGCCCAAGTCGCTTATCGTCACGTCCGGTTGGCGTGCGGCAATCAGGTGCTGTCCGTTGCGCATAACTGGTATGTGCCCGCACGGCTGACGGCGGACATGAACCGCACGCTGGAGGCCACCGACACACCCTTTGGCAAAGTGGTCACCCCGCTCGGCTTCCGGCGTGAGAGGCTGGCGGCACAGCGCGGGCGGGCAGAGGAATGCCCCAAGGGCACCGTGCTATCGCATCGCGCGGTCTTGCGCTTGGCCGATGGCAGCGCGATCAGCCTCGTGGTCGAATGCTATACCGCAGCAAACATCAGGACTTCGGGTTAACCGTCCAGTCCATCGCCGCTTCGGCATAGTGCTCCAACTCGCGCCAGTGCCGGTCCCAGCCGGGGCCTCGCTTTTCGGGCGGGATCACCGCTTCCACCTGCAGGCGGGCAATCGTTACCGGGTTCTTGGGCGCTTCGTTTTCGGTCATCGTCCATCCTCGGTTCGTGCAGATCGGCCCACCCCCAACCCCTCCCGCTTGCGGGAGAGGAGCGAGACTTGCGTCTTCGTAGAAGGCGTTAGTCGCAGCGGGGTGGGCATGTCCACGCTGCGCTTGAAAAAACCCTGACACAAAAAAACAGGCCGGGAAGGTTTCCCCTCCCGGCCCGCTTTTCAAATCACAGGAGGCTTAATCAGCCGCCTTGAACTTGCGAAACGTCAACCTTCAGGCCGGGGCCCATCGATGACGAAAGGCCGATCTTGCGCAGGTACTTGCCCTTGGCGCCAGCTGGCTTTGCCTTGACGATCGCATCAACGAATGCGTCGAAGTTGGCGCGCAGCGCATCGTCCGAGAACGAAAGCTTGCCAATGCCGCCATGGATGATGCCGGCCTTTTCAACGCGGAATTCGATCTGGCCGCTCTTGGCTGCCTTGACCGCATCGGCGACGTTTGGCGTCACAGTGCCCAGCTTCGGGTTTGGCATCAGGCCCTTTGGACCCAGAACCTTACCCAGACGGCCAACGATGCCCATCATGTCCGGCGTTGCGATCACGCGGCCGTAATCAAGGTTACCGGCCTGCATGTCTTCGAGCAGATCTTCTGCGCCGACCTTGTCAGCACCGGCAGCAAGCGCTGCTTCAGCCTTGTCGCCACGTGCGAACACGGCAACCTTGACGTCCTTGCCCGTGCCCGAAGGCAGCGTGACCATGCCGCGAACCATCTGGTCAGCGTGGCGTGGATCAACGCCGAGGTTCAGCGAAACTTCAAGGCTCTCGTCGAACTTGGCGCTCTTGAGGTCCTTCAACAGCTTGATCGCGTCATCGACGGCGTAAAGCTTCATGTTGTCGCCCAGCTTTTCGGTCAGCGACTTCTTCTTCTTGGTCAGGTTGGCCACGGTCTCAGCCCTCCACCACGGTGAGGCCCATCGCGCGAGCGGAGCCTTCAATGATCTTCGTTGCGGCTTCGATGTCGTTCGCGTTCAGGTCCTTCATCTTGGCCTGTGCGATATCCGACAATTGGGCGCGCGTGATCGTGCCGGCCGAAGCCTTGCCCGGTGTCTTCGAACCCGACTGGATGCCGACGGCCTTCTTGATGAAGAACGTGGCTGGCGGGGTCTTGGTGACGAACGTGAACGAACGGTCAGCATAGACGGTGATCACGGTCGGAAGCGGCGTGCCCTTCTCGACTTCCTGCGTCGCAGCGTTGAACTGCTTGCAGAATTCCATGATGTTTACGCCGCGCTGGCCCAGTGCCGGACCGATTGGCGGTGCAGGCTTGGCTTCACCAGCCTTTACCTGAAGCTTGATATAGCCTTCAATTTTCTTGGCCACGAGAGGCCTCCTTTCTTCCTGTTAGCGCTAGGTTTGCACCGCGCTTCAGAGTGAGCGGTCAACGCCTTGGACCAAAACCCAAGGCTCCCGCACGGTTTCTACAAACGGGATTCGCTGTAGAAGAGGCGCGCCGATAACGGGATCGGCGCGCAAATGCAACCAGAATGCCGGATTAGCGGACCAGTTCGACTTCTTCGAACGCCAGTTCCACCGGAGTGGCGCGGCCAAAGATCGAGACCGACACCTTCACGCGGCTCTTGTCGAAGTCGAGTTCTTCGACAATGCCGTTGAACGAAGCGAACGGCCCCGCGTTGACCTTGACCGAATCGCCGATTTCGTAATCGACCACAACGCTCTTGCGCGGCTCGGCAGCGGCCTGATCGCGTGCGCCAAAGTAGCGTGCCGCTTCCTTGTCGGAAATCGGCTGCGGCTTGCTGTTGGTGCCAAGGAAACCGGTAACCTTGGGCGTGTTCTTGACGAGGTGATAGATGTCATCATTCATCGCCAGCTTGGCCAGAACATAGCCCGGCATGAACTTGCGTTCGACCTGAACCTTCTTGCCGCGCTTTACCTCGGTGATCGTTTCGGTGGGCACTTCCACTGCTTCGACCAATTGCGAAAGACCGATGCGCTCGGCCTCGGACAGGATCGCATCGCGAACCTTGTTCTCGAAACCGGAATAGGCGTGAATGATATACCAGCGGGCCATATGTCTCTCTTTGGTCCTGGGAATTTTGAAAAGCTGCGATCAATCCCGAAGGGCGATCAAGCCAGCGACAGCAAGAACTGTACGGTCATGCCGAAAAGCGAATCAATGCCAAGGAAGAACACCGCCAGGATCAGCATCAGGATGCCGACAAAGATCGCGGTCGTCGTTGTTTCCTGACGCGTTGGCCAGACGACCTTGCGCGCTTCTGCCTTTACCTGGTTGAAGAACTCGCCGGGGCTGGTCTTGGCCATTGCTAAACGCCTTACAAACTGCGGCAGATGCCGGAAATGAAACTCGTCTGTTCCGCCTAGGGGTCATCGCCGCCCCGGACAAGTCCGGGAGGGGCTGGCGATTTTCCGATGTCGGAGTGGCTTTCATTTAGTCGCGCAACGCGAATTTGGCAAGAGTGGCTTGCGACAGGCGTTTTGCGCGCAATTTTATGCAAAATTGCAGTTGGCCTAAACCGGCTTCCCGGACTAGCTTGGCAGCAACCTCAAGCAAACCAGACGCATGAGGCGCGACTCGGGGCGGCCGCATATGCGTGCCGTCCCGTTTTTCTACCTGCCTGAAAATGCGGCCACTCTGGCGAGTGGCAGGAGCGGAGGGACTCGAACCCACGGCCCTCGGTTTTGGAGACCGATGCTCTACCAACTGAGCTACGCTCCTGTGCTCGAGAGGCCCCTTAGAGGGTTGACGCGGGGGATGCAACCAGCCGAAACACAAAGTTAGAGATTATGTCGCGCAACGAACCCCTCACTATCCCGCCCGAGCTGCTGCTCAAGGCATACCGTGCAGGGATTTTCCCGATGGCGGACAGCCGTGACGATCCCGATGTCTTTTGGGTTGAGCCCAAAATGCGGGCAATTCTGCCGCTGGACGGGTTCCACATGTCCCGGTCCCTCGCGCGGACATTGCGGCGCGGGCGCTTTACCGTGACCTGCAATGCCGCGTTTGAAGCAGTAATCGATGCATGTGCCGCACCCCGCCCCGGCGCGGAAGACAGCTGGATCAGCACACGCATCCGCGAAAGCTACATAGGCCTGCACCAGCATGGCCACGCCCATTCGATTGAATGCTGGCACGACGGGCGCCTGGTCGGCGGCCTTTATGGCGTTGGTTTTGCCCGCGTATTCTGCGGCGAATCGATGTTCAGCCGCGAAACGGACGCCTCGAAAGTGGCGCTGGCATGGCTTGTCGCATCATTGCGGCAGATCGGGGCAGAACTGCTCGATTGCCAATTCACCACCAGCCACCTTGCATCACTGGGGGCGGTGGAAATCCCGCAGAGCCAGTATCTCAGGCTGCTTTCGCAAGCGCAGCGGCGTTATTCGGCGGATGAAGCCGCAGCGGCGCGGGCGCTGGCCGAGGCGCTGGGCGACGGGCCGGGTGCCGGGGCTGATGAGACGGAGCCGCTGGCGCTACCAGCAGGCTTTGCCGCGCTGCGCTCGTCCGCTTTTGGCGATTCCTCGCCGGGGAATGTCATCGCGCAATCCTTGACCCACACGTCATAGATCGGGTGCTCGACCACGTTGAGCGAAGGGGTGTTGCGGAACAACCAACCGGAAAACACCTTCCGCCAGGTCAATTTCTCATCGGTTGACGCGCGTTCCTGAACAAACAGCTGGACGAACGCGCCGATTTCCTGCGGGTCTTCCCACGGCGCAGTCTTTTCGCACGTCGCAAGCTTTACAATCGCGTTGCCGATCTGGCGCGATTCGCCGCTCTTCAGCACCACGTCTTGCGTGATGTTGTTGCGCTTGTTCAGCAGGCCGAGTGTTGCCACCCGGTCCTTGACCGGCGTGCCATATTCGCTTTCGGTCACCGCACCCGATGCCGCCGCCACAACCGCGCCGGTTTGCGTAGCTTCAGGCGGAGGCGGCGGTGCGTCTTTATCTCCGCCGCAGCCTGCCAATGCCAGCGCCCCCGCCAAAGCGAGCGCGCGGCCTGCCGACGGTGCAGCGAAAAACATCAGGCTTCCGGCGACCAGGCTTCGTAATCGCCCGTGGCAGCGGCACGCTTGCCACCACGCTCCAGCGCGCCTTGCGGGCGATAGGCCGAAGATGTTCCCGTAGCATTGGGGGTGTAGTCCACCTCCCAGATGCGCGCAGGCGGCAGGTTGCTTTCAGGCACGCCATCAAAGCTGCCGTGCAGCCAGCCATGCCATTCGGCAGGCACGCGGCTGGCATCATTGGCGCCATTGTAGATCACCCAGCGGCGTTCCCGTCCGGCAAAGGGATGGCCCTTGGGGTAAGGCTTTTTGGCGCGGTGATAGGTATTACCCTGCGCGTCAGTGCCGACTTTTTCGCCGCGAAGGGCGCTGTCAAGCATGGTGGTGACGGTGGCGCCATTCCACCAGGTGAAGATCTTGCCGAGGATGCTCATGGCCGCAGCGCTTAGCCTTTCACAGGGGGTACAGGCAAGCGCGGAGATGCACTTGGCCTTGCACCTTTCAAATTCACCAATCGACCTTATCGCCCGGTTTGATACCCAGCTTGGCCGCCAGTCCGCCGTTAATCTCGAAAACCGCCAGTGTGACGCCCGCAGACGGCAGCGGGGTTTCATCATAAGGCACGGCATTGGCGGCGATGTTGAGGATCTTGTGATCCAGACCGACGAAGATGATGTCGAGCGGAATCACTGTGTTACGCATCCAGAACGCCGCGCGATCCGGCGGATCACGCAAGAAAATCATCGCTTCGGTATCGGCAAGCTCGGTGCGGAACATCAATCCCTTGGCTTGCTCTGCCGGGGTGCGGGCCACTTCGGTGCGGAACACCAGCGCCTTGCCGGCCGCCGTCACGGTTACCGGAACAACCGGCAGGCCGGATACCGGATGAACCGCCGCAGCAACGCTTTCCTGTGCCGGCTTGGTCCCGGCGTCGGCTGCGCCGGGTGAACACCCCGCGATAAGCGCCAGTGCTGCAAGGCTTGCGAATCTAGTCATCTGCTTCATCGACCCATTCTTCCAGTGCCGGTTCGGAAACCGCATTCACCACCGTGCGCACATGATCAAGGGGGTGGCCTGCCCGCAACATGGCCGCCACTTGCTTTTCGCGCAACGCCCGATCGGGTTTATCTCCGACCCCGAACGGACCAAAGCGCCGTTTGCGCGCCATCACGATGGCCGCCCGGCGACGCTCTGCCTCATTTCCCCGCGATTCTTCGCGCAGTGGTTCCGCAATGCCCGCAGCGCCCAGCGCCTGATCGATTCGTCGCGCGCCATATCCGCGCCGCAACAACCCCTGCGCCTTTGACCGCGCATATGTGGCATCATCAACATAGCCGATCTGCACAAAACGCTCGACCAGCGCAGCAATATCGGGGCCATCCTCGCCCTCCCAGCCGCGTTCGCGCAGCTTGCGCTTCAGGTAATCGGCCAGCTTTCCGGCGCTGGTGGCAAAGCGCGCAACATAGGCCAGCGCCATTTCCTCAAGGCGCGCAGCATCAATCGGCTTTGGCACGGGCGGTTCACGGCGCTTGGCCGGATCGTAAGGGGGTTTGCGGGCCATCCGCCACATTCGTGCCACAGTCCGCGTTAAATGAGAACGTCCGTGCCGTGGCGTCGGTTGTTTTATTGTCGCGGACTCGTCATGGGCCGTTCACCTGCACGCACTGATACAAGGTGCGGCAGGACGATTGAAGAAGAGATCGGGGTATCGCATGACTGTTTTGGACGCTGTTGCTGATAAGGCGACGCTCGTTCCCACACCCAATATCGACGTGCAGCCACGTCGATATGCGGATTTTGATACATTCTGCGATGCGCTGGATTATGCCGCCAAGGGCGTGCTGGGTTTCAACTTCCACGATCCGCGCGGCACCCTTGCCCAGCCATACCCCTATGCGCAATTGCGCGCCGATGCGCTGGTCGCCGCGCGCAAGCTGATCGCACTGGGCGTCGGCCCGGCTGATCGCGTTGCGCTCGTGGCCGAAACCGGCCCCGATTTTGCCGCGCTGTTTTGCGGCGCGATGTATGCAGGCGCATGGCCTGTGCCCCTGCCTTTGCCCACCAGCTTTGGCGGCAAGGAAAACTATATCGATCAGTTGGCGATCCAGCTGGGCAGCTCTGATCCCAAGATGCTGATCTATCCTGACGAGATCGCCGAAATGGCCGGAGCCGC
>CAZSTP010000063.1:0-14243 GCA_964609325.1 uncultured Novosphingobium sp. | reverse complement strand
ATTCTCAATGGAAATTTATGCCCCTACCGGGTCACTTCTCAGTGGAAATCTACAAATTCCCCTTTCAATGTCACGCCCCCTGTCCTGTGCTGCTTAACTGTGACGCAATTGTATTTTCATCTGCAATACCCCAGCGTTCGAAAGAGACAAAAATCCCCAAGGCTACTTCTAAGTCCGACAGTCATTTCCATCGGCGAGCCCAAGCTTGAAGAATGCCTTCAGCCAATTCTGCCTCTGACTCATATGTGGAACGGCCCGGTTAGCAAGGTACATTCTGCGTAAATGACCGTTGGACGATGCAGTCATATGTCCGGCCTGTTGACGCGGTCATGAACCGCTGGCCACGATGAGATCCGCAATGCCGATCGCCTAATCAATTTTGCGCGCTCGAAGGCGCAGTGAGTCAGACGGTCTGATCGGTATCGAGGTTTGGCTCCTTGGGTTCATCACGCATGGGCACCTTGCCAGTACATTCCTGCGCCGAGACGCTGGAATTCCTTGTTTTCTATGCCTTTGCCATGTTTGCCGGCGCTTGGTAAGTGCCTCCCTTGACCACAAGCGCCCAGATCATTCGCGCCATGCGGTTCGCCAGCGCGACAGCTGCCACCTTGTAAGGGCGACGTGTCAGCAGCGCGGTGACCCACGAAGGTAAGGGTATTCCGCGCCGCGCCTGCTTCAGCACTGAAGTGGCTCCTACGATGAGCAGGGTCCGTAACTGCTTGTTTCCCCGCTTTGAAATTCTGCCAAGCCGGTCTTTGCCACCACTGGAGTTGGATCGTGGCGTAATACCAATCCATGCGGCAAGGTCTCGTCCTGATCGGAAGGAGGCAGGGTCTTGAACCACGACACGGACTGTTGCGGCGGTGATCGGACCGACGCCAGGGATGGTCGTTAAGCGCCGCGCTGTTTCGTCAGCCTTCACCGATGCGACGATCTTGGTATCCAATGCATCAATGCGTGCCTTCAACTTCTCGATCTGCTCGGCCATTTCCAGAAGCGCGGTGCGCGCGGCACCTGGCAGTCGAGTATCTCCATCGTCGCGGAGAATGGCGATGAGTTTGGCAATACTGGTCATGCCCGTCGCTGCAACAATACCAAGCTCCGCCATGTGCGCACGCATGGCATTTGCGGTCTGGGTGCGCTGACGGACAAACAACTCGCGTGTTTTCAGCACCATACCAGCAGCCTGATCATCCGGTGATTTTATCGGCACAAAGCGCATGGTTGGACGCGTCACAGCCTCACAGATCGCCTCGGCATCCGCTGCATCGGTTTTGTTGCGCTTTACATAGGCTTTAACATAAGCTGGCGGCATCAATTTGACAGTATGTCCGAAGTGGTTGATCGCATGAGCCCAATGGTGTGCACTCGCGCAAGCCTCAAGACCGACAAGGCACGGCTCGATCTTGCGAAAAAACTCGAGCAATTGTGACCGCCGTAAAGACCGACGGACTATGACATGACCATTTTCGCCAATGGCATGAATTTGAAAGACTGACTTGGCCAAGTCGAGGCCGATCGTGGAAATCTTATCCATGAAAAATTCCTTCCTTCGGAGGTGGGCCTTCTCTCAATAGGCGTCTGCGACGCCGCTTCGAAGGGCCGTTCCACACCATCACTTTTGCTGCTGGTGTGATACGCATTGGCTGTTCCATTGAGAGGATCTGCCATATTCGGTCGATTTCAGCGCGCGAACTTGGCCACCGAAGGTTTTGTGGTCGTTTCAGTTCATAGCGTCGGTGAGAATTTCCACATTCTGCAGGGGTGCACTATTCCGTAGCCAAATGAGGGGATGCAATGCCGACTACGACCAATATGTCGGCGGCCCTGGCCGAAGGACAAAATGAGCTTGGAATGACCGGTGGCGGCATAAGCTGACACTCTCAACACCAAAGGGGAACGACCAGGTCTGGTCGGGAGCGACCGCCGCGGAGCCGGTCAGCGGACCGGCAAATGCCGCCGCAAACCTGGACGTCCGAACTTCAGGTTGCCGTAATCGTTTCCTGCCTTTTGTTCATCACGCCCTTGAAATAGCGGAAAGACTTAGTCTGGGACAAGGCCGTCATTCGTGCGTGACTTACTATGCCGCAGGTTCGTGCCTAAAGCTCGACACCCATCGGTCGCCGGACAGCATACGGACAGTGGCTGTAGTTGACCCGAATGTTGAAAGAGTTTTGCCGTTGGAGGTGCTTACAGGATCGCTTGCTGTCCTCAGTTGAGCATAGTTCTCATACGTACACTGTCGGCCTTTTGACCTGTGATAATTTCAAAAGCCAGCGCAGCCTGTCCGACGACCATGCCGACACCATTCATCGTGCGACAGCCCATCTGGCGCGCGGCCCGGAGAAGCTCGGTTTCCGGTGGAAAGTATATGATATCGGCAACCCAAAGCGTCGGCAGTATGTGCTGGGCAGCCATAGGCATGCCGGGCTTTCCGTTCATTCCTACAGGCGTCGCGTTGACAACGCCGTCTGCGCTGGTTGTATCGATGCTGGCCAAGGCTCCCGTACGAATATCGGCTTCGGGAAAGCGCGACGATAACTCCCCTGCAAGAACTGCAGCACGCGCCGAATCGACGTCAATCAGGTCAAGCCGGTCGACCCCGAGCGAGAGCAGTGCACTCGCAACCGCGGCACCCGCACCGCCCGCGCCAAGCTGCACCACGCGCCCCGTTGCCGCACCCGGCAGCCCATCACCGAACGATTCGCGAAATCCTGCCATGTCAGTGTTGTATCCGATCAACCGGCCCTCACGCACGGCAACCGTATTGACCGCGCCCACCACCAGCGCGCTCTCGTCCAGTTCATCCAGCAGCGGCATCACTGCCTGCTTGAACGGATATGTTACGTTGAAGCCGCTGAAGCCACCAGCCGCCAGCCGGCCCATCACTGTGCCCAGATCTTCGTCCCGCCAGCCCCTGTCGCTGAAATCGAACAATTCATAGCTCAGGTCCAGACCCAGCGCCGCCGCTTCCTGCTCGTGCAACTCGGGCGACCGCGATGCGAGGATGGAACGTCCGAGAAGGCCAGAGCGGATCATCATTGCCTTTGCAGAGAAAGCGTCCCGGCACCGTTGCGGCGCCGGGACTAAGGGTGGATCAGAAGTTCACGCGCGCGCCGACATAGAACGAACGCCCGATTGGATCATACAGCGCAACGTCGGTCCCGTTCTGCGAACTGGCGACGAACGGCAGCCCGCGATCAAACAGGTTGTTCACGCCTGCACGGAATTCGATGGTCTTGTTGACCTTCACAGTGCCGAACATGTCCCACAACGCATAGGCTCCGACACCGACTTGTGCCGTTGCAGGCGTCAGGACCGATGTCGTGTCTTTCATCCCGCTCTGATAGCGCCAGCGCATGCCCAAGGAGACATTGTCGGACCGGTAGCCGAAGCTGGTGACCGACTTCCACTTGGGCGTGGCGCGCGGTGGCAAGCTGCTTACGCCCGCTGCTCCGTTGCTGATGCCGGTATAATCCAGCACTGCTGCGCCCGGCAGAAGTTGCAGGTTATACTTGTTGAGCCAACCCACCGCAGCATTAACGAACAGACGGCCACTCTCGCCGCGCATGATCGGCGATGGCACCGACCAGTTCACTTGCGCTTCGACGCCATCGGTCTTGACCGATCCAAGGTTGAGGAATGGCGTTGCAACGGTAACCAGTTGCCCCGCATTGTCGCGCTGCAGCAGGCCGCAGAACTGGTTGTTGCGGTCATAGGTCGGGTTGGAACCGTCCAGGTTGAAGCATTTCGAGAGCACCGTCAGCCCCGGCACGTTCGAGATCACGTTCTCGACTGAGATATTGTAGTAATCGACCGAGAGCGTGAAGTCCGAAAGCAGACCGCCATTGAAAGGAGAGTTCAGCACGAAGCCGACGTTGAAGGTGTTTGCGCGCTCAGGCGTCAGCGCGGTGTTGCCCGAAACAAGCTGGCCCGTTGCAGTGGTCGGGAACGTATAGCTTGAAATTGCAGCCTGCGGGATGCCTTGCGCAACGCAAAGTGCGGCAACTTGTGCGCCATTCGCTCCGGTCCGCGCATTTGAGCGGACGTCGCATGGATCACCCAGTGCGCCCGGAGGTGTGCCGATCACCAATTGCGTACCCTGTTGCGGTGAGAACAATTCCCCGATGTTGGGAGCCCGAACCGCGCGCTGGTAGCTGCCACGGAACAACAGCCCGTCGACCGGCTTCCACCGCACATCAGCTTCATAGCTGGTTACGCCACCGGTTACCGAATAATCGGAGTAACGCACGGCGCCGCCAATGCCGAATTCCTGAATGAACGGTTTGTCGGCAATCAGAGGAATGTCGATTTGTGCGGCAAATTCCTTGACCGAAATCCGGCCTGATGCAGCCTGCGATGCGATTACGGATTCGATATTCTGCGCACGAAGGTCGCTGTCGGGAATGTAATTATAAGTGTTCTTGCGATAGCCTGCGACAAAGGCAATCTGCGCAGGCCCAGCTCCCAAATCGAAAAGCTTGCCGTTCACTTGCAACTGCGCCTGGGTTTGTGCCAACCGCTCCTTCGAGAATGCCGTCTTGGTGATGTAATCTGCGCAAGATTGCGAAAGCGAACGCGCATTGGCATCGCCAAAAATATTGAACCCGCCGCTGCATAATGAAGCCCCGCCGTCTGCAGCATTCAGCAGCGTTTGCACCCGGCTTTTGACGACAGCATCGTTGAGTTGCTGATCGTGGACCGACTGATCATAGGAAGCGTAGAGATCGAAAGACCAGCCAGAGGTGATGTCGCCCTTCAGGCCCGCCATGTATTGCTGGACGGAATAGTTCTCATCCCAGTTTTTGTATGGCACGCCAACATAGCGCCCGTTCCACGTGAAGGGAGCATTCGGGTTCGGGCGCGAAGCCAGAACCGTGCGCAAGTCTTGCGGGATGAAGGGGTTGGTGGTCGGCACCGTCGTCAACGTGCCGAATTGCGTCAAGCTGCCGCCCGAAGCGGTCTTCACCGAAAGATCGACATAGAGGAATTGGCCATAAGCGGTGATGCCTGGCGTCACTTCGTAGTCGGCCTTAACGAAAGCGCTCTTGCGCTTCAAACCATTCGAAAAATCGATCTGCTGGCCCACCGGCATACGCACATTGTTAGCCACGATCAGATAGCCATTGCTATTGCGCGGTCCGCGGTAGTTGGCTGCACCCGTTTGGGTGAACAACGTGCCATCATTGTTGAAGCCAAGGTTTTGCAACTGGACGCTGCCGGGCAAAGTCGTTGCGCCATATCCAGCAAACAACCCTGTCACAACTGCGGCGTTGGGTGCGTTAAGCGCGCTTGGAACAAACGTGCCGGTGCCGATGAAACCCGAAGGCGTCTTGTCGTAGAAGAAATCGCGTTTCGATCCGTTGACTGCATCTTGGTGGGCATAGCTGAATGCCGCCAGGACATTGCCGCGGCCTTCGCCAAAGCTGCTGCCAAACGCGAGTGACCCGTTGAAGCGATAGGCATCGCCCCGGCTGCTGATGCCATTTTGCACATCCATGCGCACACCTTCCAGCGAGCGCAGGGTCTTGAAATTGACCACGCCTGAGATAGCGTCCGAACCATAAATGGCCGAAGCGCCGCCGGTAATGACGTCTACGCCGCTCATGATCGATTCTGGCAGGATGTTGATGTCGACGTTGCCATTGATGTCCGAGAGCGGCAGGCGCTTGCCATCGAGCAGCACAAGATTGCGATTGGTGCCGAGGCCATGCAGGTTTACAGACGCGCGGCCACCGGTGCCTTGCCCGCCGGTGCTGGAATTGCCGGCCGTGGTAAAGCTGGGAAACTGGTTCAGAGCATCTTGCAGATTAACCTGACCGGTTTCTTTCAGAGCGGCTTCACCCACGCTGACAATCGGGCTGACGGCGGTATTGTTCGGACGTGCGATCAGCGATCCGGTCACGATGATTTCGCGGTCAACTGGCGGTGCTTCGGTTACAGATTCTTGCGCGGCATCTTGCGCCATTGCAGGCGCGGCAATCGCAATAGCCACCGAAAGCAGCGACGCAGAAACGGTTAGGCGCGTGCCCTTCAAATGCATGGTCATCCTCCTCCACGGGCAGCTGGTTTCGCCACCTCACGATTACGGCATTTATGGTACGAACTAGTCCCTGTCAATTTAGTTGGTACTGGATGGTAACACTTTGTTTCGTTCGACAACGAATGCGGCCACCGCGCAGATTGCCAAGGGCACGCAATACGCAAGAAACAGCAAGGATAGAGGCGCTTGGGCCGCCATCATGTATCCGCCCAGCATCGGGCCGATCACGGCGCCGCCCCGACCCACGCCGATGGCCCAGCCAATCCCCGTTGCCCGCAACCGCGCCGGATAAGCGCCCGCCGCGATGGGCCACACACCGTTGTAGCCTCCCTGCAACAGCACCCCGATGATGAAGGCGACCAGCAACGTCAGCCAAACCGGCAATGTCACAGAACCGAACACCACCATGGCAACTCCTGCCAATACCAGCATCGTTGGCACCAGCCGCCCCAGTGGCACACGCAAGGCAAGGAAGCTCATCGACATGGTGCCAACAAAAGCGCCCAGATTGTAAAGCGCGCCGGCATAAATGCCGTTGGTTTCAGACAGGCCCGCCGCAATCGACAGCTTCGGAATCCAGCTCACGATGAAATAAAGCACCATCAGCCCGAAAAACACCGCGCTCCAAAGCGCCAATGTGCGCGTGCGCAAATCAGGGCCGAACAATTCACCAAGCTTGCCTGCTTTGTCGGCGTCTGCAGTGGCGGTATGGGCGCGATCCTTTGGCAAAACGAACATGGCTGCAGGGAACAGCGCAATTGTCAGCACCGCAGCGCCAAAAAGCATGGCCTGCCATCCGTATATGGGTAACAGCTGTGCCACGATCAGCCCGGTGAACACCGCCGCAAACGGGTAGCCTGCCTGAACGACGCCCACCGCCAGGTTGCGCCGGTTGGGCGGAGCGCTTTCCGCAGCGAGCGCGGCCATGGCCGCCAGCACCGTGCCTATGCCCGATCCCACTACGACGCGCATGGCAAAAAGCATGGTCACGCTGATCGCGAAGCTGCTGGCAAACATGCCAAAGGACATCAACACGAGCGCCGCAAGGATCACCGCGCGACGCCCCAGCCGGTCTGCCATCGGCGCAATCAGCATGCCGCCGATCGCCATCCCGATCAGGCCCGCGCTGAACAGGTTGCCCATCGTGGCCGCGCCAATATCCCAATCGCGCTGCAACCTTGGGGCAATGAAAGACAGGATCGTAACGTCCACCCCGTCAGCCATATTGATGGCAAAGCACAAGCCCACAATGGACAGCCCTTTTGCTGTCCACGTCGTTCGGCCTGCTTCCGGGTCGCTCGCAGAGTCGTCGCCCATGGTGCTGGGAAGTGCCATTCGTCCTCTCCTTAAGACCTGCCTGGACGACGCATGGCCAATCCGCCTGGGAGGGCAGCAGCACCGCCCGCGCCAAGTGGTCAGTCCTTTTTCGTCACCCAAGCCAAAATAATATCTGCGACCTGCACGGCGCGGCGTCCGATTGCCTCATCGCTCGTCATGTCGACGCCGAAGTTGTGCGCAAAGGTGAACTGGTTGGAAACGTTGTAGAAACTCAGCGCAGTCAAATTGAAGTGCAGGTCCACAGGATCGATACCTTCGCGGAACAACCCTTCTGCCTGGCCCCGCGCAATGATCTTCTGCAGGATGTCGATCACGCGGCGGTTGCCTTGCGGCAGTCCGGTGATTTGCTTCAGGTGTTCGGCGCGGTGGATGTTCTCGTTCATAACCAGCCGCACCAGTTCGGGATGGCGGGCGTGGTAGTGCACGTCATGTTCGATCAGGCGGTGGAGCGCCTCGGCAGCAGTGCCACTTTCGATATCGACATGCGCCTCGCTTTCACGCACGCGGGTGTAGGCGCGCTCAAGCACTGCGCGGTAAAGCTCGTCCTTGCCCTCGAAATAATAGTAGATCTTGCGCTTGGTGGCTTTGCCCGCGATCTCATCGATCCGGGCGCCGGCAAGACCTTTTTCAACGAACTCGTTCGTCGCAATATCGATGATCTGATTGATTGCCTGTTCGCGGCTTTCGGCACGGCTGCGGCGCGGCGGCTTTGCTTCGATATCAGATTCGGACAATGTGGCGGCCTCCGCAGTCGTGGACAAAACGCGCTCGGCGCGAGCTTCTGCGCCGCAGCTTAGCGCCATTTCGCGGCGTGGTCTGCCCGCGTTGCCGATCGAACCGGATTTTCCCCGGTTCTGTGCATACCCTGCTGCAAAACCATCCACAGCGCCTGCCACCAGCCTCCCCCTTGCGTCATCACGCCATTTATGTAACGAACTAGTCCCTAACAATTTAGATTGTCAACACCGGCCCTAGAGTCGGGTTACGGAGAGACGGGATCAAACACTGATGAAAACGTCTATCGCCACCGTTTCGATCAGCGGCACTCTTGATGCCAAACTGCAGGCCATTGCCGCCGCAGGCTATGACGGCGCCGAGATTTTCGAGAACGACCTGCTTTCGACGCACCTTTCTGCGCGAGACATTGCCGCAATGATGCGGGATCTCGGCCTTGCCTGCACGATGTTCCAGCCGTTTCGAGATCTTGATGGGTTGCCCGAACCGCAGCGCGCCCGCGCCTTTGACCGGTTGGAGCGCAAGTTCGACGTCATGCAGGAATTGGGCACGGATCTGCTGCTGGTCTGCTCGTCATGCTCACCACTGGCCGATGCAGACCGCGCCCGCACCATCGCGGATCTTCACGAGGCGGGCGAACGTGCAGGCAGACGCGGGCTACGTATCGGCTATGAGGCGCTGGCATGGGGCCGCCATGTGAATGATCACCGCGATGCTTGGGGGATCGTCCGCGATGTTGACCATTCCGCCATAGGACTGGTGCTCGACAGTTTCCATTCGCTTTCGCGCCGCATCCCCTCGTCCAGCATCGGCGATATCCGCGCAGACAAGCTGTTCATCGTGCAGGTTGCCGATGCGCCCGTACTCGATATGGACCTGCTGCAGTGGAGCCGCCACTTCCGTTCGATGCCCGGACAAGGCGATTTCCCGCTCGATGATTGGGCCGATGCCATCCGCCGCACAGGCTATGATGGCTATTGGAGCCTCGAAATTTTCAATGATCGCTTTCGTGCCGGTTCTGCGCATGGTGTAGCGTTGGACGGCTATCGTTCGCTGCGGTTGATGCAGGGCGGCATTGCCCGCCCCAGTGCCGAAGCCATCTCATTGCCTCCCAAGATCGAACCGCATGGCGTGGAGTTCATCGAATTCGCTGCCAGCCATGAAGAAGCCGATGCACTGGGTGATATGCTCCGCCCGCTCGGTTTCCGGCCCACTGCGCGTCACCGTTCGAAGGACGTAACCCGCTGGCAACAGGGCGCGATCAACATCGTGATCAATTGTGAACCCGATGGCCTCGCGCACTCTTTTGATGTGGTTCACGGTGCTTCGGTATGCGCCATCGGTCTGGCAGTCGCCGATGTGCCCGCAGCGCTTGCCCGCGCCGATTTCCTGCGCGTGCCCCGCTTCGAACAAGCGGTTGCGCCCGATGAATGGCCTGTGCCCAGTGTGCGAGGGGTTGGCGGCAGCTTGCTTTACTTCGTTGACGCTGAAACCCGCGATGCGATGTGGGCCCACGAGTTTCCCCATGCGCTTGAACCGGCACCCGAAGCTCCGCTGCTGACCACCATCGATCACATCGCGCAGACCATGCAGTACGAGGAGTTCCTGAGCTGGCTGCTGTTCTATGTCGCCATGTTCGATCTTGGCAAAACCCCGCAGCTTGAAATCGCCGATCCGATGGGGCTGGTGCAAAGCCAGGCGGTGGAAAGTGCGAACAAGGCGGTGCGCTTTACGCTCAATGGTTCCTTGGCGGCTCAATCGCTCACCTCGCGGTTTGTGCAGAACTATTTTGGGGCAGGCGTGCAGCATCTCGCCTTTGCCACAAATAATGCTTTTGCTGCGGCAGAACGTGCAGCGGCAGGCGGCCTACCGCGCCTTGCCATCCCGCGCAACTACCACGATGATCTGGAGGCACGTTGGGGACTTGCGCCGGAATTGGTGGATCAGATGGCAGCCGCAGATATACTCTACGACAGAGATGGCGATGCCGAATATCTGCAGTTCTACAGCCGTGCTTTTGCCCGCCGCGTCTTCTTCGAAGTGGTCGAGCGGCGCGGCTATGCCGGGTACGGCGCGATAAATGCACCCATCCGGCTTGCCGCACAGGCTCATCATAAACCTGACCCGCTCACCTATTCTTGAACAATGCTGAACTGCCCATAAGCCTATCCGAACGGAGAGAATGATGACACGACGACTCCCCGGAGCGACCCTGCTCGCAGCCCTGCTTGCATCTACGCTCGCACAGTCTGCAACTGCCAAAGACCGCGTTTTTCCCATCGCCGAAAAGCCGGTCCTTGAAGATCGGTTCCCACAAGCACCGGTAAGCTTTCCCGGCGGGGTGAAGGCATGGCGCGATGTGGTTTATACCGCCGTAGATGGTTTTCGTCCGCAAGTGGTCGATGTCTACGTTCCATCGGGCAAGGGGCCGCATCCGCTGGTGCTCTACATCCACGGCGGCGGATGGCGGGGCGGACATACCCGCCATTCAGGCGCCTTTGCCGATTTCCCTAAAGTTCTGGCCAGCCTTGCCGCCGAAGGCTTCACAGTCGCCAGCCTTGAATATCGTTTGTCTTCCGAAGCCGCGTTTCCGGCGCAATTGCAGGATTCGAACGCGGCAATCCGGTTCCTGCGGGCCAATGCCGCGCGCTATTCCATAGATCCGGCGCAGGTTGGCGTGTGGGGCGGTTCTGCCGGAGGACACCTCACAGCTTTGACCGCGCTCACCTGCAAGGACACCGCGCTTGATCCGGCTGCCGCCAGCGATGGTTGCGTGCAGGCCGCCGTCACGTGGTATGGCGTATTCGACTTTGCCGGAATGAACGCTACGCCCGATGGCAATTCTGCCGGAGCCAAATTGCTCGGATGTTCTGGTCCCTGCACGGCGGACCAGAACCGCGTTGTCAGTCCGGTCGCTTACATCGATGCCAAGGATCCGCCTTTCCTGCTGATCCATGGCGAGGAAGACAAGGTCGTTCCAGTCGATCAATCGCGCATTGGGGAGGCAGCGCTTAAGGCAACTGGCGTGCCCGTGCAGTCGATCTACATCCCCGCCGTAGATCACAGCTTCATCGGCAAGACCCCGGCCGAAACCCGCGATGCGTCGCTAAAAGCAATCAACGCCACCTTCGATTTCTTCCATGACAAATTGGGAGTTGCGAAAAAATGATGCGAACATTGCTGGCCGGGATCGCGCTGGCGCTTGGCACAGTGGCGCAGGCCGCACCCATTACGGTCGATGGCGGCGCGCTCGATGGGATCGATCTGCCCTCGGGCGTAGCGGCGTGGTACGGTGTGCCCTTCGCCGCGCCGCCCTTGCGTGATCTGCGCTGGAAGCCGCCACAACCGGTTCAGCCTTGGCAAGGCGTGTATCATGCCGATCACTTTGCGCCGGAATGCCTCCAGCCCTTGCGTGGTTCGTTGCAAAATCATTACTTCGGCAACGAAGCGACCAGCGAAGACTGCCTTTACCTGAACGTCTGGGCGCCCAAAACCGCCGCAAAAGCGCCGGTGATTGTGTGGATTTTTGGAGGCGGATTCAATATCGGGTCCGCCGCGATGGCCAACTATTCAGGCGAACCCCTGGCGCGCGATGGTGTGGTGCGGGTGAATATCGCCTATCGTGTGGGCGCGCTGGGCTTTCTGGCCCACCCGGAACTTAGTGCGGAAACGGATCACAAGGGATCGGGCAATTATGGGTTGATGGACCAGATCGCTGCGCTGAAATGGGTGCAGCGAAATATCGACAAACTCGGCGGTGATCCTGCAAACGTCACGATCGTCGGCCAGTCTGCCGGGGCCATGTCGGTGGCGATGTTGCAGGCCAGCCCACTGGCAAAAGGCCTCTTTCACAAGGCAGTCGCGATGAGCGGCAGCGGCTTTGGCGGAATGCTTGGCCCGGTCCCGTTGGAACAGGGCGAGGGGCAGGGCCTTGCGCTACAAAAAGAACTCGGCGCAGCTTCAATCGTCGAAATGCGCAGCCTGCCCGGTGACCGGATTGCGACTGCCACCACCCGCCGCGATGCAATGGTGCGCGATGGGTACGTGCTGATGGCCACGATGGAAGAGGTTTTTTCCGCTCGCGCGCAGTCCGATGTGCCGGTGCTGATCGGATACACCCGCGATGAGAGCTTCCGGCCCCTTCCGCCGGCGGAGAACAATGCCGCACTCGAAACCGCTGTCCGCGCGCGCTTTCCGGACAATGCCGACGCGATCCTGAAAGCCTATGGCAAGGCCGCACCCGCCCGTGCAGCGGCAGATGTTGCCCGCGATGCCACGGTGGGCCGCCAGATGGCACTGTGGGCGCAGGCGCAACGCAAATTCGGGACGCAGCCCGCCTACGCCTATCTGTTCGCGCGGCGACAGCCCTATGCGCCGGGGATCACGTTCAGCGATCATGATCCGGCGACAGTCGGTGCCTATCACACGGGCGACGTGCCCTATTGGCTGCGCACCCGGCCTGCGCTCAACCGGTTCCGCCAGACACGCGTGTGGGAGCCGTTGGACGACATGCTGGAGGGGGAAATGGCAGGCGCCCTGCTGGCCTTTGCCCGCACCGGAAAGCCGCAGAGCGCAAATCTGGGTGACTGGCCTGCATTCAATCCTGCAAAGCCAAAGATGGTGTGGTTGGCTGAACAGCCTGCGGTAATCGCATGGCCGCACATAGCCGACATGCCGCTGTTGGAAACAAGCGCGCCGCTAAAGCGCACTGGCCCGGCGCGCCCGCGCGACTGATGCGGCGAATTCTCGCCTGCCTTGCCGCGCTTCTGGCGATTCCCGGCGCGGTTGCTGCCGAAAGCCCGGCTTGTTTGGCAGACAGTGAACTTGCTTATGTCTGCGGCGCAGAAAAGCCTGAGGACCTTATCGTTCTGCCCGAAACCGGGTGGATGATCGCCAGCGGTTTTGCGCCGGGTGCAGGGTTGAAACTGGTCGATACACAAACGCGTAAGCTGCAGCGCTGGTACACCGGCAGTGCCGAACAGGTGGCGCTCGATACCCGCGCATTTCCCGATTGCCCCGGCCCGCTGGACGCGACGTTATTCAACGCTCGCGGGCTTTCGCTTCTGCCGCTTCGGCCGGACGTTAATAGGTTGCTGGTGGTGAACCACGGCGGACGCGAAGCGATTGAAGCGTTCGACGTTTTGACAGATGGTTGGAAGCCGCCAAAATTGCGCTGGCGGGGTTGCTTGCCGATGCCAGCGGGACAGGTTGGTAATAGTGTTGCGCAGTTTGCCGACGGGACAGTGCTCGTCACTGTCCTGACGCGCCCCGGCACCAGCATCGGCGATTTCATGCTGGGCCGCGCAACCGGAGGCGTATGGCAGCGCAGCACGAAAGATAGCGAATTTCGGCTGCTTCCGGGAACCGAACTGCCCGGCAACAATGGCATCGAGGTCGATCCCGACCAACGGCGGTTCTATGTAGTAGCCTTTGGCTGGCACGCCGTTGTGGTGTTTGACCGTGAAGATACTGCTCAGCCCGTGGCGCGGATAGAGGCCCCCGACTTCATGCCCGACAATATCCACTGGACCGGCGGTCGCCTGCTCCTAGCTGGAATGCGGTTGGATGAGCCCGCCTGCGGGGGTTTGCGCAAGGTGGTAAACGGCAAAGCCGATCCCATGCTCTGCCACCGCGGATGGGTGGTCGGGGAGTTCCAGACGTCCGAGTTACGAATTGCCACTTTCGCCTACGGACGCCCCCAATCGCATTTCAACGGATTGTCGGCGGCAGCGTTGGCCGGTCAGGACCTGTGGCTTGGCTCCTTCCAGGTTGGTAGGATTGGCGTGATCACAATGACTCCTTGATCCCTTTCTTGCGGTATCCAACTGGTCAGTTGGCCCAGCTAATGAACATAGTGCAAGATTTGATAAGCCTTAGGATGGCGCGACACGACAGGGTTTAAGGCGCCTTCCGACTGGATGCTCAGATACGCGCCAAAGCAGGTTTCCGCATGAACGAACATTCAAGCGTTTGTAGCGGAACGGTGTAAGTTGGTCGGTAGCCCCCGTTGGCGTTGGACATTCGCATGACCGCTAACCGGGTTTCGCGACCCATAAGCTGCCTTACCGGTCTGTCCCCAACCTCGGTCATTCGAGACCTTCAGAAAACACCGCTTGAGCGGTTTGGA
>CAZSTP010000062.1:6184-14293 GCA_964609325.1 uncultured Novosphingobium sp. | reverse complement strand
ATGCTGCAAAGATATAGGTCTTGCGGTATGCGGTGATGTTCTTGATCGTGACGTTGTCAGCAACATCCCAGGTCGTGGTCAGGCTGTGGCCGGTGGCACGCTGCGTTGCCGGAACAACCCAGCCATTGCTGACTTCCTTGGGGCGCTTGCCATCAGCGGCAATGAACTTGGGGTCAATTGCAGCTGAAAGATAAGCACCGATGCCAGGGGCAGCAGCGTTGAAACCGATCAGGCCGTTGCCGTCCGGTGTGCCTTCTTCGTTATAGTGGTCAAACTTGTAGACGCTCTTGAAGGTATCGCTAGGCGCGAATTTCAGCGCAGCAAAATACGATGCGCCGTCCTTGGTGCCAAGGAATTTTGGCGAAACGCGCACGCCAAGGCCTTCTGGCGAACGTGAGCGGTCCCAAACCTGTCCGGCTGCAGCATTGGCGATATCACCACGCTTGTAGTTGTGAACATAGCTGAGATAAGCGCTGAACGGACCGATTTCGGGCGTGTCGACGCTCATCTGGAAGCGGAACTGATCGTAGTTGCCAACCGTGGCGCGCGAACGAACCTTCATTTCACCAGAAGGATCGCGGGTCGAAACGCTGACCGCGCCTGCGGTGGCGTTACGGCCGAACAGGGTACCCTGTGGACCGCGCAGCATTTCGATACGCTCAACATCGGGAAGATCGAAGATCGAACCGCGCGGTGACGAGATGTAGACGCCGTCAAGATAGACAGAGACCTGCTTGTCCGAACCGGGGACAACGCCATAGCTGACGACGCCGCGCAGCGAGAACGATGGAATCTGCGAACCACCGGCTGCGGGACGAACGGTTACGCCCGGAGCAAGACCGGAAAGATCGTTAACGGTCGTAACGCGGTTGGCCAGCAACGTTTCGCGTGACAACGCCGTAACGGCGATCGGCACATCCTGCATGCTTTGCGCGCGACGCTGGGCAGTAACGATGATTTCTTCAAGCCCGGCATTTGCGCTATCGCCTGTAGCATCTTGTGCCATGGCTGAAACCGACGCGAGGCTGACCGGTATCATAGCTGTACAAACCAGCATGCGGGTTCGCTTGGTAAAGTTCTGTTGTTTCACACTTCCACTCCCGTTGATCGTTATTCGTTGCACGATTAAACAATATTCAAACGTATTGTCGCGGTATTATTAGACAAACCAGACAATACGCAAATGACCCGCAATTCGACCTTTGGCCGATTTGTGTGAGTTATTATTTTGTGTGAGTTATCTTATTGCCGAATCGGCCCTCTCACTTGTTTTTGTTATTATGTTTGCCCTTTAGGACAAGCCTCCGCACATTAGAATGCAATTGGCGTGTTACAATATGAAAAATGTTCGTGGCAAGCACGATTCCTCCAAAGTGTTGCCGATACGTGTCTGTTTATGCGCTCCGCAGACCTCTACTCGCCACAAAAGGCAAAGCGGGCAGCTTCCAGATCGCAGAATTTTGGCATACACCTACGAACGGGTAAGGCAAGGTGAGGATAAACGGATTGGCAAAGACCACAGAGGGCCCTGGGCAACGCATTCACCAGATGGTTGCCCAAAAGATTGGAACCTCGATTCTTTCTGGCGCAGTGCAACCGGGCGAACATATTCCGGGCGAGATCGAGCAATCAGCCGCAATGGGCGTTTCACGAACCGCCTACCGCGAGGCGATTCGCATCCTGACAGCAAAGGGCTTGCTGGAAAGCAGGCCCAAAGCCGGGACGCGCATCACCGCGCGCGAAAAGTGGAACTTGCTGGACCCCGAAATGCTGGCATGGATGTTCATGGGCAAGCCCAACAAGGCTTTCGCACTTGATCTGTTTGAATTGCGCAACTTGCTGGAACCAGAGGCGGCGCAATTGGCCGCGCAACGTCGCAAACCCGAACACATTGAAGCCATGGCCCAAGCTCTGGACGACATGCGGGAATTCGGGCTGAGCACGGCCAAGGGACAGGCGGGTGATTACCGCTTTCACACCACCCTGCTTGCCGCAGCCGGAAATCTGGCGCTGGCATCGCTGGCCAGTTCGATCGGGGCTGCAGTCAAATGGACCACCTTCTATAAGCAGGCCGCCTATGAAGTGCCAAGAGACCCACTGCCCGAACACCTTGCCGTCTATCACGCGATCAAGGATCGTGACCCGGCAGGCGCGCGCGCGCGCATGGAAGAGCTGATCGCGCTTGCCGCCAAGGACATGGGCCTGGAACTAGCCTCCGACAGGACGGACGAACTGGCCTAGCGAAACGTTTCAGGCCCGAATGTTACAGGCGCAAACCTTACAGACACTGTCCGTCATCGACGGTGAACGTGCCGCCCGTCGTGCTCGCCGATGCGTCAGATGCAAGGTACAGCACGGGTGCATCCAGCGATTCAATCGGCTGAAGACGCCGCCGCGGGAACGTTGCGATCTGGGCCTTGCCGCCATCGCTGTCGAACCAGCTTCCCGCCAGTTCCGTCTGGATATAGCCTGGCTGGATGACGTTGACATTGATGCCCTGGCGGACCCATTCACGCGCAAGATTGCGTCCCATGTGCGCCACCGCAGCTTTCGAAGCACTGTAGATCGTTTCGCCCTGCCCCGTCATTTCGGCGGTGATCGAACCGATCAGGATGATCCTGCCCCTGCCGGTTTCGCGGCTACCGGCGGCGATCATGCAACGTGCCGCTTCGGTTGCGGTCAGAAACACACCCAGAATATTCGTGTTCAAAACCCCGTGCACCGCATCAAGCGCAATCTCGGTCGAGCGCCCTGGCGACGACACGCCGGCATTGGCGATCAGGGTATCAATCGGTCCCAGCGCTGATTGCGCTGCAGCAAAGCCTGCCGTAACCGATGCCTTGTCGGCCACGTCCATTGCCACGGCAAAAGCCGTACCACCGCTTGCGTTGATTTCCGCCGCCAGCGCTTGCACCCGTTCAACGCGCCGCGCGGCCACGACAACGCGCGCACCAGCACCTGCGCACAGCTTGGCGAAATGGGCACCAAGACCCGATGAAGCGCCAGTAATCAGGCAAGTACGACCAGTTAGGCTTTGCAAGAGAATTCCCCGTTACGATAAAACCCCGCGGCTTTGGCAGTTACGCCAAAACCACGGGGGAAAGTTGCCTGCAGCGCCTGCCGCTTTGCCTTAAAACGCAAATTCGGCGCGGACACCATATGTCTGGGGCGCAGCATAACTGCCTACATCCCCCAATGTCGAGGTCAGCGTTGACGCAAGATAGGCCTTATCGGTCAAATTCTTGCCCCAAAGCACGAGGCGCAGCCCGTTTATGGCCGATGGCGCGAATGAAAATTCTGCATCAAGCGTCGTATAACCCTTCTGCCGGATGCGATTGCTGGGCTCCATGCCAAAGCTGCTGGTGTGATAGAGAGATGCGAATGCGCCGATCTTGCCTGCAGCGGTTTCACGCTGATAATTGGCGCTGGCGTTGCCGCTGAACTTTGGCGCGCGCAGCAAGGGGCTGCCGCTCAGATCAGTGGTGATCTGCAGGTTGCCCTGACCGGTTGGCAAAAACGCCTGGGCATTGGCAAAGCTGACGTAGTTTGCATCCAGAAATGCCCCGCCGCCCGACAGCGTCAATTCAGGAGTCACATTCACGCTCAGGTCAAAATCGACGCCTTTGACCCGCGCAGAAGCCGCATTTTGAGTGATATAGGCGCGGCCCGGCACAAACACGACAGCCTGCAGATTGGTGTAATCGTAATGGAATGCCGCCAGATTGAATCGCACGGCATTGGCAATCCTGCCTTTCACCCCGACTTCGTAAGACGTGATCGTTTCAGGCTTTACCGGGTCAAGCGTGAAATCGGTCGTATTCACCACGCCGCTTTTGAAGCCCTTGCCCCAGCTGGCAAAGACGTTCACGTCTGGCGTCACTTCATAACGCGCCGTGATGCGTGGGGTGAATTTGCTGAATGTAACGGGATTTCCGGGATAACCGACAATGGCAGGCTGCGGCACGTTGTTCAACAAGTCGGAAAAGGTCTTCTGGCGTTCCCGCGTATAGCGGCCACCAGCAGTCAGGGTGAACTGCTCGGTCGCCTTGACGGTCAATTCGCCGTAGCCTGCCACAATCTGCTTTTCGACGCGACCATAAGCGTTGGTCCCGCCAAGCGAGAATTTGGCAGCAGGAGGAAGGTTAGGCGCGAAGATATCAAAGATGTTCTGTTCGAACGTTTCGTTGCCATCCAGGAAGAACGCGCCGACAAGGAAAGTAACCGGACCGAATTCACGCGAAGCAAAATTGGTATCATGGACAAAATACTTGCCAGTCAAAGGTTCGGCGCGCGCCTCTCCGATATTGACTGCCGAACCGTCCACATCAGCGCGATAGACTATGTTGTTTTTGAAAAGGCCTGATGTCGACGTGATCGTGCCAGCACCAACATCGAATTCACCACGCAGGCTGCCGCCTTTCGATTCAATCTGGGTGAACACATCGGGCGCCGCAGAAAACTCGCCGGGACGAGTTGCATCCGGGGAAGCGGGAACCGGGAAAAACGGACCTGCGGCCGGACCGAACAGGCCGGTAAGATCGGGGGCATGACCGATCGTATTCCCGTTGATCGCAAAGCCTGCATACATCGCAGAATCCTTGCGCTTGGCATAATACGCGCTTGCCGTAATGCTGGCGTTGTCGCTGGGCTTGAACAGCAATTTGCCGCGCACGACTTTGGCATTGAGGCCAAAATCACGCTGTCCGGTCACCACGTGGCGCCGGTAACCGTCGTGGTCCTGATAGGAACCCGATACACTTACGGCTACGGTGTTGCTGAGGGGGCCAGAGACATAGCCGCGCAACTGCACTTCGTTGTAATTGCCGTAACTGGTGCTCAACTTTCCGGTGGGGGTAAAGCTGGGCGCCATGCTGTTTACCAGAATGGCACCGCCTGTGGCGTTCTGGCCGTAAAGGGCGCCTTGCGGGCCTTTCAGCACTTCGATCTGCTGAACGTCGGGCAAATCAATCAGGGTCGCGATTTGCTGTGGCTGGTAGATGCCGTCAACATACATTGCCACGTTGGAGTTTTCGCCAAGGTTGGCTCCGGTCGACGTGATGCCGCGAACAGATGGTTGCAGGAACGACCCGAAGAAGGTCATCGCCACGCCGGGGACAACCCGCGCAAGGTCAGACGTATTGGCAATGCCTGATTGCGCCAGCGCCTGGGCATCAATGGCCACGATCGACATCGGCACATCGGTAAGGCTTTCGTTACGGCGCTGCGCCGTCACGATGATTTCACCATCAGTCATTGCGGGTTGTTCATCCACCGGCGCCGTGCCGGCAAACGCCACACCGGCAAATGTCATGCTGCCAACCAGGGCAGAACCACATAGAATCATTGTACGGATCATTTTCAGCACCCTCCCTTCGCGCCTTTTTTGGCGCGTTCCAACGAGGATTAAGCCGAAAAATATTGGAATGCAACGCTGCAATTGTTTTTCGGAAATCGTGCCATTTTACCATTATAATGAGATATTATTATTTTTTTACAATAATTTATCACCTACACTTGCGTAGGCGCATCAACACAACAGGCACCTTGCAGTGTGGTCATACTAAGGGTAGCTATGTCCACAGTTCAAATCTGGCAAAAATGCCGCCGCAGACATGCGGTAGAGTGGTGAGGGATATTACCCTCTCACTTTGCCCGCCAAGACTGCGGATCTACGTGGCGAGGCGAATTATGACGGACAATGCAACGGCAGCTCTCGAAGCCGTACCCTTCAGAGTCACCAATCCTGAGCTAATTCCCTCACAGCGTTATTACGATCAGGCCTTCTTCGAACTGGAGAAGGAAAAGCTGTGGCCCCACGTCTGGCAAATGGCCTGCCGCCTGGAAGAAATCCCGGAAATCGGCGACTATGTCGAATATACGATCCTCGACAAATCGGTGATCGTGGTGAACACCAAAAACGGGGTCAAAGCGTTCCATAACGCATGCCGCCATCGCGGCGTGCGGCTGGCAACGGGTCCGGGCAATTGCAAGTCGCAAGGCTTTATCTGCCCCTTCCACGGCTGGCGCTGGAATATCGAAGGGGAAAACACCTTCGTATTTGGCAAGCAGGTTTTCAGCCCCGAATTGCTCGACAAGGCCGAAATCAATCTTGCGCCTTGCCGGGTGGAATTCTGGGCCGGTTGCGCCTTCATCAACTTTGATGACAACGCCCCGTCGCTGCTGGAATCGCTTGGCCCTGTGGCTGAACGCATGAACGCGCGCCATGCGGACAAGTTGAAGATGGACTGGTGGTTTGGCACCGTACTGCCCACCAACTGGAAGCTCGCCATGGAAGCCTTCCAGGAAGGCTACCACACGATGAAGACGCACCCGCAGCTTCATCGCTTGTCCGCACTGGGCAATTCCTATGGCAATGATGCCGATGGCCTTGCCCCCAACCGCGGCCTTGATGGCAAACAGACGCTGAACATGCACATCGATTTCATGGCGCGGCTCAGCTCCGGCATGGGCGGAATGGTGCATGACAGTGAAATCGCGGTGATGGAAAAGATGCGCGACATGGACGTGCCCGATGATCCGATGGGCGCAACCATGGCATTCTATGGCAAGATGTACGAAGAAGTGCACAAGGATGCGATTGCGCGCGGCGTACCGATGTTCGACATTGCCAAAGTGGCACAAGAAGTAGAATTCCACGCGGTGGAATTCATGTTCCCCCACTTCTTCCTGTTGCCGATGGTCGGCGCAATGTCGTCCTATCGTATCCGTCCGCTGACCGCTGAAACATGCCTGTTCGAAATCTGGTCGCTGGTGCTTCGTCCTGAAGGCGAAGAGTATGAAACGCCCAAGCAGCCGACGATCCTGCCGTATGACTCGCCTGATTTCCCTGAGATCCCGCGTCAGGATTACTACAACCTGCCGCTTCAGCAGCTTGGCCTCCACTCCGGACAGTTCAAGCATATGCGCCTGTCCAAGGACACCGAAGGCATGATCAGCAACTATCAGCGCCTGCTTGACGGCTACCTTGCCGGGCTTGATCTGGATACGCTGACCAAGGCACAGAACATCGTCAATTGCGGCTTTGAAACACCCATTCAGGACATCGGATTCTAAAGTCGGCCGATTTACCCTAGCTGATGGAAACCCAGCAAGTGCAACGCAGCGAGTGGCGCGAAAACGGGCCACTCCTGCTGTGCAGTCTGATCGGGCTGCCGGCATCAATGGTCGCGCTTTATGCGCTGGGTCAGTTTCTGGGGCCATTGGAACAGAGTTTCGGATGGTCGCGGACTGAGGCTTCCATCGGCCTGTCAATTGCGCTGGTCATCAGCTTCCTGATGATGCCCGTCATTGGCCGGCTGGTAGATCGTCATAATGCCCGCTGGTTGATCTTGCCGGGCTTTGTCTTGACCGGGGTCTCGCTCGCAGCGTTTTCATTTGCAACACAAAGCCTTGGCTTGTGGATCGCGTTGTGGTGCCTGCACGCTTTGGGGGCGACGCTGATCGGACCAGCCGTCTGGCTGGCCGTCATTGCCGCCGCCTTCGACAAACAGCGAAACATGGCCATTGCCGTCGTCCTGTGCGGAAGCGGCATCGCCTCTGCCTTGGGTCCCGCGTCTGCCCGCTATCTCATCGATTTGTCAGGCTGGCGAACAGCCTTCGTGCTGCTTGCTGTGGTCTGGATTGTGCCGGCCTTCCTGCTTGCGTGCCTGTTCTTCTTCGATCGTCGTCCGCGCAACGGCGCTGTTTCAAAGGCCAAAACTGAGGCCAGTCCACCTCCGGCCAACCTGCGGCGAACCTATTTTTCGGCAAATTTCATCAAGCTGGCGGTCGCGGTGGTCGCATCACAAACCGTGTTGTCGGCCTATATGATCCATCTGGCCCCGGCACTGGCAGACAAGGGGTTTTCGCTGACCCACGCCGCTTCCATCGCGGGTTTGGCGGGTGTAGCGGCCATTCCCGGCAAAATCATGATCGGCTATGTGTTTGATCGCATGGGCAAGACCAGCGTCTCTGTCGGCATCATGACGTTGGTCGCGCTGGCCTGCGTGCTTCTGGCGCTCGACAGCCAGAGCCTTGCTGCCGCAATCTGCGCAACGGCTTTGCTTGGCGTCAGTGCCGGCGCGATGATGGCTTTCATCGCATGCCTGT
>CAZSTP010000062.1:3734-6084 GCA_964609325.1 uncultured Novosphingobium sp. | reverse complement strand
ACGGCTTTGCTTGGCGTCAGTGCCGGCGCGATGATGGCTTTCATCGCATGCCTGTCCCGCGATCTGTTCCACGCTTCCATTTTCGGCACGGTCTACGGAGCAATGACCAGCCTTAGCGCCTTGGGTGGCGCAATGGGGCCTCTGGCCGCAAGCGTGGTTCACGACGAGACCGGATCCTATGCCTTGGCCTTCTGGATCGGCGTAGGTGTTGCAGTGGTGTCGGCACTTTTGCTGTCATCACTTACCCCCGCGGTGGCGCCGCTTGAAAAAGCGTAAAAATCCGCATTCACACTGCATTTGAATGCTTTGATTAATGCACATCCTGCGTTACATTCCTGATTGAGCCACCAGCCAAAAGGGGGCCAAATCAGGAGAAGTGTCGATGGCAAGCCGATGCGAATTTGATCTCGTCATCAAGGCAGGAACCATCATTGATGGCCTGCAAACGCCGCGATACCGCGCCGATATTGCGATCAAGGATGGCAAAGTCGCGCAGATTTCGGGCCACATCGCCGCTGATCGCGCGAGCCAAGTGATCGACGCTGCAGGCAAGATCGTCGCGCCGGGCTTTGTCGACCTTCACACCCATTATGATAGCCAGATTTTCTGGGACCCGTGGTGCACCATGTCGGGCTGGCACGGTGTGACAAGCGTCGTGATCGGCAATTGCGGATTCGGCTTTGCACCATGCAAACCCGAAGACCGCGAACGCACCATGCTCAGCCTTGTCCGCAACGAAGCAGTACCGCTGGAAACGATGCGGCAGGGCATGCCGTGGGACTGGGTGAGCTTCCGGGAATATCTCGAAAGCGTCGAGCGCACGCCAAAAGGCGTCAATGTCATGTCCTTCGTGCCGCTGGCACCACTCTATGGCTATGTCGTGGGCACGGACGAGGCAAAGCAGCGGCCAGCCACCGATGCGGAACTGGCGCAGATGTGCGATCTACTGGTCGAGGGTATGGAAGTTGGCGGCTGCGGCATCAGCGCACAGATTCTGGGAAGCGAAGGCAACGTCCAGCTTGACCATGATGGCACGCCGATGGTGACCGACCTGATGAGCCAGCGCGACCTGTCGGCGTTTTGCCGCGCGATGGGCAGCCTTGGGCGCGGCGTCGGGCAAGTGACCGGGGACCTTGGCACCGCCGAAGTGATGGCCCGCGAAAGCGGCAGGCCCGTCATCTGGAACGCGCTCCTGGCCGAAGGCGCGCTCAACCAGCATGGCGGCATGAAGATCACGCCGAAAACCGCGATTGATCGATTGCAGGAATTGAACGAAAAAGAAGGTCTGCGCGTCTTTGCCCAGGCACTCACCACCAATTTCGCATCGCAATTCACGTTCGAGGATTACAACCTTGCCGACGCCATCCCCGCGTGGAAAGACACCTGCATGGGGTCGATGGACGAAAAGATGGCCAAGTTCGCCGATCCCGAACGCCGCAAGGTGCTCAAGGCCATCCACGAACAGCGCGGCGGTCTGTTCGGCTCAGGCTATGTCGTCGATGACATAAAAGTCGGCTGGATTCCGCTCGACGTGCCCGACGGACTTGCGCTGCAGGACAAGTATGAAGGCTATACCATTGGCGAAATCGCACAGCGCGAAGGCAAACATTCGCTCGACGTGTTGATGGACATTGCGCTTTTGGGCGAACTCAAGAGCGGATTTGAAACGGCGATGATCATGACGCCGCCGGAATCGATGAAGGAAATCGCGACATCATCGGTTGCGCTTCCCGGTGTCAGCGATGGCGGCGCGCACACCAAATTCGTGACGACAGGCCGCTACCCGACCGAATTGCTTGGCTATTGGGTGCGTGAACACAAGATCATGTCGCTTGAAGAAGCTCACTGGCGGCTTTCCGCTCTGCCTGCTCAAGCAGCGGGCCTGAAAGGGCGCGGCTATATTGCCGAAGGGATGCCCGCAGATATTCTGGTCTATGATCTCGATGCGCTCGACAGCCTGCCCGCCGAACGTCTGTGGGATTATCCGGCAGGAGAATGGCGGCTGGTCCAGAAGGCCGTGGGTTACGACTATATCATCGTGAACGGCGTGATCACGTTCAGACAAGGCGAATGCACCAACGAGACGCCGGGCAAACTCTTGCGCCATGGCACCGCTTGAACGGAAGGATTGCGACATGACTGAACAGACCATGGATCGCATTGGCGCGATTTTCGATGCGGACAATCATTACTGGGAAGCCAGTGATGCCTTCACCCGTCACCGCGATCCCAAATTCATGGACCGCGGCCTTCGCGTCGTGGAAAAGGACGGGAAACTCCGCTATTACTTCGGAGAAAAACCGCACCCGATCCTTCCCGGCCCCGGCGATGCGCACGGTCGGCCTGTGCC
>CAZSTP010000062.1:0-3634 GCA_964609325.1 uncultured Novosphingobium sp. | reverse complement strand
CTGCTCCACAGCCTGCAAGTTTCGCACGCCCAGAACCCTGGCATGTTTGCGATGAATCCGGTTGACCAGTTCCACCGCAATTGCTGGGTCGCACCCTTTGTCGAAGATGATGTTGCCGATCTGGCAAAGCACCTGCCGGTCGAACGCATCCTGTTCGGATCGGACTGGCCCCATGCCGAAGGCGTGGGCGAACCGCGCGATTTTTACAAAAATCTTGCTTCCTTTTCTGCTGCGGATCAGCAACGGATCATGAAAGACAACGCCCGCGAATTGACGTTCGCCTGACCTTCCAAACGAAAGACCAACTTTACGTGCACCCCCGTCTTCATGCCCAGGCCCATGCCGAAAAGCCCGCCCTCATCATGGCAGCAGACGGGGAGACGATCACTTATGGCGAACTGGAAGCGCGCGCCAATCGTGGCGCGCGCACGTTGCGGGCACTTGGCCTACAGAACGGCGATGCCGTGGCGATTGCTTGTGACAACCGCACAGAATTTTTCGACATCTATTGGGCAGCACAACGATCCGGATTGATCCTGGTGCTGCTTTCCGCCCGCCTCAAGACCGACGAAATCGCCTATATCGTGGGCGACAGCAGCGCGAAGGTGGTGTTGATTTCCGACAAGATGGCCAGCACCGCGCGCGATTGCGTGGCCAACAAGGCGGCGATGCCTAATGTCTCGCACATCGTGACCATCGGTACGGTCGATGATCTGCCCGAATGGAACGCATTGTGCGCTGCACAGCCAGCCACCCCGATCGCTGACGAGGAAATCGGCGGGCGGATGGTCTATTCATCGGGCACCACCGGCAAACCCAAAGGCCTGAAATTCGCCTCTGCCAGCGGCAGCCCGATCCAGCCCAACCCCGGAGCGATGCTGTTCGACCGGTTCTATGATCTGGGCGAGGACTGCATCTATCTCTCGCCCGCGCCGCTGTATCACGCAGCGCCGATGGGCATAACGGCTGGCATTCAGGCGGTTGGCGGCACCGCCGTGGTGATGACCAAATTTGATCCTGAAGAATTCCTCAAAGCAATTGAACGCTACCGGATCACCGCAGTCATGGTCGTGCCCACCATGTTCATCCGGCTGCTTGCACTGCCCGATGCCGTGCGCAACAAGTATGATCTGTCTTCGCTCAAGACCGTGCTGCATGCCGCTGCCCCCTGCCCCATCCCGATCAAGCAGGCGATGATCGACTGGCTTGGCCCGATCATCGAGGAATTCTATTCCGGCTCCGAAGGCATCGGCCATGTCACGCTTAACAGCGCGGAATGGCTCGCCCATGTCGGCTCGGTCGGACGCGCGGTTATTGGCACGATCCACATTTGCGATGATGATGGCAATGAACTGCCGGTGGGGGAAACCGGAACCGTTTTCTTCAGCGGCACCAAGCCCGTCACGTACCACAACGATGCCGCCAAGACCGCATCGGCGCGCAATCAGCTTCATCCGGACTGGTCGACGATGGGCGATGTCGGCCACCTTGATGAAGACGGCTATCTCTATCTGTCTGATCGCAAAGACTTCATGATCATTTCTGGTGGTGTGAACGTCTATCCGCAAGAAGTGGAAAACCTGCTGATCACACACCCTGCCGTTGCCGATGTTGCCGTCTTCGGCGTGCCCAATCCCGATTTCGGCGAGGAAGTGAAAGCCGTCATCCAGCCCAAGGACTGGAACGAGGCAGGCCCTGCGCTTGCGGCTGACCTCATCCAGTGGTGCAAGCAGCGCCTTGCCGACGTGAAGTGCCCGCGCACCGTGGATTTCGAACGCGAATTGCCACGGGCCGAAACCGGCAAGCTCTACAAAAAGGAACTGAAGGCGCGCTACTGGCCGCAGGCCTGATCGCCAGCGGGGCGCCTTATTCGCCAGGCGCCCGATTGGCCTCGGCTGCTTCAAGAAATTGCCAGATGTGCTGGTCCAACGCACGGGCAGCAGGTGTTGCAATGTCCTCGACCGCAGAATGGGCCGCGGCGAGCAGCTGGCGCAGACGGTTGTTTTCGGCGTCAAGCACGCTCAACTTGAGGCCCGGATCGGCAGATTGTGCAGCGGCATGCCATTCGGCACCCAGCGATGGCGGGACCAGGCCTGCAGCTTGCGCCAGAATTGCCCGGATCGCCGCGTTTTCGTTCACCCGCAGTTCGGCGGCACCGTCCACGCCATCGGCACAGATGCGCAGCAGCAGGCACGACAAACGCGCCATCTGTGCGGCAAAGGGATCGCCGATTTCGGGGCTGATGCGGTGCCGCAGCAATTCCTCAATCCCGTGCAGGGCATTGTCGATTGTCAGGCTTTGCACGCTCATCCCATGGCTCCGCGTTCACGCATCATTTTCAGGATCAGATCACGGTGGAAGTGCCCTCCCCGAATACCGGACAGCGCCATCGTCATCTCCCGGTTCTTGCCCGATGCAAAGCCCGATGCCGCCGTGGTCCAGATCACGCAGGCCTTGACCGCGCTGAACAGGCGCCACCAATCCAGCGCAGCAGGGTGGGCCCGCTGACCGCTGGCCTGCTCCCACAATGCAAGCCCCGGTTCCAGCGGATAGTGGCGCGTGATCGGCCAGAACGGATCAAGTCCCCAGGTCACGTCTTCCAGCGGATCGCCGATGTGGCACATTTCCCAATCAAGAATGGCGCTGATCGTGCCGTCATCGGTGAACAGGAAATTGCCCGAACGGTAATCTCCGTGGACAATCGCGGGCTTGGCCGGTTCAGGCGGCGGATTGCGCCGCAACCAGCGCATGGCCCCTCGCACAGCCGGTTCGGCTATGGCTTCGTTTTCATCCAGCAGGCTTTCCCACCGGTCCAGTTCAAGCGCCCACCAACCGCCAGTCGCCAAACCGTTGCGCAGCGTTTCCAGCCCGACGGCGCGGTGATCAATCGCGGCAAGTCGGCCAAGAATGGACCAATATTGCTCACCGATGGCCTCGCTGTGACCATCATAGGGATCGGTCGGCACGAACGGGCTTCCGGGTTTTCCGGGGCACATGTCCATGATGAAGAAGGGCCGTTCAAGCCAGCGCGGGTCCAGTTCAAGGAAATAGACACCGGGAATGGGCAGGCTCTGCCCCGCCAACGCACGGTAGACGTTGTATTCAAGATCCCGCTCAGCCACGACCAGCCCAGCGGTGGCATCGCGGCGCAGGATCAGGCGGCGGTCAACGTGGGCTTCGCCTTGCATCCAGGTGGCGTGAAAGCGGAAGGTTTCCTGGCTGGACCCGCCATAGATCCGGCCCAGATCATCCACCACGATGCTCTTCGCATCGGGCATGGCATGGGCCAGATAGGCCGCAATCTGTGTTTCAAGGCTGCTCATGGCACATCGAACATGCTGGCAAATCCTGATGGGGCATGGCGGCCGATCACGATGGATTCAAAGCAGCCGTGGCCCCTTATCACCGTGCCATCGGGCGTGGTCATCGCAATGTCGGCAAAGGCTTGCGGGTGTTCGAAACGCGACCCGTGGGGTGCCTGCGCATTGCTTTCGATTTCATCATAACCAACCGCCAGCGGCCCCTTGTTCAATCCGTGTGACCAATCCGGATTCATGTAGCCGATGCCGGACAGGAAGAACCGCGCGTGGGGCGTAGCTTCGATGCGATACGTCCCGCCAGCGGCATCTTGCGC
>CAZSTP010000061.1:0-14339 GCA_964609325.1 uncultured Novosphingobium sp. | reverse complement strand
GTTTGGGTGAGGAACCAGACGCGTTGTTCGGCTTGGTCGGTCCAGTCGTCGGCGAGGCCTTCGGTGGCGTTGTCGTTGGCTTCGGTGGCGGCGGCTTTGACGGCGCGGATGGTTTTGACGAGGGCGGCGTTGTCGTCGCGCAGGGATTTGACCATGTCCATCGCGTCGATGCTGGTGCGGTCATCGTCCTTGAGCGAGGCTTTGGCGGCGATGCTGGCGATGGAGGTGAGCGTGTCACCGCCGTTTTTGCGCACGCGCTCGGCGATCACGTCGGTCAGCGCGAAGAGTTCGGCGGAATGTTCATCAAACAGCAGGTGCAGCGGGTGGAAGTTGGGTCCGGCGACGTGCCAGTGGTAGCTTTTGGTCTTGAGATAGAGCGTGAAAGTATCGGCCAGCAGGCCGTTCAGGCTGTCGATCAGGGCTTTTTTTGCGTTGTCGCCGGGCATGGGTGGTTCCTTTGTGAATCCGGTTGATGTGCGGGTTATACGCGCAACGGACTGAAAGGTTTCACGCATTGATATCGGCTTAGTGATCGGTTTTGACGATTAGTTGGTGGCGTTCTTGCTGCGTTTCAGCACGATCATGCCCGCGATGGCGGCGATGATCGAGCCGCCCAGAATGCCGAGCTTGGCCTCTTCGACAAGGATCGCGCTGGCGGGGAAGGCGAGGCCTGCGATGAACAGGCTCATCGTGAAGCCGATGCCGCAGAGCAGGGAAATGCCCCACAATTGCGGCAGGGTTGCGCCTTTGGGGCGGTTGGCGATGCCCAGACGCTCTGCCAGCAGGATGCTGCCGAAGATGCCGACTTGCTTGCCCAGCAGCAGGCCCAGCGCAATGCCGAGCGGCAGGGCGAGCGAGCCGCCTTCGGGCAGGGCGAGGTGGACGCCTGCATTGGCGAGGCCGAACAGCGGGACGATGATGAAGCCGTTGGGCGCAACCAGCGCGTGTTCGAGGCGGAGCAGCGGGCTATCATGCTGGCGGTTGAGCGCGAGGGGGACGGTGAGCGCGGCCACGACGCCCGCGATGGTGGCGTGGATGCCGGAGTGGAGCACGGTGTACCACAGCGCGATGGCGCCGAGGATATAGGGGGTGAGCGCGCGCACGTTCAGGCGGTTGAGGGCAACGAGCGCGACGAGAATCACCGCGCTGATGCCCAGCCAGACCAGCTTGAGGCCGGTGGTATAGAAAAACGCGATGACCATGACCGCGCCCAGATCGTCGACGATGGCGACGGTGAGCAGGAACAGGCGCAGCGAGGAGGGCAGGCCTTTTCCGGCCAGCGCCAGCACGCCGATGGCAAAGGCGATGTCGGTCGCCGAAGGGATCGCCCAGCCGGCGTGGAGGGCGGGGGTGCCACGGGTGATCGCCAGATAGATCAGGGCGGGCACGGCCATCCCGGCAATGGCGGCGATGACGGGCAAACGGCGGCGGCGCGCGTCTGACAGCGCGCCATCAAGAATTTCGCGTTTGATTTCAAGCCCGACGACGAAGAAGAACACGGCCATCAGGCCATCGTTGATCCACAAGTGGGCGCTGGTGAGCTTGGGCACCGGGGTCCAGCCCAGCGGATCGTTGAACAAGGCGTGCCAGCTTTGCGCCCATGGCGAATTGGCAAGGACCAGCGCCACGGCGGCGCAGGCCATCAAAACGAGGCCGGGCGCGGCTTCGTTGCGGGTCAACGCGTCCCACGTTCTTTTAAGTCCCCGCGATACCGCCATTTTCGAATCAGTCCCTAGTTCACGAACCCGCGCAAGCAGGCATAATTGCTTTATGTGGCCGCATCATCAGGGCACGTCAAACGGGGGCAGGAGTTGCCAGCATCGCCGTCTTATCCGGCATTCCAATGGCTCGCGCTGGTTGAGCATGAACTCCTGTTGTTTGCTGCCGTGTGGTTTGCAATCGGGGCGATTGACGAGTTTGTGATTGATGGTGTGTGGCTGTGGCTGCGCGGCAAGAAGGCGGCACAAGTCATAAGGCTGAAGGATGATCGGCATCAGGAGCTAAAAGGCATCGCGGCGGTAATCGTTCCGGCGTGGCGGGAATCGGCGGTGATCGGGGCGATGGTTAGCCATTGTCTGGCGAGCTGGCCGCAGCGCGATTTGCGGCTCTATGTCGGGGTTTATCGCAACGACCAGCCGACGCTGGCGGCCCTGACGATGCTGGCCAATGACCCGCGCCTGCGGGTGGTGCTGCATGATCGCGACGGGCCGACGACGAAGGCCGATTGCCTCAACCGCCTTTATCGCGCGATTTGCGAGGATGAGCATCGCACGGGCAGGCGCGCGCGGTCGTTGATCCTGCACGATGCCGAAGACATGGTGCATCCCGCAGCGCTGGGCCTGATGGATGGCGCGCTGGACCACGCCGATTTTGTGCAACTGCCGGTGCGGCCAGAACCGCAGGCGGGATCGCGCTGGATTGCGGGCCATTATTGCGACGAATTTGCCGAGGCCCATGCGCGCGACATGGTGGTGCGCGATTGGCTGGGCGCGGGGCTGCCGTCCTCGGGCGTGGGCTGCGCCTTTTCGCGCGGGGCGATTGACCGGATACTGGAGCGGCGCGGCGGGCGCGATCCGTTTGCCGCCGAATGCCTGACCGAGGACTACGAGGCCGGCCTGCTGGTGAGCGAGACGGGCGGGAAATCGTGTTTTTTGCGGGTCCGGGATCGGGGCGGAGGCATTGTTGCCACGCGCGAGTTCTTTCCCGGCACGTTGACGGCATCGGTGCGGCAGAAAACCCGCTGGCTGCACGGCATCGCCTTTCAGGGGTGGGACCGGCTGGGCTGGAGCGGGCGCGGCCTTGAGTTCTGGATGCGCTTGCGGGACCGGCGGGGCGCTCTGGTCGCGCTGGTGCTGACGGCGGCTTATCTGCTGATATTGCTTTCGCCGGTCGTCCGCATTGGTGAAGCCATGGGCGTAATCACGCCGCTTGTTCCCGATCCGTGGGTTAAAGCGCTGCTGTTCTTCAATCTTGTCAGTTTTATCTGGCGGTTAGGCCTGCGGTTCTGTTTTACCGCCCATGAATATGGACTGGCAGAAGGGATCAGGGCCATTTTCCGGTTTCCGGTGGGCAACGTGATTTCGATCATGGCCGGTCGGCGCGCTTTTGTCGCTTACTTGCGCGTGCTGTCTGGCGGCAAAGTGCAATGGGATCACACGGTGCATCTGGTGCATCCTGTCCATGCGATGGCGCTGGGCACGGGGCAGAGTTCGGCGAGATTGGCACGACAATGACGGGGCGGCCCGCGTCTGCGCGGCGCGGACAGCCGATTGTGGCCCTTATCGCGATCCTGATGATCTGGACGGTGGCGCGTGCGGCGATGTGGAACCCGGTGTTTGAAGCGAAGGGCGCTTTGGCGAAACGCGTCTATGCCGAACCTGCAATGGCACGCGGCGTTGCTGCACTGCCTGTGGTGTGGCCGCTTGCGCCGGTTGAGCGGGGCAGCAAGGCGGGGGCCGCAAAGCCTGTGTCGTTGATTGCAGGGTCGCCGGTGGTTTGGGCTCATACCATGATGCCGGATAGGACCTTGCCTGATATCGCTGCGCCACCGCAACCGGGCATATGGACCGAATCGTCATTCGTGCTCGCACCCCGCGCCGGTTCGGGCTCTTTGGCCCACGCAGGCGCTGCAACAACAGGGAAGGTTTCGGGGCCGACGGGGCCTTTGCGGGCGAAGAACGCAAAGCGCTGGTCGTTTGACCAGTGGCTGCTGGCTCGCGGAGGTGGCGGTGTTCCGGCGCAAGCGGTGGGCGCGGCTTCCTATGGCGCAAGCCAGGCGGGGGCCATCGCGCGTTACCGGTTGGGAAATGCCGCGCCGCACAGCAGCTTTGTTTATGCGCGGGGGTCGCTGGCGATCGATGCGCCGGGCAGTGACAGGGAAGCAGCACTGGGTTTTGGCGTGCGACCGGTGCCGCGCGTCCCTTTGCGGGTACTGGCCGAGGCGCGTCTGGTGGATTCCCGAAACGGTCCTGCGCGGGTCCGTCCGGTGGTGACAGTCGTGACCGAATTGCCGTGGCAGGAATTGGGCGCAGGATTGCGCGCCGAGGCTTACGGGCAGGCAGGCTATGCCGGAGGGGCCGGTGCGACAGCGTTTTTTGATGCCCAGGCGGTGATTGACCGCGCCCTTGGCAATGCCATGGGGCCGCTGCGCGATGTGCGTCTGGGAGCAGGTGCATGGGCTGGCGGACAGGAGGGGGCGGTGCGGCTGGATGTGGGGCCGCGCGTTTCCATGCCGCTTGATCTGGGGCATGGTGTGTCGAGCAGGATTGCGCTGGACTGGCGATTGCGCGTTGCGGGAAATGCAAGGCCGGAGTCCGGCCCTGCGCTAACCATCGCGTCATCTTTTTGAGCGCACAGTTTTTTGCCTGAATTGCGGTTAAGTGGGTTGCTGGCAGCGGGTGGGGAGCCTAGCGTCGGCAAGGCAATGGACGTTTATCTCCCCATCGCGAACCTTTCGGTAAACGGTCTGCTGATCGTGAGCCTTGGCGCGTTGACTGGCCTGCTTTCGGGCATGTTTGGCGTGGGCGGCGGATTCCTGACAACGCCTTTGCTGATATTCTATGGCATTCCCCCCACCGTCGCTGCCGCTTCGGCGGCGAGCCAGGTGACCGGTGCCAGCGTTTCAGGCGCTTTCCACCATGCGCGGCGCGGCGGGATCGATTACCATATGGGCGCGGTGCTGGTGGCTGGCGGCATGCTGGGCACCGGGATTGGCGCATTGCTGTTCCGCCTGCTGCAAGCGCTGGGACAGATCGATACGGTCATCAATATACTCTATGTGCTGATGCTGGGCGGCATTGGCGGCTTGATGGCGCACGAGAGCCTGACCACTATTCTGGCAAAACGCGCAGGCGTGCCGCTGCCTGCGCGCAAGCGCCGCCATCATCCGCTGGTGGCAAGCTTGCCCTTGCGCTGGCGGTTCTATCGTTCGGGGCTGTATATCTCGCCGCTGGCGCCGCTGCTGCTGGGCGTGATCACCGGGATCATGACGATGCTGATGGGCATCGGCGGCGGGTTCGTGCTGGTGCCTGCGATGCTCTATATCCTTGGCATGGGGGTGAACGTGGTGGTGGGAACATCGCTGTTCCAGATCCTGTTCGTGACCATGACCACAACGATGATGCATTCCCTGACCACGCGCGCGGTGGATCTTGTGCTGGCGGTGCTGCTGCTGATCGGATCGGTCTCCGGCGCACAGATCGGCGCGCAATTTGCGCAGAAGGCCAAGCCCGAGACGCTGCGCCTGATCCTTGCGGCGATTGTCTTGCTGGTGGCCATGCGCATGGCGCTGGGGCTGGGGTATCAGCCTGACGAGATTTACACGGTGGTGCCACTGTGAAGCGATTGCTGGCCCTTGCTGCCTGCATGCTTTTGCTGGGCGCGCGCGATCCGATTCTGGTGCCGGAAATCTCGCAACACGAAGTGCAAGTGCGCCAAGGATTTACCGGGGCGGATTTGCTGCTGTTTGGCGCGATCCTGAGCCCGGACGGCAGCCGTGCGGCGCAGGATTACGATATCGTTGTGGTTCTGGAAGGGCCGGTGCAATCGATCGTTCTGCGCGAAAAGCAGAAGATTGCAGGCATGTGGATCAATGCCGATTCGATGGAATTCCGTTCCGCGCCGAGCTATTTTGCGGTGGCTTCATCGCGCCCGATTGAAAAGATCGTCGATGACAAGACGGCGGCGATTTACGAGCTGGGCCTCAAATGGCTGCAGCTTTCGCCCATCGGCGTGATCGACCCCAAGGAGCAGCGCCGCTTTTCGGCGGGTCTGGTCGACCTGATGCGGCGCGAGGGCTTTTATCGCGAAGATCAGGGGGCGGTGAAGATCAGCGGACAAGTGCTGTATCAAGCGCGGATGAGCCTGCCATCGAGCGTGCAGATCGGCACGTATACCGCTGAAACCTTTGCCATCCGCAAGGGCAAGGTGGTGGCATCTGCGATCACCCGCGTGGAAGTGACCAAGCAGGGGTTCGAGCGTTTTGTTGCTGTGACGGCAGAGGAGCACGGGCTTATCTACGGGCTGTTTGCGGTGCTGGTCTCGGTCGGCATGGGCTGGATTGCAGGGCGGTTGTTTGCACTGGTCTAATGTGCAGGGGGCGAAACCTGAGGAATTTAGCCGATATTAACTAAGGCGTCCTAACTATCGTCCAAGCCACGTCAAAGGCTTGGGGATTTTTTGATGTCACAGATGGGTACGCAAGGGTTTGAGGCGGCTACACCGGCAGCGCCGGAAGACCTTGCCCAGCGCGCGCCGTTTGCCATGCCCGATGTTATCCCCGTTCCGGAAAATGCGCGCAAGCCCATCGGTTTTGTGCTGGAAATTGCGGGCTCCAGTTCTGCCATCGCCTTTGATCTGGGGCGCATGGAAGAGTGTGCCGAAGACCGCGATCCTTCGATTGCGCTATCGGGCAAAGTGGGCGGACAGATCAAGATTCGCGTCGGCAATTCCTGGCTTCTGGCCAGTGTGCGCACGCAGCGCCATGATTCGTCGATTGAAGGCGGCGTGGTGGCGCATATCGATTTCGTGGGCGAGGGCGAGGAAGACCGGGCCACGGGCAAAATGTTCGGGTTCAGGCGCGGGGTGACGCGTTATCCGGTGCCCGGCGCGCTGGTCTATCCCACGACGAACGCCGATTTGCGGCAGATTTATGCCAGCGATGGGCGCACGCATATTTCGGTGGGCACGGTCTATCCGACGCGCGATATCTGCGCGGGGATTTATGTCGATGCCTTTCTGGGCAAGCACTTTGCCCTGCTGGGATCAACCGGCACCGGCAAATCGACCGCCGCTGCGCTGATCTTGCACCGGATTTGCGAGATGGCACCCATGGGCCATATCGTGATGATCGATCCGCATGGCGAATATGGCAGCGCTTTCAGGGCGATCGGCCATCTGCTCGACGTTTCGAACCTGAACATGCCCTATTGGCTGATGAATTTCGAAGAGCATTGCGAGGTGTTTCTGACATCGCAAGGCCATGACCGCCAGTTGGATCTGGATATCCTTGCCAAGTGTTTGCTGGCGGCGCGGCAGAAAAACCGGATGGTCGAACAGATCGGCAAAATTACCGTCGATTCTCCGATCCCCTATTTGCTGTCCGATCTGCTGACCATCTTGCAGAACGAGATGGGGCGGCTGGACAAGGGCACCAATTCGATCCCCTATATGCGGATCAAGACCAAGATCGAGGAAATCCGCAGCGATCCGCGCTATCAGTTCATGTTCTCGGGCATGCTGGTTGGCGATACCATGGTCGAATTCATCTCCAAGATTTTCCGCATGCCATCCCAAGGCAAGCCGATATCGATTATCGACGTTTCGGGCGTGCCTTCGGAAATTACCGCGACGGTTGTGGCGGTGCTGAGCCGGTTGGTGTTCGATTATGCGATCTGGTCACGCGATGAAGAAACGCGCCCGGTCTTGCTGGTGTGCGAAGAAGCGCACCGTTATGTGCCGAACGAGAAGAATTCGGACGGGTCGTCGGTCGGGCGGATTTTGTCGCGCATTGCCAAAGAAGGCCGCAAGTACGGCGTGAGCCTGGGGCTGATTACGCAGCGGCCTTCGGACCTTGCAGAAAGCGTGCTTTCGCAATGCGGCACGATCATCGCCATGCGCCTGAACAACGAGCGCGATCAGGCGTTTGTGAAAGCGGCGATGCCCGAAGGCGCGCGCGGGTTCATCGATACGATCCCGGCCTTGCGCAACCGCGAGTGCATTATTTCGGGTGAGGGTGTTTCGATCCCGATGCGTGTTTCGTTCGATGACCTTGAAGTGTTCAAGCGGCCTGCTTCAAACGATCCGTCATTCTATGAATTGTGGAGCAGTGGCGGCGGCGATGGCCGTGCGGTCGAACGGACGGTCCAGCGCTGGCGGGCGCAAAGCCGCTAAATTGTGGGGGCCATGCGCCCTGCGGTTTCGGCGTCTACGTGGGTTTCCTCCTCGCACTCTTCATCGGGCACAGCGCGCGCCTGCGCGCGCCAGCCCGGTTTGCGATAGGCGTAGACGGATAAGGCGACGGCGAAAAGCGAGCTGACAGGGAACGCCAGCCACAGCGCGTCGGCCCCCATCAGCGGGTAGAACAGATAATAGAAGCCGAGCCTTACCGGATAGAGCGCGAGGCTGAGAATGATGAGCGGGGTCCACACCACGCCGCCTGCGCGCATCGTGCCGAACAGAACCATGGTGACGCCGAAGATCACGTAGCTCCAGCTTGCCAGAAACTGGATGTGGCGGGCTTCATCGACCGCAACGCTGGTGCCGCCGAGGAACAGTTCGAGCGCTGGCCTATCGAATAGCAGGATCAACGCGCATAGCGTGCCGGTGACGCCGAGATTGAGCGCAACGCCCCAACGCGAAATCTTGCTGAGGCGGTCACCCAGATTGGCGCCGATGGCTTGCGCGGCCATGGCGCTGACGGCGGCGGAAATCGCCATCGCGGGCATTTGCAGATAGGTCCAAAGCTGGAGCGCGGCGCCATAGGCGGCGCTGACCATTATGCCTTCGCGGTTCACAAGGCCGATGACGATGATCCCGGCGGCGGAAATGACCAGCATTTGCGCGCCCATCGGCAGGCCCTTGGCCAGAATGTAGCCCAGTTCATCGCGGCGCGGCCAGAGCCATTTGAGCTCTGCCCCTTTGAGGCGGAGTGGCAGGTCTTTGGCATAAACATAGGCGACGATGCCCGCCATCGAGGCGATCGACGCGATGGCGGTGGCAAGAGCGGACCCGGCGATGCCCATGGCGGGAATGGGGCCGAACCCGTTGATCAGCAGCGGATTGAGCCCGATATCGAGCACCGAGGACAGGACCATGAACTTGAGCGGCGTTGCGGCATCGCCGCCGCCGCGCAGGCCCATCGAGAGAATGACGGTAATCATCGAGGCAGGCATCGCGATGAAGATCACGCGCAGATAGGTGAGCGCGAAAACATAGGTCTCACCCGGCGCGGCCATTGCGGTGAGCAATTCGGGCGCGAACAGCCAGCCGAGCGTGCCGACGATTAGCGAGATGATGACGCAAAAGCCGATGGCCGAACCGAACGTGCGGCGGGCGGCAAGGACATCGCGCGCGCCAAATGCCTGCCCGATCTTGACGGTGGCCGCCATGCCGAAACCGAAGGCCGCCGAAAAAACGAGGAACATCACCACATTGGCATTGGCCGTAGCCGCCAGCGCGCCTTCGCCCAGCAAGCGCCCGACCCAGATCGAGTTGATCGATCCGTTGAGCGATTGGAGGATGTTCGATGCCAGCGTTGGCGCTGAAAACAGCACCAGCGTTTTGAGGATCGGACCGCTGATCAGATCACGGTTGCGGGGAGCGGCCAAGCAATCAGTCCCTGTTTTTCACATCGGCGGGTTTCAATGCGGACAGGGCCGCAAAGGCCCCGGTGGCCACATCGCCGCCGAGCTTGTGCCGGATGCGCGCTGCATCGGCATTCGGCCCTTCGGCAAAGGGATCGATTGCCAGCGCCAGGGTCTGCGCCAGGGCTTCGCCCAGATCAAAGGCGCTGCCTTCATATTCGATTTCATCGCAATCGTCGGCGGTGATCTCGATCTCTTCGTCCGGCTGATAGCCGCGCAGCGGCGGCACGAAGCGCAGGGCGACAGGTTCGCTGATGGTGACGGGGAAGTCCTCGCCCGAAATGGCGCACATCTGGATGATTTGGGCGGAAAGCTTGCCCTTGGCTTCCACTTTTTCGCCATCGACCGTCAGCCGCAGTTCGGCGCGCATGGTGTTGATCGCGGTGATGCTGAAGCGCCCCGCAAGGCGGCGGCGCGCGTCCTCATCGGGTTCAAGCACGAGTGGCAGATCGTTTACCTGCCGCAAATCGACCATGTGCGAGTATTCAGGCTCGATCATTTGCCAATCTCCGCATCGAGAACGCGGAACGCTGGCACAAGGTCCAGCCCGGCAGCAAAAGCGCGTGCGCGGCGGGCCACCAGCAGCGGATCGGTGCCTTCGTGCAAGTTCACATTGCGGCTGACGGCATCGGCCATGACCGATTCATCGGCGGATGTCAGGCCATCACGGTAAGCGCCGAGACGGCCTCCCAGAACGCTCATCAACTGGCCCATACGCTTGCCCACCACAACATCGCCCACGCCGCTTTCGCGCAACTGGCCGTCCATATCCTCAACAAACAGTTCGGTGAGGCGCACGGAAGGTTCAACCAATTCAGCGTCCCGCTCCATCCGAATCATAACAATCGATAGAATCAGCGTGATCATGTCGAAGCGTCCCGCGATGGTATCGGCCACGCCGCAATCGCGATACCATTCTTTCTCGCGCGCGATTTCAACCGTGCGGTGCCACAGCGGACGCGCCACGGCGCGATCATCCTGGCTTTTGCCGAACAGCTTGGTCAAAAATGACATCACGCATTTCCTTCAGAACATGGTGCCCCCTGTTCAGGGGCGATTAAATCAGAGCCGTCCAGCACGCAGATGCAACGCAGAACGGGGCAAGAGCGCCAGACGGCATTGCGGTTATGCCGATTGGACCCTAAAGGTTCGCCGTTATAGGCTGTCCATCCCCGATGCAAACGGGCATGAGTACACACTTGATAGAAGCGGAGTTATCGAATGCGGAACAGTCGGCTGATGGTGCAGGGTGCAGCGGTGCTCGCTCTGGGCGTGTTGGCAGCGGGGTGTGCCAGCATCAAGGACCATCGCGGCTATATCATCGATGAGGCGCTGGTCTCATCAGTACAACCGGGCGTGGACAACAAGCTTTCGGTTGAGCGCACATTGGGCAGGCCTACGTTTGTCAGCCAGTATGGCAAGCAGACGTGGTATTATGTGGCGATGAACACAGGCCAAAGGCCGTTCACGCGGCCCAAAACCGCAGACCAGACCATCCTTGTGGTGGATTTCGATGCCCGCGGCAACGTTGCCTCGCTGACGCGGGAAGGCATGGCCAAAGTTGCGCGGCTTTCGCCAGAAGGCGACAAGACCGAGACGCTGGGCCGCGACCGTTCGTTCTTCCAGGATCTGTTCGGCAACATCGGCGCGGTGGGCGCTGGCGGTGCCGGCCCCGGAGCGCCTCCGGGTGGCAGCGGCCCGAACGGCAGTTAAACGCGATGGTCGCTTGAATGGGGAACGGGGCAACCCATATCCCTGTTCATGGACGATAGCAGGGCGAGCCACGGCCTTATCCAGTGGCACGGCACCACCATTATCGGGGTGAAGAAAAACGGTCGCACGGTTATTGCCGGTGATGGCCAGGTTTCCATGGGCAACACCGTGATGAAGCCCAATGCCCGCAAGGTGCGCCGGATCGGCGCGCTGGACGAAAGCGGCAAGGGCAAGGTCATCGCCGGGTTCGCAGGCGCGACCGCCGATGCCTTTACCCTGTTCGAGCGGCTGGAGCGCAAGCTGGAACAGCATCGCGGGCAATTGATGCGCGCGGCGGTGGAACTGGCCAAGGACTGGCGCACCGACAAGTATCTGCGCAATCTGGAAGCGCTTATGATCGTGGCCGATGCCGAGACGCTGCTGATCCTGACAGGAAACGGCGATGTGCTGGAACCCGAAGGCGGGATCGCTGCGATTGGCTCGGGCGGCAATTATGCGCTCGCGGCGGCCAAGGCGCTGTCCGATTATGAAGACGACCCCGAGAAAATCGCGCGCCGCGCCATGCAAGTGGCGGCGGAGGTCTGCGTGTTCACCAATGACCGCGTGACGCTGGAAGAAATCTAGTCCCCCTCCCGCATGCGGGAGGGGTTAGGGGTGGGCCTTTATGTCTACCCCGCACAAGCCCACCCCCGACCCCTCCCGCATGCGGGAGGGGAGAAGAGAAAACCATGATCGACTCGCTTACTCCCAAGGCCATTGTCCGCGCATTGGACGAGCATATTGTTGGCCAGCAAGACGCCAAGAAGGCTGTTGCCGTGGCGCTGCGCAACCGTTGGCGGCGGCAGCGCCTTTCGCCCGAATTGCGCGACGAGGTGACGCCCAAGAACATCCTGATGATCGGCCCGACGGGTTGCGGCAAGACCGAAATCAGCCGCCGCTTGGCCAAGCTTGCCGATGCGCCGTTTGTGAAGGTGGAAGCGACCAAGTTCACGGAAGTGGGCTATGTTGGCCGCGATGTGGAGCAGATTGCGCGCGATCTGGTGGAAGAAGCGATCCGGCTGGAGAAGGACCGCCGCCGTGATGCCGTGCGCGAGGCGGCGAGCAAGGCGGCGATGGACCGGTTGCTGAAGGCGCTGGTCGGCGATGGGGCCAGCGAGGCGACGCGCGAGAGCTTCAAAGCGCGGCTGGCCGATGGTTCGATAAACGACGCCGAAGTTGAAATCGAGGTGGAGGACGCACCTTCCGCGCCGATGGAAATACCGGGCATGGGCGGCGGGATCGGTATGATCAATCTGTCGGACATGATGGGCAAGGCGTTCGGCAAGCAGAACCTCAAGCGCCGCAAGATGCGTGTGGCCGATGCCTGGGACAAGCTGGTCGACGAAGAAGCCGAAAAGCGGATGGATCAGGACGACGTTGCGCGCGAGGCGATCCGCAATGCCGAGACGAACGGCATCGTGTTTCTCGACGAGATCGACAAGATCGCAGTTTCCGATGTGCGCGGCGGTTCGGTTTCGCGCGAAGGCGTGCAGCGTGATTTGCTGCCCTTGATCGAGGGCACGACGGTGGCGACCAAATATGGTCCGATGAAGACCGACCATGTGCTGTTCATCGCATCGGGCGCGTTCCATGTGGCCAAGCCATCAGACATGCTGCCCGAACTGCAAGGCCGCCTGCCGATCCGCGTGGAATTGCAGGCGCTGACCGAGGATGACTTTGTGCGCATCCTTTCGGAAACCCGCGCAAACCTTGTGCAACAGTATTGCGCTTTGCTGGCAACCGAGCAGGTGACGCTGGATGTGACGCCGGGCGCCGTGCGTGCGATTGCCCGCACTGCCGCGCAAGTGAACGAAAGCGTCGAGAACATCGGCGCGCGGCGGTTGCAGACGGTGATGGAAAAGCTGCTGGAAGAAGTGAGCTTTGAAGCTGAAAACCGGGTGGGCGAAACGGTGACGGTGGACGAGGACTACGTTGCGGCCAAACTGGCGAACCTTGCCGGAAACGCGGACCTATCGAAGTATATCTTGTAGGCGTTGCTTGTTCCTGAAATGTTCCGTTCTTGGTAAGCGACTCAGGGGGGTAGGTGATGGAACTTGCAGGCGGCTGTCAGTGTGGCGCGGTGCGGTACAAAGTGGATGGCGCGCCGATGCATGTGGCGATTTGCCATTGTGCGGATTGCCGCAAGAGTTCGGGGGCACCGATGGTGTCTTGGGCGATGTTTGCGGCTGAGCAGTTTGCGCTGACGCAGGGTGACGTGACGACGTTCAATTCGTCAGGCGCTTCGATGCGCAATTTCTGCCCGACGTGCGGGACGGGGCTGTTCTTCACGAATGAAGAGAACCTGCCCGGGATCATCGATGTGCAATCGGCGACGCTGGATGATCCCGATGCCTTGCCCGCGCAGGTCCATATCCAGACGGCGGAGCGGATTGGTTGGACGGCGCAGGCACACACGCTGCCTGAATTTGCGCGTTTTCCGGGTGAAGAGTAAGAGGCTGGTATGACCTACCAGACTCCCGAAGACCGCCCCGTTTACCGCCTGCTGACCGGCAAGGATGACCGCGCCTTTTGCGAGCGCGTCTCCGAAGCGCTGGAACAGGGCTGGCGGCTTTATGGTTCGCCGACGATGACCTATGATGGCGGGATGGACTGCATCAAGGTTGCGCAGGCCGTCGTGTGGCATGAGGCTGATGTGGTGAAGTGAAAAGTTTTGGCATCCGGCAGCTTGTGCAAGGGGACGCGGCCTCACTCGAGGCCGTGAATAAGCTTTTTGCCGAAGTGTTCGAGGACCCCGACCAATATGCCAGTGCGCCACCGGACCGGGGCTACCTCGAACGCTTGCTGTCACGACCGCATTTTGTCTCTTTGGTCGCAGAGCACAATGGCGAGGTCATCGGGGCGCTGGTTGGCTACGAACTGGAGAAGTTCGAACAGGCCCGTAGCGAATTCTACATTTACGATCTTGGTGTGGTAGAGCCATCGCGTCGCATGGGCGTTGCCACGGCCCTGATCGAAGCTTTTGCAAGCATTGCCGGCGAGCGTGGTGCGCATGTCGTTTTCGTCCAGGCAGACTATGAAGACCCGCCTGCCATCGCGCTTTACGAGAAACTGGGAAAGCGCGCAGAGGTCCTGCATTTCGACATCGCGGTTACTCCGCCGCCTCGCTGACTTCGGCGCTTTCCTGCGCCTGTCTTGCCCACATCTCAGCATAGAGGCCGTCGCGGCGGAGCAGGTCGTTGTGGCTGCCTTGTTCGGCGAGGCGGC
>CAZSTP010000060.1:0-14688 GCA_964609325.1 uncultured Novosphingobium sp. | reverse complement strand
CCACCGGTCAACGAGAATTTAATCGCTTAGTTAATACCCTTTAGGGCGTCACCATGATCAAAACGCGCCACCGGTCAGCCGCTGGCACAGCAGATCGAGCTGGTCGAGCGTCTTGTAGCGGATCGTTATTGCTCCCGATACCGGATCGGCATCGGCTGTGATCGTCACCTTCAGCCCAAGGTAGTCCTCCAGGTGCTGCTGGATCGCCACGATATCGGCCTGCCCGAACGGATCCTTGGCCGCCCGTGCCTGACGCCGGTTCGGTTCGGGACGCGTCGCTTTGCGCGCCAGTTTCTCCACATCGCGCACCGACAAGCCCTTGGCCGCAGCATCGCGCGCAAGGCTGGCGGGGTCGGGCGCATTGATCAGCGCGCGGGCATGGCCCATCGACAGCTCATCGCGCAGGACCATTTCCAGCACATCGTCCGGCAGGCCCAGCAAGCGCATCATGTTCGCCACATGGCTGCGCGATTTATCAACGAACTTGGCGATCTCCTGTTGGGTAAGCCCTTCGGTATCGGCCAGACGCTGATAAGCGCGCGCTTCTTCAACCGGATTCAGATCCTTGCGCTGCAAGTTTTCGATCAGCGCCAGCGCTGCTACTTCGCGCTCATCCAGTTTGCGAACAATAGCTGGAATTTCATGCACTTGCGCCTTCTGTGCCGCACGCCAGCGCCGTTCCCCCGCGACCAGTTGATAGCGGTTGTTGCCCAGCGGGCGGACGATCACCGGCTGGATCACCCCGCGCGCGGCGATGGATTGCGCCAGTTCTTCCAGCGCCTCTTCATCGAAATGGCGGCGCGGCTGTTCGGGGTGCGGCTCGATCGACGATACCGCGAGCAACGCCAGCCCGCCATCGCGCGCTACGCTGCCGTCCGTTCCGCCCACCGAAATGCGCGCCACCGGCTCTTCGCGACGGACTTCGCCCATCAGTGCGCCAAGCCCGCGACCGAGACCGGTCCGCCGGGGCGCGACCTTCACTGCATCTTCGCTCATGCGGCAATCCTCCGTTCGGGTAGGCGCGCAATCAGTTCGCGCGCCAGTTTCATGTAAGCCTGCGACCCGGGGCAAGCATGGTCATAGATCAGCGCGGGCAAGCCATGGCTCGGCGCTTCGGACAAGCGCACATTGCGCGGGATCACCGCTTCGAACACCAGTTCGCGCAAGCATGATCGCACGTCATCGGCCACCTGATCGGTCAACCGGTTGCGCCTGTCATACATCGTCAGCACGACGCCAAGGATGGTCAGGCGCGAATTGAAACGCTCCTGCACGCGCTCCACCGTCTGCAACAATTGGCTCAATCCCTCCAGCGCGAAAAATTCGCACTGCAAGGGCACCAGAATCGAATCTGCCGCCGTCAGCGCGTTCAGCGTCAACAGGCCCAACGATGGCGGGCAGTCGATCAAACAAACGTCGTGGCCGGTATCTTCGAACAGGACTTTGCGCAAACGGTGCGTGCGGTCTTCCACCGTCACCAGTTCCACTTCCGCGCCAGACAGATCAACCGTGGCGGGCACGATATCCAGATTGGGAATGCGCGTGGGCAGCAAGCAGTCAGACACACGCGCCTGATCGATCAGCAAGTCATAAGTTGACCGCTCCCGCCCGTCTGCGGGAATGCCGATTCCGGTGGAGCAATTGCCCTGTGGATCAAGATCCACCAGCAGCGTTTTCCAGCCTGTAGCAGCCAGCGCCGTGGCAATATTGATTGCCGATGTGGTCTTGCCCACTCCGCCTTTCTGGTTTGCGACCGCGATTGTAATCATGAACGCTTGGCCTTCCTCGAAGATCGGGACGCAACAGTGGCGGTGTGCTGCCCGTCCAAAAGACGCCCGACGATGATCCCGGCATCGGGATCGGTCAGCGATTGTTCCACGTGGAACACATGACGCCACGATTCGGGAAGCACTTGCAGTTCATGCTGTGCACCAGCCCCTTTCGGCAACAGCCAAAGCGTGTCTGGTGTGGAAAAACGTGCGGATAGAGTCACAAGTTTGTCCAATGGTGCAAATGCACGCGCAGAAATCACCGCGTGTGCGCCCGATGGCACGTCCTCAACCCGCGAAAGCACAACGCGCACATTCCTCAATTCCAGCGCATCAGCTGCCCTCTGCAACCACTCGGTGCGCAGACGCCGCGAATCAACCAGCACAAACGTCCGCTCGGGTTGCAGCGCCGCAGCCGCCAGTCCCGGAAAGCCCGCACCCGTCCCCAGATCAAGCCAGGTGCCATCAGGCAATGTTTCACGTGAAACATGGAGCAGCTGCGCCGAATCGACGATATGCCTCTGCCAGACATGCGGCAGCGTTCCGCGCGCGACGAGATTCTGGCGCTCGTTCTCGGCCAGCAGCAAGTCGACCAGCATGCCGAGCCGCGCCATCGCCGCTTCGTCTGCGCCCAATTCATGGCGCAACCAATCTTGCGCTTGTTCTTCCGAAGTGATCATCATGCCGCAATCCGGCGGCGCGCATGGACCAGAAGGCTGGCCAAAGCCGCAGGTGTAATCCCCGCGATCCGTCCGGCGGCGGCCAGCGTATCAGGCTGTGCCTTGGTCAGACGCTCCACCATTTCACGTGAAAGGCCGGGCACATCTGCAAAGGGAAATCCGTCGCCCAGCGGCACGCCATCCGAAGCGCGCAAATCGCGCAATTCGGCTTCCTGCCGCGCAAGGTAAGGCGCGTAGGCCGCATCCTCTTCCACTTCCTCGGCCAGCAGCGGATCAATCTCCCTTTCTCCGATGCTTGGCCCGATCCAGGGTTTCAAGCCCGCCAGCGTCACTTCAGGGAAGCGCAACCATTCGGTCAGCGGACGGCGTGATCCGTCCGCGCGTACGGCCATGCCCTCCCGCTCCAGATCATTCGCACTCGCCTCTTGCGCCAGTGCGGCATCCAGCGTCGCACGATCCGCGCAGCGCTGCTCAAACCACGCGCGGCGCTCATCACCGATGCAGCCAACTGCCAGCCCCAATGGCGTTAACCTCGTCGAGGCATTGTTGGCACGCAGTCGCAGGCGGTATTCGGCGCGCGCGGTCAGCATCCGGTAAGGCTCGCTCACCCCGTGCAATGTCAGGTCGTCCACCATCACCGCCATATAACTGTTGGCGCGGTCCAGCTCTGGCGCATCGCGGTCCAGCACGGCAGCGGCGGCATAGAGCCCTGCGATCAGACCTTGCGCCGCGGCTTCCTCATATCCGGTCGTCCCGTTGATCTGGCCTGCGCAGTACAGGCCGGGGATGGCCTTCACCTCAAGGCTGCGACGCAGGGCGCGCGGATCGATGTGGTCATATTCCACGGCATAGCCCGGCACCGTGATCTCGGCGCTCTCCAGCCCCTCCATCGAACGGATCATCGCCACCTGGATGTCGGTCGGCAGCGATGTGGAAACCCCGTTGGGATAGACCAGATGATCGTCCAGCCCTTCCGGTTCCAGAAACACCTGATGCCCGTCACGGTCGCCAAAGCGGTGGATCTTGTCTTCGATCGAAGGGCAATAGCGCGGCCCTTGCGCATCAATCGCGCCGGTGAACAAGGGCGACCGATCGAGCCCGCTGCGGATAATGTCATGCGTGCGGGCATTCGTCCGGGCAATCGCGCAGAACACTTGCGGCAAGGGGCGCGCGGTGTTGAGCGGCGACATCGTCCAATGCTCGGCATCGCTGGGCTGTTCGGGCAGGCGCGCCCAATCAATCGTGCGGCCATCAATACGCGGAGGCGTCCCCGTCTTCAACCGTGCCATCGGCAGGTCTGCGCCGCGCAATTGCTGCGCCAGACGGTGTGCGGCGTCCTCGCCGATCCGCCCGCCCTCCATGCGCTCCTCACCGCGAAACAGCCGTCCGCCAAGGAACGTGCCTGTGCACAGAACAACCGCCCTTGCCTGCAACGCGGTGCCATCGGCAAGCTCAAGCCCGGTAACTTTGCCGCCTTCCAATCGCAGCGCGGCGGCTTCGCCACCGATCACCGAGAGGTTGGCTTGCGCACCGATCATCTGCTGGATTGCGGCACGAAATCGCTTGCGGTCCGCCTGCACACGCGGCCCCTGCACCGCACTGCCCTTGGACCGGTTGAGCATGCGGTAATGGATCGCCCCGGCATCAGCGGCGCGCGCGATCAATCCGTCAAAGGCATCCACCTCGCGCACAAGGTGCCCCTTGCCCAACCCGCCAATCGCCGGATTGCAGCTCATCGCGCCGATGGTCTTGGGATCGAACGAGACCAGCGCCGTGCGCGCGTCCATCCGCGCAGCCACACTCGCCGCTTCAACGCCGGCATGTCCGCCGCCGACGACTATGATATCGAACTGGTGCATGGTGCGTCGATAGTGCGAATGCGCGAGCCGGTCAAAGCGCTTTGTGTTTCACGTGGAACATTTGCGATGAGCAGGCCCACCCCCACTCGTCATTCCCGCGCAGGCGGGAATCCAGTTCCAACGTCGCCACTTGGATTACCGCCTACGCGGCAATGACGAAAAGAGGGGGGCGCAGTCGCAGGCAATGTTCCACGTGAAACACTACTTCCCGATGCAAAACCGCCCGAACAGCGCGTCGAGCATATCCTCAATACCCGTGCGCCCGACCAGCTCATCCAGCGCCCGCCGCGCAAGGCGTAAGTGCTCTGCCGCGATCAACGGGTCTTGTTCATACAGGTTACGCGCAAGTGTTTCATCAACTTGGCGCAGCAAGCGATGCTGGCGCTGGTTGAGCGCGGCGTCTCCCGGTGCAGGCAATGCGGATTTGGCGTGGCCAATCAGCGCCTGCCGCAAGGTGTCCATCCCCTCGCCGGTCAGTGCCGAAAGATGGAGCGCGTTGCCAGACTTGCGCGGCGCATCGCTCGCATCACATTGCGCCGCCACTTCCCACAGCGGCCGGTCCTGTGGCCCTTCCCCTTCAGGCCCCAGCCAGAGGATCAGGTCCGCGCGCTCGGCTGCCGCAAGCGCGCGCGCAATGCCGATGCGCTCGATCTCGCCCGCGCCCTCGTCACGCAGGCCCGCCGTATCTACGAAGGTGAACGGCACACCATCCAGCGCGACGGCATGGGTCAATACGTCGCGCGTGGTGCCGGGTTCGGCGGCGGTGATCGCGGCCTCGTGCTCGACCAGCGCATTGAACAGCGTAGACTTGCCCGCATTGGGCGGTCCCGCCAGAACCACGCGGAAACCTTCTTTCAAGGGCTCAGCGCGCGGACGGGCCAGCCATTGCTTCAGGTCGCTGGCCAGCGCGTCGCAATCGCGCGCAAAGTTTGCAGGCAGCAGGCTCTCGCCCTCACCCACATCGTCCTCGTCCGAAAAATCGAGCGCCGCTTCAAGCCGCGCCGACAGGCCGAGCAAGGCCTCCCGCCACCGCACTACCTCACGCGACAACGCGCCATCGGCCATGGCCATGGCAGAGCGGCGTTGCAATTCGGTTTCGGCAGACAGCAAGTCCGCCAAGCCTTCGGCCTCGGCCAGATCGATCTGCCCATTGGCGAAGGCGCGGCGGGTGAATTCCCCAGCTTGGGCGCGGCGCAAATCAGGCATGCGGGCGAGCGCGGCTTCGACGGCATTGACGACAGCGCGGCCCCCGTGGAGGTGCAATTCGGCGCTGTCCTCACCCGTCGCAGTACCCGGTCCGGGAAGCCAAAGGACCATCGTGCGGTCAAGCACGGTGCCGTCATGCGGATCACGCAAAGTGGCAAGGCTGGCGCGGCGCGGGGGAGGAAGCTTTCCCGCCAGCACCTCAAGCGCCGCGCCTGCGTGCGGACCACTGATGCGGATGACGGCGATTCCGGCGGGCGGCGGGCCGGAGGACAGGGCAAAGATCGTGTCAGTCACGCCCCTGCCCTACACCATCCCGTCGCGCGCGTCAGTCCTTCGCTTTCTTGCCCGAAAACGCGCCACCCATAGCACCCAAGCCACCCTGCTCCATGAATTGCTGGAACAGCTTGAGGCCCATTTCACCCATCGGTGCCACCTGCTTCACATAGCCCTGAAGCTGTTCGATGCTGGTCACGCCCTGCATCGCCTTGGCAATGTTATCGACATAAACATCATTGGCTTTCGAAACATCGGGCAGGCCAAGGAAGCGGCGGGCTTCTTCGGGCGTGCAATCAACTTCCATCGTTACCTTCATCACGCATCCTTTATGCTAAATTCGTTGATATCAGAGTGTCATGCACGCTTGGCAAAGTCTACGGTCGGGGCCAACATAGCTTCGACCAAAGCTGACAATGCACAGGATGAACAACAATGGGTGAGAAGATCACGTTTGCAGCGCTGAATGATGAAGGCGATATTCCGGGCTATCTTGCCACGCCGGAAGGTCCAATCCGGGCGGCGATTATTGTGGTGCCCGAAATCTTTGGCGTGAACGCGGGCATTCGCCACAAGTGCAAGGTCTGGGCCGATCTTGGCTACATGGCGCTGGCCCCCGATATCTTCTGGCGATTCGCTCCGGGCGTTGAGCTTGATCCCGATGTGCCCGAACAGATGCAGGAAGCCTTCGGCTATTTCGGGCAATACGATCCCGACAAGGGCATTCAGGATATTGAAGCCGCAATCCGGTTTTTGCGGAGCCATGAAGGCATCGACAAGGTCGGACTTGTCGGCTTCTGCCTTGGCGGGCGCATGGCCTATATGGCGGCTGCGCGGACCGATATCGATGCTTCGGTCGGCTATTACGGCGTGATGATCGATCAGATGCTGGGGGAGGCCTCGGCCATTGCCAACCCGTTGCTGCTGCACATTCCCACTGCCGATCACTTTGTCGGGCCGGATGCGCAAGCCGCGATCCACGCAGGGCTTGATCCGCACCCCAAAGTCACGCTGCACGATTACGTCGGTTTGGATCACGGTTTCGCCGCCGAGATGGGCAGCCGCCGCGATGAAGATGGCGCAGCGCTGGCAGACCGGCGCACGCGCGATTTCTTCGCGCAACATCTGGGATAAAAAACCGGAGGCGGGTTGCGCCGGATCAATGCCGGCGCGCCCGCCCTGCCCCAGAAGAAGTGTTCCATCATCTTACGGGAGACACCGCATGAAACTCGGGTTGGCAGCATGGCACCGCTACATGCTGGGCAGTGATCCCGCCCTGCTGGATGATCTGATCGCCGATGATGCGGTGTTCCACTCCCCCGTGGTCCATACGCCCCAGGTTGGCCGCGCAAAAGTGCTGATGTATCTGACGGCGGCGGGTCAGGTCTTTGGCAACGGCACCTTCCGTTATGTCCGCGAATTGACCGACGGGCCGGAAGCCTGCCTTGAGTTTGAATGCGAGATGGACGGAATCGCGGTCAACGGGATCGATCTGATCCGCTTCGATCTCGAAGGCCGGATTGTGGATTTCAAGATCATGGTCCGCCCGATGAAAGCGATGAACAAGGTCTGGGAGCTGATGGCCGCGCAGATGGAGAATACTTGAGGGCCAGCGTGTCACTTGTTCCCCCCTCCCGTTTACGGGAGGGGCCGGGGGTGGGCCTTTCTTTCGTTCGCCAACAAAAAACCCCCGGTTTTGGCCGGGGGTTTTTTGTATTGGATCTCGCGCCGGATCAACCGTCGTAATCGGCACCGAGCGAGGTGTTGCGCACAGGCGCGGCTGCGGTGATGCGCAGCGCTTCGGCCGATTGCGAGAGCGAGCCGATTTCATCGACTTCATCATCGTCATCAGGCAGCACGCGTTGCAGCGACTGGATCAGGTTTTCCTTGAGCACGGTCGGACGGATCGTTTCTTCCGCGATTTCGCGCAGCGCCACGACAGGGTTTTTGTCGCGGTCACGATCAACGGTCAGCTCCGAACCGCCAGAGATCGCGCGGGCGCGCTCTGCGGCCAGCAGGACGAGGTCGAAACGGTTAGGGATTTTGTCGACGCAATCTTCGACGGTAACGCGCGCCATCAGGGCACTCCGATATACTGAGCAAGACGGAAAGACCGGCAGCTAGGCCGTGGGTGTGGAAAAGTCAAGGAAATGCCACTTCAGGCATTACTCGTCGTCTCCGTAGGAATGGGCGCGCATATCATCGGGCGCAAGATCGCTGAAGCGGGTGACTTTGGCTTCGAAGCGCAGGCGGACTTTGCCGGTAGAGCCGTGGCGCTGCTTGGCCACGATCAGTTCGGCAAGGCCATAGACCCGCTCCATTTCGGCCTGCCAGGCGGCATGGGCTTCCTGCGTTTTCGCATCATCGCTGCCTTGCGGCACTTTGGGTTCCTTGGCCGCGACGTAATAATCCTCGCGGAACACGAACCAGACCATATCGGCGTCCTGCTCGATCGAGCCGGATTCGCGCAAGTCGGACAGCATCGGACGCTTGTCTTCGCGCTGTTCCACCGCACGCGAAAGCTGCGAGAGTGCGATCACGGGAACCGCCAATTCCTTGGCCAACGTCTTAAGCCCACGCGAAATTTCCGAGATTTCGTTAACGCGGTTATCGCCCGAGCGGCCCGAACCTTGCAGCAGCTGGAGGTAATCGACCACGATCAACCCGATATCGTGGCGGCGCTTTAACCGGCGCGCGCGGGCGCGCAGCGCGCCGATGGTCAGCGCCGGGGTATCATCGATGTAGAGCGGCAATTCGGCGAGGCGCTGGCTGGCGAATGAGAGTTGCTGGAAATCCTCGCGGCTGATCCGGCCCATGCGCAGCGCTTCGGAACTGATGCCCGATTGTTCGGCCAGAATACGCGTGGCGAGCTGGTCCGCGCTCATTTCCAGACTGAAGAAAGCGACCCCTGCCCCGACCGAATCCTTGAGCGCGATACCATCGTTCAAATCGCGGCGCAGACGGTCTGCGGCGTTGAACGCGATATTGGTGACGAGCGAGGTTTTGCCCATGCCCGGACGTCCGGCCAGAATGATAAGGTCCGAATCGTGCAGGCCACCGATCTTTTCGTTGACCGATGTGAGGCCCGTGGTCTTGCCCGAGATATGGCCGCCCGAAAGCAGCGCCTTTTCAATCATTTCCAGCGATGTGCGGGTGGCAACGCCAAAGCTTTGCGCTTCGCTGCCGGTCTGTGCGCCTTCGGCCACGGCATAGAGCGCGGCTTCGGCCTTCTCGACCTGCTCCAGCGGTGCCACCGAATCGCTGGTATCAAGCGCGCCTTCAACCAGATTGCGCCCGACGGTGATCAATTCGCGCAGCAGCGCCAGATCATAGACCTGTTCGGCCAGCTCGCGCGGGTTGAGCAGGCCCTGCCCGTCTGACGTCAGCCGCGCGAGATAGGCGGTGCCGCCCAGTTCCTTCAGGCCCTCGTCCGTCTCGAAATAAGGCTTCAGCGTAACCGGGGTGACGACCGCTTTGCGATCAATAAGGGTTTGAATACGTTCATAAACCCGTCCGTGAACGGCAGCAAAGAAGTGTTCGGGCTTTAACGGGGTTTGCAGTTCTTCAAGAATGCGATTGTCGATCAGCACAGCGCCCAGAAAGGCAGCCTCTGCTTCGACGTTGGAAGGAAGGGTGCGAATCTCGGTTGGTTCGCGGGACAGGATAGCTTCACTGGCTGACATGGGCGCCATAGTGCCTCACTGCGCGCCTGGCGGCAACGGTAGGGGCCTGTGGATAGCGGGGAGGGAATCGGTTAAGCACTTGCCCGTGGGCCGTGCGTCTGTAAGACAGGCATCCTCATGGCCGACCCGCGCATCTCGCATATTGAGCTGGACGAAGCGACGATCATCTGGCGCAATGCCGATATCGAGCAAGAACGTCGCGTAGCAATTTTCGATCTGATCGAGGAAAACGCGTTCAAACCGCTGCGCTCGTTCAATGCGGGCCATGAAGGTCCCTATCGTTTGCGACTGGCGGTTGATGACGGGCGGCTGATCCTGGCAGTGTCCAACGATGCCGGGGATGAACTGGAAACCGTGATCCTCGGGCTTGGCCGCTTTCGCCGTCCGATCCGCGAATATTTTGCCATTTGCGACAGTTACTACCAGGCGATTCGCAAGGCGACCGCGATGGAAATCGAGACGATCGACATGGCCCGGCGCGGCATCCACAATGAAGCGGCAGATATGCTGCTGGAACGGATGGAGGGGAAGATCGAGACCGATTTCCCCACCGCGCGGCGGCTGTTCACCCTGATCTGCGTGCTGCATATCAGGGCATGATCCGAGACTGAAGGCGCACAGATTTCACCATGGCGAGAAAGCGGAACCCGGCGCGCAGACGCTTGATGGCGGCATTGCTGCTGCTGGTGCTGATCGCTGCGGGCTTTGCGTGGTGGAAAGCGCGCACCTGGCAGCCTGATCGCGCGGAATACCCGGTTCAGGGTGCTTGGCTCAGCGATGATGATGGCGCGGTGGACTGGCGCCTGTTGCGCGGCGCGGGAGCGGACTTTGTCTATCTGACCGCCAGCGAAGGCACCGGTACGCGTGATACCGCGTTCGGCACAGCGGTTGAGGCGGCGCGCGGGCGCGGGATGCAGGTGGGCGCGGTCCATGTCTATGATCTGTGCGCCCCGGCAGAGGCCCAAGCCGCCAACTTCGTCACCGTGGTGCCGCGCGACAAGGATATGCTGCCGCCTGCTATCGCGCTCGACATCGATTCGCGCACTTGCCCTGCCGTTCCCGGCGAAGCGCAGATGCAAAGCGAGCTGACGACCTTCCTCAATCAGGTGGAAAAGCACGTTGAAGCCAAGGTGATCCTGATGGTTTCCAGCGGGCTGGAGCAGCAATTCCATCTGGCCGCGATGATTGACCGCCACATCTGGGTTTCGCAGGACTTCATCGAACCGGGCTATGCCGGACGGCCCTGGGTGATGTGGACCGCAACGCACCGGTTGCGGCTGAACGCCACCTCCGGGCCGATCCGCTGGGTGGTGGTGCAGCAATGAGCGATGTTCTGGCCGATAGCCGTGATGCGTTGATTGCGGCGGCGCGCGGCGCGATGGATACGGCCTATGCGCCCTACTCCGGCTTTTATGTGGGCGCGGCGCTATTGTTTGATGATGGCGCGATTATCACGGGCGCGAATGTTGAAAACGCCAGCTACGGGCTGTCGCTCTGCGCCGAGACAGTGGCCTGTGCGCTTGCCACCCACGCCGGACGGCGCGGCGGTTTGCTGGCGGTGGCGGTGTTGGGCGGCATAGGTGGACACGTCGGCGATGCGATCAGCCCGTGCGGGCGTTGCCGGCAAGTCCTCAACGAATTGGCGGCACTGGGCGGCACCGATCCGCTGGTGCTGTGCGTGGGTGAACACGAAGTGGTGGAAATGCGCCTGTCGGTGCTATTGCCCAACGCATTCGGTCCAGCCAATCTTATCTGAACCGATTAGGGGAATCTGACGTGGCCATTCTGTCCGACAAGTGGATTCGCAACAAAGCGCTGACCGAGGCGATGATCGAGCCTTTCGTCGAGAACCAGCGCCGCGATGGCTGCATCAGCTATGGGCTATCGTCCTATGGCTATGACGCGCGCGTGGCCGATGAATTCAAGATCTTCACCAACGTCGATTCGGCGATCGTTGATCCCAAGAACTTCGACGGCGCGAGCCTTGTCGACCGCAAGACCGATTGCTGCGTGATCCCGCCCAATTCCTTTGCCCTTGCCCGCACGGTCGAATACTTCCGCATCCCGCGCGATGTGCTGGTGATCTGCCTTGGCAAGAGCACGTATGCGCGCTGCGGGATCATCGTGAACGTCACCCCGCTGGAACCCGGCTGGGAAGGCCATGTGACGCTCGAATTTTCGAACACCACCCCCCTGCCCGCCAAGATCTATGCCAACGAAGGCGCGTGCCAGTTCCTGTTCCTGCAAGGCAACGAACCGTGCGAGGTCAGCTATGCCGACCGCGCAGGCAAATACATGGGGCAGCGCGGGGTGACACTGCCCAAGCTGTGAATGGCAGGCGTCAGTCGGCCATCTCTTCGTCCGTTTCGGGCTCTGATACCGCTGTAGCGGCAGCCATCGCGTTCATCGTGACATAATCGAGCTTGCCGGTGCCCAGCACGGGCAAGGCCTCGACCACGCGGATATCGCGCGGGATCATCAGTTCGGTCACGCCATTGGCCTTGGCCCAGACTTGCAGCGCCTTGTGTCCGGCATCAGGTGCGGTGGTGAACATCACCAGTTGTTCGCCTTTTTTGGGATCGGGACGTGTGACAACCGCGTGTTCGAAGCCCGGCCAGACTTTGGCGGCATAGCCTTCCACCGCAGGCAGTGAGACCATTTCCCCGCCGATCTTGGCAAAGCGTTTGGCGCGGCCACGGATGGTGATGAAGCCCGCATCGTCGATGGTCACGATATCGCCGGTATCGTGCCAGCCTTCGTGCGGCGGTTGCAACGTGCCGGGCTCGCTGGCGAGGAAATAGCCTGCCATGACATTCGGCCCGCGAATATACAGACGTCCGCCTTCGGTGATGCCGGGCACATCCTCAAGCCGGGTTTCGATGGCCGGAAGCGCGCGGCCGACCGATCCTGCCATGAAGTGCATCGGCGTGTTGACCGCGATGACCGGTGCGGCCTCGGTTGCGCCATAGCCTTCGAAAATGCGCAGGCCGAACTTTTCGGCATATGTCCGGCGGGTTTCGTCGCGCACTTTTTCTGCGCCAGCAAAGATGTAGCGCAGCGAGTAGAAGTCATAACCGTGCGCCATGCGGGCATAGCCCGACAGGAACGTATCGGTGCCGAACATGATCGTGGCATTGGCATCATAGGCGAGCGCGGGCACGATCCGGTAATGCAGCGGGCTGGGGTAGAGCACCACGCGGATGCCGTTGAGCAAGGGCAGCAACGTGCCGCCGGTCAGCCCGAACGAGTGGAACACGGGCAGCGCGTTGAGTACGATGTCGCTTGAGTTGAAATCGATCCGCGCCGCCAATTGGGCCAGGTTGGAAAGCAGGTTACGGTGCGTCAGGACAACGCCCTTGGGCACGCCTTCCGATCCGCTGGTGAACAGGATCACCGCAGGCGCATCAGGCGATATGCCAAGCCGCTGGTGGCGGCGTTCGGCGCGACTTGCAAAGACTAGCGCGCGCAGCTTTTCAAACGCACCGATCTGCGCGCCGATATCCTCAAGATAAACAACGCGCTGGCCATCGGCTTCGAGCGCTGCGATCACATCGCCGAGTTTGGCCTGCTCGACAAATGCGCGGGCTGTTACAACGGTGTGAATCGCCGCTGTGGCGCAGGCAGAGCGCATATTGGCAATACCTACAGTGAAGTTGAGCATTGCCGGAACGCGGCCGTGCGCCTGCAAAGCGAAGAACGCAGCGACCACGCCGTTGACGTTGGGCAGCAACAGGCCAACCGCTTCGCCAACTTGCGTGCCTTGGGCAAGGCGCTTGCCCAGAACGGTGGTGCCAGCGAGCAAACGGTCATAGCTGAGCGGTTCGCGCTTCACGTCTTCCACCACCAGCGCCTTGCCACCGTGGATTTCGCGCGCTTCGCAAAGGGCTTCGAACAGCGTTCGTTGCGTGTCGGACGTGGCGAAGATCATCGCGCTCATCTCGTCGTACAAGCGGCGACCGGCGACAGCGCGGCGCTGGCGGGCGCTCATCTCGCCTTCGATCGCAAAGCGGCGCGGGGGCAGGACGGTGAGCGATACTTTGGGGAACCAGCGCATGCGCACTTTGCCCTGCATGCGGCTGAAGGGCGTATATTGCAGGCCATCAAGGCGGACCGGGATGATCGGGGCATCGGCCTTGTCGGCCACCATGCCGGGGCCATCGAACACTTTCATCAAAGCGCCCGTGCGGGTGATGCGGCCTTCGGGGAAGATCACAAGGGTGCGGCCCTCTTTCACCGCTTTGACCATCGCCTTGGCCGCCATCGGGTTGGTCGGATCGACCGGGAAGGCGCGGAACAGCTTGAGGAACGGGCGGATCAGCAGCGAGCGGGCAATATGGGTGTTGATCGCAAAAGTCGGCTTGCCCGGAAGAAACGCACCGAGCAGCAGGCCATCCAGAAAGCTGACATGATTGACCACGACAACGGCGCGCTCACCCGGTTTGGGCATATGTTCGATGCCATGGACATCAACCCGGAACAGCAGCTTGAGCGTCCAGCGGATGCAGCTTTTGAACAGGGTTTCGGGCAGGAGCCAGACGCTGGCGAGCGCGACGATCAGCGTCGCAAAGCCCAGCGCGCCGATCAGGCCGGGCACATCGATCCCGGCGGCAAGAAGGGCGGTAACGCCGAGCACCGCCAGCACGGTGAGGCCTGCGTTGATCACATTGTTGGCTGCGATGATCTGCGAGCGTTTTTCGGGCGGGCTGGCGATCTGGAGGATGGCGTAAAGCGGCACGATGAACATGCCGCCCGAAACCGCGATCACGCCAAGATCAAACAGGATGTGCCAGGCGCCCGGGGTTGCGAGGAATTGTGCGGTCGAAGCGCCTGCGGTGTGAACCGCAAAGCCGCTGGTGGCGATCCACAAGTCAATCAGACCAGCGGCGAGGACCAGCGCGGAAATCGGCACGTAGCGGGCGGATACCTCGCCCTTGAGCAAGCGGTTGACGAGGAGCGAGCCAATCGCAATCGCCACCGAAAACACGATCAGGAACAGCGTGGCGACTTCCTGCTTGGCGGCAAGTGTCCCGCTGACCAAGGGCGCGAATTCGCTAACGAGCACAGCGCCTGCGGCAAAGAACCAGCTGATGCCAAGGATCGAAAGCCACACGCCGCGCCCCTCACGCGCGGTGCCAAGGATTTCGAGCGTGCCGCGCCACAGGTTCCAGTCAATCCGGTGGTCTCCCCGGATCGAGGGGGCAGGGGGGATGGCAAAGCT
>CAZSTP010000059.1:1427-14781 GCA_964609325.1 uncultured Novosphingobium sp. | reverse complement strand
CCTGAGGGTGCCGAAATCGACAAGGAATTGCGGCAGTTCATCGCGCGGTGCACCCACGCCTGAAAACTCTGGATCCGTTCTGAATTCAGGGTTTGTGTGTGATGATGGCAAGTTCAGGCGGCAGCGCCGGGAATTGCGGAGCACGGCGTTCCTGCCAGCTTGCCATACCTTCCTTGAAATCGGGGGCAAGGAAGGCTTCGTCGAGCAGCTTTACCGAATGGTCGAAGCTGTCGTGGAAGCGGCGCGTCAGGTCTTCGAAGCTTTGCTGCTTGATGGCGCGCATCGCGAATGGCGAGCAGTTTTCGACGAGCATGGCGGCATAGGCGCGCGCTTCGGCCATGAGGTCTGAGGCGGGCACCACTTTGTTGACAAGGCCCATGCGCCCGGCTTCCGCAGCGCGCACCAGACGCGCCGAGAGCAGCAGATCGGTGGCGTGGCCTGTCCCGACAAGGCGCGGCAAAAGCCAGCTCATGCCCATTTCGGCCACCAGCCCGCGGCGCGCATAGGCGGTTGAAAACTTTGCGTCTTCGGATGCAATGCGGATGTCGCTGACCAGCGCCTGCTGCAACCCGATGCCAAAACACGCGCCATTGATGGCCGCGATGATCGGTTTGCCGATGGACAGCGGAAACCAGTAGGGCTGGTCTGCTGCCGATTTTATATCGCCAGTCTGGGCCACAGCCTGAAGTTTGGCGCCATCGCCGCCAACGCAGAACGCCTTGCCCGCGCCGGTGACGATGATCGCGCGGACTTCTGGCGATCGCGATGCTTCTTCAAGCAGATTGAAATAGCCGCGCACCATCGGACCGTTCCAGGCATTGCCATGGTCGGGCCGGTTGAGCGTGATCGTCATGATCCCGTCCGAAACCTCGGCCAGAACGGCGCTTTCGCTATCGGCCATCGTGGTCAGGCCTTGCGGAAGACAGGGAGGCTGAACGGACCGGTAGCGTCTTCGGCATCGACGAAGGTGACTTCAACCGGCATCTCGAAGGTGATGTCATCATAGCTGAAATCAGCCGGGTTGCTGAGGAAGATCGGGCCTTCTTCCAGCTCTACCATGATCGTGTCATAGGGAACGGGCATCACGCCGCGATAATAGTCCTGCACAAAGCTGCACCAGCTGACGATCTTGCCCTTGCCGGACATGGTGCTGAACGCCAGATCGGTGCTGCCGCAATGTTCGCAGGCCGCTACGACAGGCCAGCTGTGATTGCCGCAGGCGGTGCAACGCTGAATGCGCAGTTCGCCCTGGGCACAACCGGCCCAGAATTCATCATGGCCGGGGCCAAGGGTGCGGTTGGGTCGCTTCTGTGTCATTATTGCTCTCCCCGCATGAAGATAACCGGGTGGACCTGATCGGTCTGCGCCAGCGAGAACATCGAAACCTGCACGTCCTTGACCTGCCGGGAGCCGGCTTCATGACGAAGCTGGCGCACGATTTCGGCAACGTGGTTCCAGCCATGCATGTAGGATCCGGACAGGATGCCACCTGCCATGTTGACTGGCAGCGATCCGTCCACGTCCATTTCGCCGCTTTTGCAGAAATCCAGCCCCGCGCCGGGCTCGACAAAGCCGTGGCCTTCGATGTGATTGATAAGGTGGATGGTCGAGGCGTCATAGCCTTCGAAATGCTGGACATCCTTGAGCGAAATGCCCGCCATGGCCAGCGCTTGCCGGCCCGATTCCTGAAACTGCGGACGCAGCCGTTCCCGCACCAGCGTGTGCATCTTGTTGGCGGTAACGGCGCTGTGGCCCCATCCGCCAATGTCGACCGGAACATGGGCCAGCCCTTTGGCCAGGTCTGACCGGCGCAGGATCAGGCATACCGCGCCATCGTTGACCAGGCACAGATCGAACAAGTGCAGGGGCCGCACGACATAGCGCGAGGCCAGATACTTTTCGACCGTCAGCGGCGCTTGCATGATCGCGTTGGGATTGCGCATGGCATTGGTGCGCATCTGGATGGCGACGGACGCCAGATCAGCCTCGGTCGCGCCATAGGCCTGCTGGTAATATTGCCAGATCAGCGCCCAGTGCGCGGCCTGCGAACTCCAGCCCCAGGGGTGGTGGTAATAGTATGAACTGGGCGCGCCGTTATCGAATGTCTGGCCGCCAAACTTGCGCCCGATCGAGCGGGTGGCTGCCGAGAAAATCAGCACGACTGTATCGCATTTGCCATCGGCAATGGCCTTGGCCGCGACGGGCAATGGCCCTGCGCATATGCCGCCGCTGCGATCAACGATATGTTTGGGCTTGAGCCCCAGCATGGTGGCGGTTTCTTCAGCGGATGGCCCGCCGTAGAGATAATTCACGCCCAAGCCGTCGATGTCGTCACGCGTCAGACCGGAATCTGCGAGTGCGCGTTCAAATGCGATGACGGCAAGGCTTTCGGACGTGTGCCCTTCATACCCCGGCGCTTTGGCACGGGCAGCCTGATAGTCGTCGTGAAAGTCGCTCTCGCCCAGTCCGATGATGGCAGCCTTGCGGCTGAGATCGCGGGTGGGTTCGGGAACCTTGAACAGTTCCATATAGGACATCGGCTTGCTCTCCGTAACTCGATCAGGCGATTGCGTGCTGGCCCGTGTGGGGCAGGGCGTATCCTGCCAGCGCGATGAGCGAATGCCGGGCCGCAATATGCGCCGTCTGGCAGCGCACTGCGCCACCAGATCCGATGCCTTTGCGCGAAACGAAGGTTCCCAAGCCGTGCATGACATCGCTCATGCTCCGGGGGACTATAGCAAATGGCGGGGCTGCGAAAGAGCATTTGCACACAGCGAAGCGCATTAATGTTGCAAGCTATGGCATAGCCCCAGGCTGCATCCGGTCAGGCGTCGAACTTTACCAGACTGCTTTCGGTGCCATCAAGATTGCGGCCCAGCGCATAGTCGCTGCGGATGGTGGTGCGCTGCATCAGCCGGGTGTCGTCGGGCGCAACACCGGCGGCACAATGGAGCATGTGCCAATTGTCCCACAGCACCATGTCGTTCTGTTCCCACGTGTGGAAGTAGGCCTGCGCATCATCGACGCAGTAGCTGATGACTTCCTTCAGGAGGTCATCACCGGCAGGACCGCCCAATTCATAGATGCCTTGCGCAAAGCCGGGGGAGACGTTGAGGATCTTGCGCCCGGTTTCTGGCTGGGTGAACACCATGGGGTGTATCACGCGCGGATACTGGAAGATGCGCTCCATGATCTGGGTCCAGCTTTTGGCGCCGCTGACCCATTTGACATTCGCGCTTCCGGCAAAGCGGGCGTTGGCATAGTTGAGATCGGCCGAATAGACGACGTGGAGGTTTTCAATCTTTGCCTTGATGGCATCGGGCAGGCGTTCATAGGCGGAAATCTTGTCGGCAAAGCCGGTTTGCCCGCGCCCTTTGGCTGGGAGCAGGTTCGGACGCAGGATGCCGCCACGGTTGATCTTGGAGAAATAGATCATGTCGGTATGCCACGGAATCCATCCGCCAATCACATCGCCGTCAACGTCATAGGCCGTCCCGTCATCTGGCAGGTATTTGATGTTGACCAGTTCGGGCAGAGTATCGCCAGACCGCGATTCCTTGAACGGGAAGGGTTCGGGCGGGCCGAACACGGCGCTGAGCGCCACTTGCATGGCCTGAGTGGATTCACCGTCGCGAAAGACGATCACCCCTTTTTCGATCCACAGGGCAATCAGGGCTTCGCGGACAGCTTCATCCTGCAAATGCTGTTGCTGCAACCCGCGGACGCAGGCGCCAAAGGCCAGATGCGGCGCCAATGGCTCGACAGAATACGGAAGCGCCATACCAGAATGTCCTCTTGCCCTGACGTGCCGATGGTCTGAACAATCTGGGTTCAGGCGCATCAGCCGATGTTGCCTGCTTGCTGCCAGATGGGCGGGGCGACGACAAATATCGTTTGGATTGTCCCAGACATGCTTTTTCGGTATACCAAGCGTCATGGATTTCCGCCTGCTTCGCTACTTTATCGCCACGGTTGAAGAAGGATCGCTGCAAGGTGCGGCGCGCCGGATGAACATTGCCCAGCCCGCCTTGTCGCGCCGCATCCGCGATCTGGAATTGACGCTGGGATGCACGCTCCTGATCCGGGGGTCACGCGGGGTCACGACGACGCCTGCGGGAAAATGCTTCCATGATGAAGCCGTCGCGCTGGTAAAAGCATTGGACCGCGCGATCCATAATACGCGGCGCATCGAACTGGAGCAGGACCGGCCCGTGCGCTTGGGGCTGGTCATGAATGCGCGCAAATATGCTTTCGTTCATGACGCTATCGAGGCGTTTCAGGTGGGGCCGGGGCATCTTGATCTGGCATATGTACGCGCGCCATCGGTTGATCTGGTCGAGGCGCTGCGCGATGACCGGCTGGACATAACCCTTGCTTATGAACGCCGCATCCGGTCCCCCAAACTGGCCGAGCGGCTGATTCACAAGGAGCGCTATATCGTTGCGGTGCATCCCGCGCATCCGCTGGCCAACCATGCGCCGATCCGGTTGACCGAACTTGCCGATCAGCCGCTGATCTGGCTGGCCCGCCACTCCGCCCATGATGAACAGGATGTGTTGATGCAGCAGTGCCGCTTGCACGGACTGGAGCCGATCATCCGCCAGCTTTCAGCCACCCATGAAGAACAGCTCGATCTTGCATCGATCAGCGGAGGCCTGTGCCTGACACCGGCATCGACCATCCTTTCGACAAGTCCGGGACAATTCGTTTTTCGCCCGCTGACCGACTTCGTCATGGAACTGGACCTGACGCTGGGCTGGCTGCGCGAAGCGGCGAACCCGTCCGTCAGCGCCTTGATGGCGACGCTGCATAACGCCATTGACCAGCACCAGGCCGCCATCGTTTCAGGTACGGAAAGCTGGACCACGCTCTGCGGCCATGAGGTTGTCCGGGTGTCGGACGAAGGCTGATCCTTCGCGCCACTGCCGTGCTGAAAAGCGCAATGCATCACAGGCGATGCAAATTTGACATTGCTCAAGTCGCGTTACGTCCGGCTGCGATAGCAATGGGCATTCTCCGGAAGGACCCATTCAAGGACCGCGCCATGGCTGATACTGCAAGCAACCCTTTTCCGATCACGAACCCCGCCCTGATACCGGCTGAACGGTATTACAGCGAGGCGTTCTTCAAGGCTGAGCAGGAAAAGCTGTGGCCCCATGTGTGGCAAATGGCCTGTCGTCTGGAAGAAATTCCCAATCAGGGCGATTACACGGTCTACGAGATTTTCGACCGATCGGTGATCCTGCTCAACACAACCGATGGCGTGAAAGCGTTTCTCAACGCCTGCCGTCATCGCGGTGTAAAGCTGGCGCGAGGCAAGGGCAATTGCAAGAACCGTGGCTTCCGCTGCCCGTTTCACGGTTGGCGCTGGGACGAACAGGGCAAAAACAGCTTCGTGTTCGGGCGCGAAATCTTTGATGAAGCCATCATCACGCCGGACCAGATCGATCTGGCGCCGGTCCGTGTCGAATTCTGGGCAGGCTGCGCGTTCATCAATTTTGATGACACTGCACCCAGCCTGCGCGAATGTCTTGGCCCTGTGGCTGAACGCATGGACACCCGGCGTGCAGAAACGCTAAAGATCGAATGGTGGTTTGGCACGGTACTGCCCACCAACTGGAAATTGGCAATGGAAGCCTTCCACGAAGGCTATCACGTGATGCAGACGCATCCTCAATTGTTTCAGGTATCGCCTTATGCAACCACACAATTCGGCACGGACTTTGATGGCAAGCCTGTAAACGAAGGCCTGACAGGCAAGGAAATGGTGCAGCACATCCTGGCCTTCCTGCACAATCTGAACGAGGGCATGGGTGGATCGATGATCCACAAATCCGAGCTGGCGGTGATCGACCGTCTGGCCGGGATGGACGTGCCCGAAGATCCGATGGAAGCTGCGGCAGCGTTCTATACAAAGGCCTGCAAGGATGTGGAAGCCGATGCGCGGGCGCGCGGGGTGGAAACATTCGACATTTCCAAAGCGTTTCTGGGCCCGGACATGCACTATGTCGAGTTCATGTTCCCGAACTATTTCCTGCTTCCGGTCATGGGAGCCATGGCATCGTACCGGATACGTCCGTTGACGCCCGAAACATGCCTGTTCGAAATCTGGAATCTGGCTCCGCGCGCCGATGGTGAAACATTCGAAACGCCCAAAGGCCCCACGATGCTGCCCTATGATTCCCAGGATTTCCCCGAAATTCCGCGTCAGGATTATTCCAACCTGCCATTGCAGCAAGTGGGACTGCACAATCTTGACTTCATGCGGATCGGCAGCAGTCTGGGCAAGGGCGGCGAAGGCATGATCAGCAATTATCAGCGCCTGATTGACGGCTATATTGCCGGCCTGCCTGCCGATACCCTCGCCAAATCATCACAGATCGTGAATTGCGGTTTCGATGCCCCGATCATGGATATCGGCATCTGATCGGGCAATAGCACATTACTTTCGCGGGCCGCCTTTGACCGGGCGGCCCTTTGCGTTGGGCGTCCAGCCAAACCTGCCACCCTGCCTTGCAATTTAATGACACAGCCATGATGCATTAGGCATGGACATACGGGCTCTTCGAAGGCACTAGAGCGTGCAAGGGATTCTTGTGCGCGTGTGCCCAGGGGTCGAAGACAATCGCCACGCTGTCATGCGCTGGTTGTTGTCAGGTGATGATGTCAAGAAGTTGAGGGACAGGTCTGATGGTGCAAGGTAATCTGGGCATCGAGCCGGAAGTGCTCAAGTCCATCTATGGTCAAATGGTGCGCATCCGCGCCGTGGACAAAGCCATTCAGGCAGGTCTTTCGGCCGGCAAGTTCACATTCACATATTGGCCGATGACCGGTCAGGAAAACATCCCCGCCACGATCTCGCAGCTTACCACCGCGCGCGATTACATGGTCACGACCTATCGCGGCATTCACGATCAGGTTGCCAAGGGGGTTGATCTGTACGGCATGTTTGCCGAAGCACTGGGCCGTGAAGGCGGCTTGAACAAGGGCAAGGGCGGCAGCCCGCACATCTCTGATCCCTCGTCGGGTTCGATGGTCACGACGGCCATCGTCGGCGCAGGTCCGGTTATTGCCAACGGCCTTGCCATTTCGGCCAAGGAACGCGGCGAAGACCGTGTGACGATCGTCAACTTTGGCGATGGTGCAACCTCTATCGGTCCCGTGCATGAAGCCATGAACCTGGCTGGCGTGTGGAAGCTGCCGATCATTTTCCTGTGCCAGAACAACCAGTGGGGCGAATACACCCCGATTGAAACCTATACCGCCAGCCCCAACTTCTTTGGCCGCGCGCAAGCGCTTGGCTTCCGCGGTGTGCAACTCGACGGCAATGATCCTGCGGCCTTCTACAATGGCATGAAGGAAGTGATCGAATCCGTCCGCGCCGGCAATGGTCCGGTGTTTGTGGAAGCTTTGACGTATCGCATGGGCCCGCACGCCGGGGTTGGCGACAATTACAACGCCGCCAAGGAAATTCTGGCTGCTGCCAAGGAACGCGCGCCCGTTGAAAAGACGCGCAGCCTGCTGCTTGATGCCGGCATCTGCACCGAAGACGAATTGTCGGCGGTTGAAGCGGCTGCCAAGGCCGAAGTCGAAGACGCCATTGCCCGCGCCATGACCAGCCCGGTCACGCCTGCCAGCGAAACGCTGATCGACGTGTTCGCCGATGCAACTTGCGTGCCTACGCGCGGCATCTATCCGGTGCGCGAAGCCGAAGGCGAATTTACCGGCCCCACCGCAACGATGACCATGGCAACCGCCATCACCGATGCACAGGACGTGGCCATGGCCGCCAATCCTGAAGTGTTCCTGCTGGGCGAAGACGTCGGCGATCCTCAGGGCGGCGCATTCGGAACGAACAAGGGCCTGCAGACCAAGTTCGGCAAGAACCGCGTCCGCAACACCCCGATTTCGGAATCGGCCATCATCGGTGCGGCCATCGGTTCATCGATTGCTGGCATGAACCCCATTGCAGAAATCATGTTCGCCGATTTCATGGGCGTCTGCCTCGATCAGATCGCCAACCACGCCGCAAAGCAGCGCTACATGTCGGGTTCGGCAACCCATGCGCCACTGACCATCCGTATGCAGGTGGGCGGTGCCATTGGCGGTTTTGGTGCGCAGCATTCGCAGAACCTCGAAGCTTGGCTGACGCACGTCCCCGGCATCAAGGTGCTGTTTCCGTCCAACCCGGTAGACGCCAAGGGCATGCTGCTTTCGGCAATCAATGACCCCGATCCGGTGGTCGTGCTGGAATCGATCATGCTGCTGTTCACGCAGAAGGCAGAAGTACCAACCGGCGATTACCGCATCCCGCTGGGCGTGGCCAAGGTGAAGCGCGAAGGCACTGATGTCACGCTCATCAGCTATGGCTTTGAACTGCACAATTGCCTTGCCGCTGCAGAAGAGCTGGCCAAGGAAGGCATCAGCGCCGAAGTGATCGATCTGCGTTCACTGGTGCCGATTGATTATCACCGTGTTCTGGAATCGGTGAAAAAGACCGGGCGGGCGGTTGTTGTCCATGCCGCAGTTGAATTCTGCGGTCTCGGTGCCGAAATCTGCTCGACCATCAATGAAGAACTCTGGGGCCAGCTCAAGGCACCGGCCATCCGCCTTGGTGCGGACTATGCGCCGATTGCCTATTCTCGCGAAATCGAGATGAGCCAGGTTCCCGGTGCAGCCGCAATCGTATCGCGCGTGCGCGCATCCATGCAGTCCTGAAGTCCGGAGGAACAAACGTGTCGACCATTCTCACCATTCCACGCCTTGAAATGTCGATGACCGAAGGCACACTGACCAGCTGGGAAGTTGCAGACGGCGCCGAGGTGAAGGAAGGGGATGTCATTTACATCCTCGAAACTGACAAGACGGCCCGCGAAATCGAAGCGCCTGCTTCGGGCAAGCTGATCCAGAAGGCGACGCCTGATCAGACGTATGAAGTGGGCACTGAAATCGGCGAGATCGTCTGATCTTATTGCCTGTTTCTGCTTGAATGCACGAATTTGTGACCTGCCCTCCCCCACCGGGAGCGGCAGGTCATGTCGTTTTGGGAAACCCTGAGGAGGGACGTTCATGCCGATCAACCGGAGCTTCACACTGGTTCGCCGTCCATCGGGAATGCCTGTGGATGCAGATTTTGCGCTGGTGACAGATGAAACGCCCGATCTGTCCGAAGGGCAGTTCCTCGTGCGCAATCACTATGCTTCGCTTGATCCGGCGATGCGCGGATGGATGGATGACAAGCCATCCTACATGCCGCCCATCCGCCTTGGCGATGTGATCCGCGCATCGACGATTGGCGTCGTTGTCCAGTCGCGCCATGCAGATTTCCCCGAAGGGGCATGGGTGGCAACGCTTGGCGGGATTGCGGAATATTCGGTGCAGCAAACAGGCCGGTTGATTGATCCTGCGGCGTTGCCGCTTGTCACCAATTATCTCTCGGTGGGCACCGGCGTTGGACCGACCGCTTATCTGGGACTGCTGGACATCGGCCAGCCACGCGCGGGCGAAACCGTGCTGGTCAGCGGTGCGGCAGGCGGCGTGGGGTCGCTGGTCGGCCAGATTGCCAAGATCCAGGGGTGCCGCGCAATCGGCATTGCAGGCGGACCTGAAAAGTGCGCCCGGCTGATAAATGACTATGGCTATGATGCCGCCATCGATTATCGCGGCAAGAGCGAGCAGGAACTGGTCAGCGCCATCCGCGCCGCTGCGCCAAATGGCGTGGATGTGCAGTTCGAAAACGTCGGAGGCGCCATTCTGGATGCCGGCCTGATGAACCTCAATGCCAAGGGCCGCGTCGTGCTGTGCGGGTTGATCAGCCAATACAACAGCGAACCTGCGCCTTCCCGCAATCTGTGGCAATTGATCGTCCACGGCGCCCGGATCGAAGGCTTCATCCTGACCCAGCATATTGCCCGCATTCCGCAAGCCACGGCGCAATTGACGCAATGGGTGAACGAGGGTCGTTTGCGCATTGATGAACATGTCGAGGAGGGCATCGAGAACGCCTTGCCTGCATTCCTGCGTCTGTTTGCGGGGACCAATCGCGGGAAAATGATTCTCAAGCTGAGTTGATTGCATAAGAGGAATTGCATTCTGCCATGACTGTCCGCATGATCATCGCAACCGGGATGAACATTCGGATAATCTAGGAGAAGAATAATGCCGCATTGCAGACCTGAAGACTTGCCAAACGGGGTTGAACGCTGGCCTGCCATCGGCACCGAAGGCTTCCGCAGCGTTCAATGGGGCGATATGGAAGTGGGCTATACCACCGTCCATTCACCACTCGATTGTTCCGAACAATACAAGTTTGGCGGCCTGCCGGGGGGCGTCTGCCCATGCCCGCATTACGGCTATATCTTTGAAGGGCGGCTGCGCGCCAAGTATCCCGGATCAGACTGGCCCGATGAAGTGATCGAAGCAGGTGAGGCCTACTTCATCCCGTCTGGTCACGTGCTGATCTATGAAGAACCAAGCAAGGTGCTTGAGCTGAATCCCGCCCACGCGCTGCAAATGTGCATGGACGCCATGCAGAAAGCGCTGGAAAAGATGAACCCGCCTGCGGAAACTCCGGCGGAATGACTATCGGAAAAGGGCGGGCCGGAACCCGCCCCTTTCCATATCTTCAAGCAAACAGGCCTTCGGGCGTTTCGATCTGGCTCTGGAAGTTCTGAAGCCAGCGCGCTCCGGCCGCGCCATCGATTACGCGGTGATCACAGGTCAGCGTTGCATTCATCATCGTGGCGATGACGACTGCGCCATCACGCACCACGGCACGTTCCTTGCCTGCACCGATCGAGACGATTGCACCGTGCGGCGGGTTGATGATCGACCCGAAGCGGGTGATGCCGAACATGCCAAGGTTGGACACGGCAAAAGTGCCGCCGGTGTATTCTTCGGGGTTCAGCTTGCGCACTTGTGCGCGGGCAACCATGTCCTTCATCGTGGCGGAAATGTCGGCAAGGCTGCGCCCTTGGGCCCCACGCACGATGGGCGTGATCAGCCCGGATTGCGCGGCCACTGCCACGGCAACATCGGCATTGTGATGCTGGATCACGCCTTCGGCCATGAAGCTGGTGTTCACTTCTGGCACTGCCATCAGGCTGAGCGCTGCGGCCTTGATGATCAGATCGTTGACCGAAATCTTGACTTCTGCCGATGCGTTATAGGCGGTGCGGGCAGCCAGCAGTGCATCGAGCTGAATTTCGGTTTCCAGCGGAAAGCTGGGCACGTCGCGCGAAGCATCAGTCAGTCGCTGGGCGATGAATTTGTGCACGCGGCTGAGCGGCTTTACATCATAGCTGCCACGGGGAATGCCCATCATTTCGAGCTTGTCGGCAATATCGGGCTTTGGCGCATCGGTCATTTATGGATTTCCTTGCTTGAATTGCGGAGCAGCGCTGCCTTTAGGCGTTTGCGAGTACATGTTTGGCGGTGACATAGCCCCAGACGAATGACGGGCCAACGCTGGCCCCGGCGCCGGGATAAGCGCGGCCCATGGATGATGCGGTGGACACACCTGTGGCATAAAGGCCTTCGATCACGGTGCCATCTTCGCGCAACACGCGGGCATTGGCATCGGTCACGACGCCGCCATATGTGCCGACATCACCGGGCAGAACCTGCATCGCGAAGAACGGCCCTTTTTCGATGGCGCCAAGCGATGCGTTCGGAGCGAAATGATCGCCCAGCCAGCGGTCATAGGCGCGGTCGCCACGGTTGAAATCATCGTCATGGCCTTGTGCGACAAAGCCGTTGAAACGATCGACGGTGTTGTGCAGCACATGCGGATCAATGCCGATCAATGCGGCCAGTTCCTCGATGCTGTCAGCCTTGCGCAAGAAGCCGGTTTCAAACCACGATTTGGGTTTTGTGGACCCTGCCATCGTGCCCGCCAGCATTGACTGATCCATGAACTGCTGGTCCATGATCGCCCAGCTGGGCACCGCAGGCGTGATCTGGTGGCGGTTCAGCATGCCCTTGCAATAGGCCATGTAGGAGCCGCCTTCGTTCATGTAACGCGCGCCCGATTGATCGACGAGGATACAATGCGGGGCGGCAGTCACGCCCTGGACAACCGGCTTGATCGGTTCATCTTCCATGCCCGGCGGTATGGCGATCTGGTTGCCGACCATTTCTTCCATCTGGCCAATGGCTGCGCCGTGGCGCTGCATTTCGCGGATCATTTCACCGGTGTCACCTTCGGTCGCAAGGCTCCAGTTGGTGGAAGTGCCAGGAATGTACTGATCGCGCATGGCCTGATTTTTGGCAAAGCCGCCCGCGTTGATCAGCACGCCCAGCCGCGTGCCGATCCGCCATGGCTTGCCGTCATTGGTCGTCATCACGCCGACAACCTTGCCGCCATCGACGATCAATTCGGTGACAGGGGATTCTGTGCGGAATTCAACGCCTGCCTTCAGCGTGGCCTGAAACATCCGCCCCTGAAGCGCTGCGCCTGCGGTGACATAATGCCTGCCGGTCAGTTTGGCGAAGATCGTGCGCAGGCCAAATCGCACGGCGATACGTTTTGATTCCCATGACTTCTTGATGAAACGCAGCTTGAGCATCTCATCCAGCGTGCTCATCATCGGGATGAAATTGGGCCGCAGCTTGGCCTTCCAGGGGCCCAGTTCGTTGACATTGAACAGTTCGGCAACGACGGTCCGGCCCTTTTCCGAGCTGCCGGCCAGTTCATCGTGATAGTCCGGCCAATAGGAAACGCGGTTCAGCTTGATCCCCTGCGATACCAGAAAATCAACCATCTTCGTGCCTTGCGCCACGTAAGTCTGGCGACGTTCGGCAGAGGTGCCGGGGGCGTCATTGGAATTGGCGGTGACGGCATCAAGATAGGCCATGGCCTGATCCGCGCTGTCGGGTATGCCGTCGCGCTTCATGAAGCGGTTGTCGGGAATCCACATGACCCCGCCTGATCGGGCGGTGGTGCCGCCGATCAGTGCGGTCTTTTCCAGAATGGCGACGGATTTGCCGCCTGTGCGCAAGGTAAGCGCACAGCACATCGATCCGCCGCCGCTGCCGACCACAACAAAGTCAAACGTTTCATCGAACGTAGTCATGGCCGCCCCTTCTGGATTTCAGGCCTTGCTGCTTTCGGGCTTTTCACGGACCAGGGTGCGCTTCAGCTGGCGGCTGGTAAACAGCCACTTGCCATTACGCTTTTCATAGGTTTCGTGATAAAATCCAAAGCCGTGGATCAGCAGCTCGCCGGAATCCGAATCAAAGATCAAGTCTTCCATGCCCCAGATGCCCTTGGCCTTGGTAGCGGATTCAAACGTGATGTCCGGCGTGTGCGAATGGTGCACCGTGGTCCGGCCCTTGTCGAGCAGGGCCTTGACGT
>CAZSTP010000059.1:0-1327 GCA_964609325.1 uncultured Novosphingobium sp. | reverse complement strand
TTTCAAGGTCGGTCATGCCGGGTACGGATGGTTCCACCACAGGATCGGGCTCCTTATTCGATCAGGCTGCTGCCGGACCTTCCTTCAGACGGCCAAGCAATTGCGAACCCGCAGGATCGCCGTTCAGCATGTAGTTCTGCCGGTAAGTGATCTTCCAGCTGCCGTCAGGCTGACGCGCCAGATCGATGCGTGATGCGCTGAGGCGGCCGATGAAGAAGCCGTTTTCACCGTGCATGTTGACCATGGTGTGGCAGGTGGCAACCGCGCGGTCCCCATCCAGCACGATGTACGGCGATGTTGCGATATGCGCGCAACCGGCGCCAACATACTTCAGATGGCCCGGATCGCGGGTGATCGCTTCGATCGTTTCGCGGCCTTCCATCTTGCCGATGTCGCCAACGGCATAAACGCCGTCATCGACGTAGCATTCACCCACGGCCTGGGCGTTCAACCCGTCGACGGCATAGCCGTAACCGGCCACGACCTGGCGGATGGCTTCACGGTCTTCCAGTTCCAGAAGACGCTGTTCGATTGTCTTTGCCATGATATTTCTCCCTTAGCCGATCATGATGCTGCCGGCGTCGCAATTGATCGACTGTCCGGTGATGGTGCGGCTATCGTCGCTGGCGAGGAACAGGGCAAGGTTGCCGATGTCTTCTGGCTGCGAAATGGTGCGCAAAGGCACATCGCCAAGCGTCTTTTCTTTCCACTCTTCGAAGGTGATGCCCTGTTCGGCAGCCATGCGGATGCCCCAGTTGCGCCACAGATCGGTTTCGATGCCGCCGGGAACCAGGCAGTTGCAGCGCACGCCGTAAGGGCCGGCTTCGGTGGCGATCACTTTGGTCAGTGCACGCAGGCCTGCCTTGGCCGAAACGTAGTGGGATTTGCGCGGCATGCCGGTCCAGCCAGCAGTCGACGAGAAGTTGATGATCGAGCCGGTCTTGCGTTCCAGCATCGAACGCTTGAGCACTTCGCGCGACAGCAGCATCGGCGCGGTGATGCAGATGGCGAAAACGTCGTTCCAGTTTTCCAGCGTCTGTTCCCACACATGCAGGTCCTTGCCGGGGATGACGGCGTTGTTGAGCAGGATGTCAACCTGACCCCATTCTGCCAGCGCGCGATCAACGATGGCGGCATTGTCGGCTTCGCTGGTCACGTCGGCGCGCATGCCGATGGCACCATTGCCTGCTGCTGCGGCAGCTTCCTTCACAGCGTCTTCGCTGCGGGCAACCATAAGCACCTTGGCGCCTGCATCGGCAAACTGTTTGCCCATGACAACCCCGGTGCCCTTGCTGGCGCCTGTAATGATGGCAACTTTGCCTGCCAA
>CAZSTP010000058.1:0-14923 GCA_964609325.1 uncultured Novosphingobium sp. | reverse complement strand
CCGCTTCCTGCGTCACTTCGGGGCCGATTCCGTCACCGGCAAATACTGCAATCTTCATTTCACTATCTTCCATGGTTAGAGGCGCAGGCATGGCCGCCTTGCCCGGACCGATGGCTGTCGCACGTGCCTGTTTGCCGATCAACACAGGACCGGGGCTGCAAGCGGGTAATCCCCTGCGGCGCGACGGGCAGCAATCCGCGCGGAATCACCGACTGGCGGCCACGCTCCAGCAAGCGCACCCACAGGTGATGCGCAGGCTGCAAGCTGCTATGCCGGGGCCGCCGGTGGACGCGGGGCGACAGCCCGGATGTGTGCCTGATTGCGGCAAAGTGATTGCGCCAACTGGTTGCGAAGCCTTGCGCAAATTGAACAGAAAACGGGAAAAGATTGATGACTGAACGCCGTATTGCAGCCGCCCTTCTGGAGCGCACCGGCAACAACCCTTTGCCCTATGCGGAGAGCACGCCTCTTAAAGTGAAAACGCTGGAACTGGCCGATCCGCGCCCCGGCGAGGTTCTGGTTCGGATCGACGCTGCGGGCGTGTGCCATTCCGATCTTTCGGTCATCAACGGGGATCGCCCCCGCCCGATGCCGATGGTGCTGGGCCACGAGGCATCAGGCACCGTGCTGATGATGGGCGATAGCAGCGATACTTCGCTGGCTGTGGGCGACCGCGTGGTTCTGGTCTTTTTGCCTGCCTGCGGACAGTGCCCGCAATGCCTTGGCGGCCAGAGTTATTTGTGCGCGGTGGGCCAGGCCGCCAATGGCAGGGGTGAGCTGATCCGTGGCGGATCACGCCTGTCCTGCATCGGCGAGGATGGCGGGCAATCGGTGCATCACCATCTGGGCGTTTCCGCGTTCGCCACGCAGGCCGTGGTCGACCGCCGGTCGTTGGTGAAGATCGATTCCGATATCCCGCCCGAGATCGCAGCGCTGTTCGGATGCGCAGTCCTGACCGGTGTCGGGGCGGTGATGAACACTGCACAGACCCGTCCGGGTGAAAGCGTGACGATCTACGGGCTTGGCGGAGTTGGCCTTGCCGCGCTGCTCGGAGCAGTTGCGGTGGGCGCCCAACCCATTCGCGTGGTCGATCCTGCACCGGAAAAACGTGCGCTCGCGCTTGAATTGGGGGCAACGGAAGCTTTTGCTCCGGGGGACGATGAGGGCGCTGGCGGAAGCGATGTGGTGATCGAAACGGTTGGCAAGGCGGCTGTGCTGGCGCATGCTTACCGTACTGCGGGACGTGGCGCACGCATCATTACGGTCAGCCTGCCCAACCCGAACGAAGAACTCAAGATCAACGCCCTTTCACTGGTGGCCGAAGTCAAGACGCTGATGGGCAGCTTCATGGGATCGTGCGTGCCCGGACGTGACATCCCGCGTTATATCGCGTTGTGGCGTGCCGGACGTCTGCCGGTTGAAAAGCTGTTGACCTCGGTCAACCCGCTTGAGGAGATCAACGTGCTGATGGACCGCATGACCCGTGGCGAGGCGGTGCGGCAGATCGTGGTTCCCAACAAGTAAGGGTCCTCCGTTGTGGATGACGGGCACGTTCTTCTCGCGCGCCACGCGCAGCAGTTCCGGCATCTGCTTGACGGATTCTGCCACACCGGGGGCATAGAGCGGCGCTTCGGGAAGAGTCTAGCCCTGGACGAAATCGATCACCATCAGGACGGGGCGGGCACCGAAGCCAAGCCGGCTGTCCCAGACCCCTGCATAGTTCTCGGACGCAGTGTTCGTTGTCACTTCTGATTCCCCCGTTACCCATGGACACGGACTATGTGTTCATCCGGGGGAAGATAGCGCGTGACCAGCGATTGCCTCACGGCTCTGCGCCGTCAATCCGGCTGGCGGTAACTTATTCCTCCCGACAACTTCCGCATCGGGTGGTTAGGCCTCCTTGGAAACGTGGGTATCCGTCGTGAGAACGATTGGCGACGATCAAACGATCGGTATTGGGGCGACTGACCGGCTCGTCCCCTTGCTCGGCGAGGCGAGTTTCATCAAGGTGGGACTGACTATAATCCAACGCATTAAAGCGCTTTCCGACCAATCTGGTTTGCCGTTACGGAGCCGGCCCGCCGACGCTGCGGGCCGCGAGGTTAGGTCGATGCCGCCATCAGAGTCGCCACCGCGGCCAATGGCAAAGCCAAGGCAAATGCCACTTGCTGGCGCCACGACATGAGCAGGACAAGCAAGCTCGCAGCCAGACAGATCTGCGCGACGCCTGCAACGATCCCCTGCTCTGGCCCGAAGCGTCTGATGGCCACCAGCATCGCAAGAGCGAGGAGCGTTGCACCGATTGCGCGGGCCAAGTGCGGATGCGGCAAGGGTATGCGCCCGGTACGGGGACGGTGTCTGCTCATCGCAGCGGCCATGCCCGCAAGCCCGGCATAGGCGAAGAGGCCTGCCTCAAACGGCATCGGCGGCCTCGCTTGAAACAATTGCAGCAGCCGAAGCGCTGCGTCGGCGCGGCAGTTCCCCGCGCTTGGCATGGGCATGCTTTGCCGCAAAGGCCAAGGCTGCGGCGATTGCCAACATCGCAAGGTCGAACGATACGAACAGCCAGTCACCGCTGCGCAGACTTGGCAGCATGCCACGGTTGGTGAGCAGCGCATTGGCCACAGGAACAGCGGCAAACGTGATGGCCGACACCGCAAGCGTCTCGACCCATGCCCTGTGTGCAGGGCGCAGCAGCGAAAGCCCGGCAAGGCCGAACCATGTCCAGAACATCGCCGAAACCTCGATGTCTGCCCGCCCGGGAAGACCGGAGGGAATGAGCCTGTTGGCAAGGAAGAATGCGGCCATGCCCGCAGGAAGGCAGGCAACCGTGCCAATATTCAGCCTCTCGACCAGCCCGCCGCCGAAAAACTGCGGCAGGCCGGTCCGGCGCCGCTTTGCGGTCCACAGCAGCAATCCGGTGCCAACCATGGCGGCACCGGTCAGGCCCAGCAGAAAGGCGCACCAGCGCAGCGCAGGCCCGGCAAAGCGCGCCATGTGCAGACCAAGCATGACCCCGGCCGTGGTCACCGCCGCACCTTGCGGCGGGGATGCCGCAAGTCGGCTGCCGGCCGTGCCTGAATAGGTTATCTGCGCAGCGCGTGCGTTGAGCTGGTCGGCTCCGCGCGCGATCGTGACTGTGGCAGCATCATCGCCCGGGTTGCGGATGATGACGGTGCCCGGTCGCGCACCATGCCATTCGCGCATGGCCGCTTCGACCATCGGTTCGATCGGGGCAAGTGCGGCAGATCGCCCGGATGGCTTGTCCTCAGGATCGTTACCATAGGCTTGGGCTGCGAAAGTCTCGGGTTGCTTGTAGTTGGCCACGATCGGCCAGGGCATATACATCAGGACGAGCGTGATCAGCCCGGTATAGGTAATCATCGCGTGGAAGGGCAGGGCGAGTACGGCCGAGACGTTATGCGCATCAAGCCAGGAACGCTGGCCCTTGCTCCAGCGCAAGGTGAAGAAATCGGCAAAGATGCGTTTGTGCGTGATCACACCCGAAATGATCGCGCCGAGCATGAACATTGCGCACAGCCCGGCCAGCCAGCGTCCCCAAGGGTGCGGCAGCTGCAATTGGAAGTGGAAGCGGTAAAAGTGTTCGCCTCCCCGGGTTTCGCGCGCCGTCACCGGCGTTCCGGTGGCGGGATCAAGCGTGAGTTCGGGTCTGCGCGCCGCAGCAGGCGCCTTCGGGTCGGGATCGGGGCGTGGACGGGTAAAGACCCGCGTCGTTCCGGTGCGATCTTCGGGCAGGTAGATGTACCACTGTTCATCGCCGGGATAGGCTGACTGAAGATGCGCCACCGCCGCTCCGGCCGCCTGCACTGCGCTGACTGGAGCAAGGCGGACTTCGGGCTGCATCCAGCGCGTTATCTCGGGTCTGAAATAGCTGGCGGTGCCGGTCAGGAACATCGCGAAGAGTATCCAGCCCGCCAGCAGGCCTAGCCACGTGTGGATCCACGCCATCGATTGCCGGAGGCGGCGCGCCGTTTCCGTTGTCGGGGCGCTCATGCGCGTGGTCCCAAAAGATACACGATGCCCGCCAGCAACGCCGCGCCGCCCCATATCGTGATTGCAACACGGTGGAGTCGCGGCTCGTGGAACGCCCACAGGCCAAGCGCGACATAGAATGCGAACGAGAACGTCATGCCCCAGACGGTTGCTTCAACCGGCGCAACCGGCAGTAGCCGCGCACCAAGCGAGGCCAGCGCAGCGGCAGCACCATAGCCACCCAAGAGTGCCGTCAAGCAACGGGCAGTCATGCGCCAGCCAAAGCGGCTGCCGCGTCCATTTGTGATCGGCACCATCTTTTTTCCTTCGATGCGAATGGGTTGCGTGTAGCGAAACAGACATCTAAGAGCAATCGCGAATCATTCGCATTAGCAAAAAGAAAGAGTCCCATGTCCATCCCGTCAGGTTCCCGCAAAGCATCGTGCCACCCCGCTACTCACCGCCGCGCCACTCTGCTTGGCGCATGTACCGCGCTGGCAGTGCTGGTTCCGGCACACGCATATGCAAGCGATCTCGACGAGGAGGAGGCCGGGGCACGGGGCACTGCGATTGTTGTGACCGGCCTGAAGGACGCAAAGGCAGCATCGGGCACCAAGACCGGAACCCCGCTTATCATCACCCCGCAAACCATTACCGTGATCGACAACGAGGAACTCACCCGGCGCAACGTGCTGTCGATCAATCAGGCGCTCGGCTATGTCGCGGGCGTGGCGGCAAACCAGCGCGGAGGCATGGTCACCCGCTATGACCAGCTGATTCTACGCGGCTTTTCGCCGGGTGTTTTCCTCGACGGGATGCGTTTGCTTGCCGGCCCCTATTCCATGCCGCAAATCGACTTCAACCGCGTCGACCATATCGACGTCGTGAAGGGACCAGCATCGGTGCTCTATGGCAATTCGACGCCCGGCGGCCTCATCAACCTTACCAGCAAGATACCCGAACCGGTTTCAGCAGGACGCATCGAAGGCCAGATCGGCAATTATGCGACAAGGCGTCTCGTTGCAGACGTCAATCAGCCACTCACCGCTGACGGAAAGTTGCTGGCCCGCGTTGTGGGTGGCTGGCAGAAGGGAGACGGCCTGACCGACGGCACGTTTAGCGAGCGTTGGCACATCAGCCCGATGCTCACGTTTGTGCCGGATGCGGCGACAAGCTTTACGCTGATCGGCACGTATCAGCGCTCACCCAGCGGCGGCGGTTATTCGGGCGTTCCGGCCTTTGGCTCGGTCCTGCCCAATCCGTTCGGCACCTTACCGCGAGACATTAATACCGGTGATCCTGGATACGAACGCTACGATCACAAGGCCAAATCAGTGGAATTGCTGTTCCGTCACGATTTCGGCGAGCATCTGACCGCGCGGTCAAGCGCCCGCTTCCAGAACAATACCCTGTCCTACCGGCAGCTCTATGTGGCGGGTTTTGCCACGACGGGTACGGGTAGCAACCGCAAATCGGACTTTGCGACAATCGTGCGCGGCGGCGGCGGCGCGGACGAGGACTTCGATACCCTGACGATCGACAACAACCTCAATGCGAAGTTCACTACCGGCCCCCTGAAGCACAGCGTGCTGGCCGGGCTCGATTATCAGCGTATTGCCGGCGAAAACGTCCAGCAGTTCAACACCGGCCAGACCGGCAACCCGCTGACCAGCATTCCGAACCTCGATCTCTTTGCGCCCGCTTATGGCGGCACCCTGCCCAGTTTCGATCTCACCGCGCTGTCGGGCGCCTATACAAACACTTACAGCAAGCGCGATCAGGTCGGTATTTATTTGCAGGACCAGATCGCTATCGGCCGCCTTCAACTCATCGCCAGCGGGCGCAAGGACTGGTACACGCAAGCCACCCTCAACAAGAAGAACAGCAGCGTCACCCGGCTGGAGCAGGACGCCTTCACCATGCGCCTCGGCGCGCTCTACGAGTTCGCGTTCGGCGTTTCCCCTTATTTCAGCTATTCGGAATCGTTCGAACCGCAGGCCGGATCGACCTACCTGGGCGCGCCCTTTGAGCCGGTAACCGGACGCCAGTACGAGGCCGGGGTGAAGTTCCAGCCGCGCGGGGCCAATGCGCTGTTCACCGTGTCGGTCTACGATCTTCGCCGTCAAAAGGTGCCGGTCAGCGATCCGCTGGCCGGAACGGGAGGCGTTCCGTCAACTTCGCAGATCCAGATCGGTGAAGTGCAGGTGCGCGGGGTCGAGTTCGAAGCTCGCGGCGAAATCACGCCGGGTTTCGATATCGTTGTGGCGGCGGGCTATACCGATGCGATTATCACCCAGGGTGCGCCTGCTACAGCAGGAACGGCAACAGCCACCGCAATCCCGACCACCACCGGCACGCGCCAGCTCGGCACGCCGGAATGGGCCGGCTCGACTTTTCTTTCCTATGACTTCGCCAAGGCGGGTCGGATAACTGGGCCGCTTGCAGGGCTGAGCCTTGGCGGCGGAATGCGCTATGTCGGCGGATCGGATGGCACGACGACCTATGCCGTGATCAATGGCCTTGCCACGTTCCAGCGCTTCACCACGAAGAGCTTCGTCCTCGTCGATGCCGTCGTCGGCTACGATCTTGGTATGGCGTCGGCGATGTTCGATGGCTGGAGTGTCGCGGTCAATGGTGCGAACCTCTTCGACAAGACCCATGTCTCGGCATGCCCGTTCAATAACAGCTGCTATTATGGGGCTGGCCGGACAATCACGGGTTCACTGCGCTACAACTGGTGAAAGGCATGTGGATAGGCACGCCGCGCTGGCCAAAGGTCGTCGTTTTTTTGGGGGGCGGGGACTGACGGCCTTGTGGTGGAAGTGCCTTGAGGGTTTTCGCCCGATTACTATACGGACGCTGGATCAGTTGCTTCAATCGCCACGCGCTCGACAATCGTGCCCGGCAACGCGTACACAGGCAGACTGTCAGGATTTTGAAGCGCAATGAACTATCGTCACTCCTTCCACGCCGGCAATAGCGCCGATGTGGTGAAGCACAGCCTGCTGATTGCTCTCGTGCGGGCGTTGCAGCAAAAACCGGGCGCGCTGACCCTGATTGATACCCATGCCGGCTGCGGGTTGTATGACCTTAACAGCGAGGAGGCCGAACGCACCGGCGAATGCACGCAGGGCGTGCTTCGGGCCTTTGCCGATCCAAACCCTTTGCTGGACGACTACCGCGCTGCCGTACAGGCGGTGAATGTGGGGCAAGTGGTGGATGTCGGGGCCGGGCCGCAGCTATACCCCGGCTCGCCGCGGATACTGGCGCAGCTTATGCGTCCGCAGGATTTGCTCATCCTGAACGAAAAGCATCCCGAGGACGCCTATGCCCTGCGCGGCGCGATGCGCGACACATCCGCCGCCGTGCATGAGCGCGACGCCTACGAGCTTTGGCTGGCGATGGTGCCGCCCCGCAGCTCGCGCGGCGTGGTGGTGGTCGACCCGCCATACGAGCAGACGGACGAACGCGCCCGTATCACAGCCACGCTCGCCGCGGCTTGCCGCAAATGGGCGCATGGCGTGACGGTGGTCTGGTATCCGCTGAAGGAGCGCCCCATGCATGCGCAATGGAAACACCAGTTGCGCAAACTGGGCATCCCGAAATTCCTGTGCATCGAGCATTGGTTGTACGATAGCGATCAGCCGGGCATCTATAACGGCGCGGGCCTTTTTATCGTCAACCCGCCCTACGTCTTCACGCAAGCGCTGCCGCCTCTTTTGGAAGCCCTGCGCGCAGCGCTTGCGCCGGAGGGGCATAGGGGCCAGATTACAGCCGATTGGTTGGGCGATTGAAGAGATAGAGCCAGAGGGTGGAACGCCCTATTCTGGCCAGCCTTCGCAGTTGTGTCGAGCCACGGATCGGTAAGGGCGACCAGTTCCGTAGCACGGCGGTTCGCATAAAGTTGCGGTTGGGAGCGACTTGATCAGGAAGCTTACTTGCGCCTTGATTGCACGGCGCTGCAATTTTGCAGGCCTGAGCTGTGGCAAGTAGCATTAATCGCATGCGATCGAGGACATCTGATCAGCTTTTATGCGTTCGCTATGCCCGCTCCAAATTTCATCAATTGTACTGCACCTACACCATTTTTGGACGCTAAAAAGTTTAACGCTGTCAAAAAATGCACTACGGTATAGTATTGAATTGCCATCTGACTTAGGTATAATGCGTTCGCGTTTTTCTTCTTCCGTAGACCGTGCACTGCACGGCCGGGCAGCATGAGCGCGCGGAATGAAGTTAAAAACGCATGCGCATTTGATTAAAAAGGGGGGGAGAATGGTAAAGGGAATTCAAGGGCTTCTCATCGGCACATGCCTTATGGCTTGGGGAGGGGCCGCCTTTGGCCAGGATGCAACTGCGGAGGCTGCGTCCAGCCCAGAGCATGGTGGTCTAACCGAAATCATCGTCACGGCACGCAAGCGTTCGGAAAGCGCGCAGTCAATCCCTGTTGCGGTCACTGCCATTTCGGCGGAAACCATCAATCGCCGGGACCTTACCAGTATCGAGAAAATCGCTGCAGCGACCCCGAATCTCAATGTCGCGCATGCGCCGACCGGGCCGGGTGCCCAGATCACGCTGCGCGGTATCGGATCGTCATCGACCTCGATCGGGATCGAACAATCGGTCGCGACGGTGGTTGATGGCGTCTATTACGGACAGGGCCGCATCATCGAAGAAGGGTTCTTCGACCTGCAGGGCGTGGAAGTTCTCAAGGGCCCGCAAGTCCTGTTCGTGGGCAAGAATGCAACTGCCGGCGTGATCTCTATCAAGACCGCTGATCCGACGCCGGACTGGGAAACCATGGTGCGTGGTTCTTACGAATTCAATGCCCGGCAGGCCCAACTGGAAGGGGTGATCTCGGGCCCAGTCAGCGATACGCTCGGCGTTCGCATTGCATTGCGTGGCACAAAGGCCTGGGGCGGCCTGTATGACAACGTTTCGACCCCGTACTTCCACCCGCTCACTGGTCAGACTTCGCAGCCGACCAGTAGCAATCAACCCGGTAACCGCGACCTGATCGGGCGGCTGACGCTCCAGTTCAAGCCGGACAGCGATATCACCAACACGTTCAAGGCTTCGTTCACGCGGAGCGATCTAAACAATTCAAGCTTCAACTCGGTTCCTTATTTCTGCCCCACCGGCAAGACGCAACTTGCGGGATATGATTGCGGGTTCAATTTTGTCACGCATGTCAATAACATACCTGCCGCCCAAGCCGCCAACTATCCGTTTGCCGGAGACGGCGGGCTCTACAACAAGTATCGATCCGCACAGGCCACCAACACGTTCGAATGGCGCATGGGCGACGTCACTTTCACCAACGTGACGAACTATAACTGGAACAACAACAAGTGGATTTGCGCTTGCGATTTCCAGTCCAACCCGTTTGCCATCTGGGTGACCGAGAATTCATCTTGGAAAGCTTTTTCCAACGAGGCGCGGTTCCTGACTTCGTTCGATTCCCCGATCAATCTGATGGCGGGCGTGCTCTATCAGAGCACCAAGCGTGAATTCGAGCAGTATGTCAGCTTCTCGCTCAGTAATATTCCGGCGGCGGGCCGTTTGCAGTATGTCGATGCCTACAAGGTAAGCAGCACCAAAGGTGAGACGATCTCCCCGTTTGCGCAAGTCACCTGGAAAGTGACCGACACGCTGCAAATCGATGGCGGTCTTCGCTACACCCACGAAACGAAGGATAGCGCTTTCGTACAGCCCTACGTGAGCCCTGCGTTTGCGCCGGTCTGGATCGTCAACCGGACCACGCGCGGCGATCAGACATTCAACAACTGGTCGCCCGAAGTATCGATGACCTACAAGCCGGTCAGCGGTATGATGATCTATGCCGCCTTCAAGACCGGCTACAAGTCTGGCGGCTTTTCCAATGGAGGTATCGATTCCGCGTTTGGCAACCCTGCATCCGACCTTGTGTTCGGTCCGGAAACCGTATCCGGCTTCGAAGGTGGCATCAAATCCACGTTGCTGGACAATCAGTTGCGGCTCAATCTGGGCGTCTACACCTACGGTTACAGGAACTTCCAGCTGGACTTCCTGAACTCTTTGATCATTGCCTTCCAGACACTGAACGCCGATGCGCGAACAAAGGGGGCCGAATTCGAATTCGAATATGCCCCGCGGGCGATCGATGGCCTGAACATTCACGGCTCGCTCAATTATAACGATGCGAAGTACACGAACTTTCCAGATGCCCCATGCTATGTCGGGCAGACACCGGGCATGGGTTGCAATCTGGTGCCCAATGCCGGCGGTGGCTTTACCCGGCTTACCGCAGCGCAAATCGCGGCAGGCGCACCAGCCGGATCACGTCAGGACCTGAAAGGTGTAAAACTGGGGGTTGCACCGACGTGGACCGGCGCTTTGGGCGTAGCCTATGATAGTGCTGTGGGCGGCGGTTTGCGCGCCGGGATCAGCGTGGATACGCGGTTCAGCTCGTCCTACCTCGCATCCGGTTTCGGTGCAGGGCATTCCCGCAATCCGTCTTACGGCATTCTCGATATCGCCTTGCGGCTGGGTGCGGAGGACGACAACTGGCAGTTTGCGGTTATCGGCAAGAACCTGACGAACAAGCAATACTTCAACGGTGCTGTCGATGGCGTCAATACCGGATCGGGAACCGGCACCAACGCGGGAAGACTGGCCGACCAGTTCGGTCTTGGTGCAATGCCGCGCACAGTCATGGCCCAGATGACCAAGCGGTTCTGAAGCTGTTGCCAGACAACCGGGGTGGTGAGCTTCTTGTTCCGGCACCCCGGTTCCAGGCCTGAGCAGTCCTGGAGGTCTGCCTCCGGAAGAGCGAACAGGGCATTAGAAAGGATAAAGCGGAATGACGCAGGCCAATGCTGCGGTTGTTCGGGAGAGCCACGGCGCGTTCACCATCGAGACGATCGATGTGGAAGCGCCGCGCCCGGGTGAAGTACGTGTGGCGATCAAGGGCGTTGGCCTTTGTCACAGTGATCTGGTCATGCGCGACCAGTTTGCGCCCTTCGCCTTGCCCGGCGTCTTGGGACATGAAGGCGCGGGCATCATCGAGGCAGTGGGCGCAGATGTAGAAGGTCTGGCCGTGGGCGACAGCGTCGTCATCGCTTTCTCCAGCTGCGGCGAATGCCCTCGCTGTGATGAACACCTGCCAAGCTACTGCCAGAACTTTGTGGCGCTCAATTATGCCGGAATCCGATTGGAGGACGGATCGACGGCCTATTCGCGGGAAGGTGAGAGGATCACCTCGCATTTCTTCGGACAGTCCTCGTTCTCGGCTCTTGCCGTTACGCGTGCGCGCAATGTCGTAAAAGTTGATGCGGGAAACGTGCCGCTGGAACTGCTCGGGCCGCTGGGTTGCGGCTTCCAGACCGGAGCCGGTGGTGTCATGAACTCGCTGGCCTGCCAGGCCGGTTCGAGCATTGCCGTCTTTGGCGGTGGACCGGTGGGACTGGCGGCGATCATGGGGGCGGTGATCCGGGGATGTAAGACGATCATTCTGGTCGAACCCGTTGCCGCGCGCCGCGGCATCGCGCTCGAGCTTGGTGCCACCCACGTGATCGATCCGGCCGCAACCGACGATCTCGCCCAGGCCCTGCGCGCGATCGTGCCGACGGGGCTTGATTTCGCGTTCGACACTTCGGGCGTCGTTTCCGTGATCGAGGCGGGGCTGGCAGCCCTCGGCAGCCGCGGGGCCATTGGTCTCGTGGGCATTCCATCGCGGCCGGAGGCGGCCATTTCCGTCAACGTCGCCGCGCTGATGACGCCGGGGTTGCGCATCATCGGTATCATCGAGGGGGATAGCGATCCCCACACGTTTATTCCCGAACTTATCACCCTTCATGCCGAAGGCCGTTTTCCGTTCGATCGACTGATCCAGACATTCCCCTTGGCCCGGATCAACGAGGCCATTGTCGCGCAAGCCCGGGGCGAGTGCATCAAGGTGGTCCTCATCCCCTGAACTGCAACTATCATTCCGGAGATCTGCATGAACTTCACGTCGGACTATGCCATGTTGATCGGCGGGCAGCTCGAAAGCGGCAACGCGGCCTTCGACGTCCTCAATCCGGCAAACGAAGAGGTGATCGCCCGCGCGCCAGATGCGACGGCCAGTGATCTCGACCGCGCGGTTGCCGCCGCGCGAACGGCCTTCCCCGCATGGGCTGCCACACCGATCGCCGGGCGCAAGGCGGCGCTACTGGCGATGGCGGAGGCGATCACGGCCAATGCTAAAGCCTTTGCGCATCTGCTTACGGCCGAACAGGGTAAGCCGCTTGCCGAGGCCGAGGGCGAAGTCTTGGCGGCAAGCTACTGGCTGGCGGGGGCGGCAGCCCTCGATCTGCCGGTGACGATCAACGAAGACAGCGCCGAGCGGTACAGCGAAACGCGCCATGTACCACTTGGGGTGGTGGGCGCGATTGCACCCTGGAACTTCCCACTCGGCCTGGCCATGTTCAAGGTCGCCCCGGCCTTGCTCGCCGGCAACACCATCGTACTGAAGCCATCGCCCTTCACGCCGCTGGCCACCTTGAAGTTCGGCGAACTGGTCCGCGATCTGCTGCCGCAAGGCGTTCTCAATGTGGTGACCGGGGGTGATGCGCTGGGGCCATGGATGACAAGCCATCCCGGCTTCGACAAGATCAGCTTCACTGGTTCTACCGCAACCGGGCGGCGGGTTATGGCATCTGCTGCGCCCACGCTGAAACGGGTCACGCTGGAACTGGGTGGCAACGATGCGGCCATCGTCATGCACGATGTCGATATAGGGAAAGTCGCCGAGGACCTGTTCTGGGCCGCGTTCAGCAACAACGGTCAAATCTGCATCGCTACCAAACGCATGTATGTCCACAATGCGGTCTATGACGCGCTATGCGATGCGCTGGTCGCCTATGCTGGGACGGTGAAGGTGGGGGACGGGGCCGAGCCGGGCACCAGAATCGGGCCGATCAACAATGCACCGCAATACCGGCGCGTATTGGACCTGATCCGGGATGCCCGCGAAACCGGCTGCACTTTCCTGACCGGTGGGGATGCGGCGGGACTGCCAGGCTACTTCGTGCCGGTCACGATCATCGACAATCCTCCTGAGCATAGCCGCATCGTGCAGGAGGAGCAGTTCGGCCCGGTTCTGCCGCTGATCCGCTTCGATGATTACGAGGACGTGATCGCACGCGTCAACGCCTCGGAATACGGCCTTGGCGGATCGGTCTGGGGGGCTGACGAAGACCGGGCGGCAGAAATTGCACGGCGGATTGCGAGTGGCACCGTCTGGGTCAACGAAACCCAGTATCTTTCACCAACCGCTGCATTTGGTGGGATGAAGCAATCGGGACTCGGCGTTGAGGGCGGCATTGAGGGCCTGCTGGAGTATACCAGCGCGCAGACGATCGTCCGGCGGAGGCGCAAGGAATGAGCGTTACCCCGCTCCAGCACGCCCCATTGGACTTGTAACAGTTTTGCGCCCGTCACCTAGCTCACGATGCCACCTTGGCTTCGAATGCGAGCGGGCCGATTCCGCCGAGATATGCATGGCGCCTACGGGTGTTTTAGAACACGTTGATGTATTGGAAGATGGCAGTCTCGCCCCCTCTTAATGGGAGCGTGAAATGGAATCCCGACGCAATTGAGAGGGCGATGTCCCGTCAGGTAGGCAGTGCAGTCAGTGCGATATACAACCGGTCTGCATAATGGACGGAGCGTGTTGAGATGATGCAGTGGTGGAGTGATCTGCTCGACAAACTTGGGAACTAGCCCAGGACGAGGGATTCGAGAAAGCCCCCAGATGAGCTCGGCCCGGGGTCTTCATCGGGACTCACGGGCGATCGCCCAAGGACGTAAAACGCAAAGAAAACTGTGGCTTTTACGCCGTCAGAGTTCCCCGCGGAAGAACAAATGGTGCCCAGAAGAGGACTCGAACCTCCACGCCCTTGCGAGCGCCAGCACCTGAAGCTGGTGCGTCTACCAATTCCGCCATCTGGGCACGGGGCAGATGGCGAAAGGGCCAACTGCCGGGTAGGAGGGCGCAACTAGGCGACGGGGGGCGGGGTGTCAACGGGGCAAAATCGAGAATCGCAGACTCTTTTTTCTGTAGAGGGCAGATCGGGGATGTTCGGCATTGAAAGCGCGCCCTTTGCTGTGCCAAAGGCGGGGAATACGGGCACTCCGGTTTGGGTGTTGTGGCGATTTGCAGGATTGAGGGCACATGGCACAGGGCAAAACACGCGATCTTGATGGCATGTTGGTGGCGCTGGTGGGCGGCACGGGCTTTTTCGGGAAGCATCTGGCGCAGGAACTGTTGGCGCGCGGGGCGCGGCTGCGCGTGTGCGGGCGTCATCCCGAACGCGCGTTCCGGGTGAAGCCGCTGGGCGGACTGGGGCAGACGCAACTGGTGGCGGTTGATGTGCTCAAGCCGCACACGGTGGCCAAGGCGCTGATCGGGGTTGATGCGGTGGTCAATCTGGTGGGCGCGTTTGCGGGCAATCTGGACGGGTTGCAGGGCGCAGGCGTGAGGGCGTTGGCGCAAGCGGCCAAGGATGCGGGCGCGAAGGCGTTTGTGCACGTTTCGGCGCTGGGCGCGGATGCGGGTTCCGATGTCGCCTATGCCCGGACCAAGGCCGAGGGCGAAGTGGCGGTGCTGGCAGCGTTCCCGACGGCGACGGTGGTGCGGCCATCGATCCTGTTTGGCGAGGACGACAATTTCCTGAACATGTTTGGCGGACTGGTTTCCAAGCTGCCGGTGCTGCCGGTGTTCGGGCCGAATGCGAAATTGCAGCCGGTGTTTGTGGACGATGCGGCAGAGGCAGTGGCGAGCGCGCTGGCCGATCCGTTGGCACATGGCGGCAAGACGTATGAGCTGGCCGGGCCTGAAGTGGTGACGATGGGCGAATTGAACCGCCGGATTGCCAAGGCGGCGGGACGCAGCCCGGTATTTGCCGAA
>CAZSTP010000057.1:8907-15005 GCA_964609325.1 uncultured Novosphingobium sp. | reverse complement strand
CGCGCATTGGCGGCGTTCAGCACGAAGCGGTCATTCAGCACCGGCACAACCAGTTGCGGCCCCGCCATCGTCGCGATTTCCGGATCGACGTTTTGCGTTCCGATTGTGAACGCTTCAGGCTCAGCCACCAGATAGCCGATCCCGGTCAGAAACGCGCGATATTCGCCCGGATCGATGGGCTTGCCCTTGCGATCACGATGCCATGCGTCAATCGAAGCCTGAAGCGCATCGCGCTTGGCCAGAAGAGCGCGGTTTACCGGCGCGAACCGGCCTGCCAGCACGGCAAAGCCTTGCCAGAACGCATGAGGATCAAGCCCGAGCGGGGCCAGCACTTCGTTATCGATGAATTGGCTAAGCTCTGCGTCAACTTTAAGGCCGCTGCGCTCAATACGTTCGTTCATTTCACCCATGTCCATTTTCGTGATCACCCGGACACGCCAAATACTGCGGCGCGCCGAATCTGTTGGCCCTGGGGAGGAACTGTCAATCTTATGCATGATTGGTTGACGATTTACAATCATCTGCCCTCCGTTCGGGTTGCAGGGGCGCTGACCGCAGCGTCGCATGACATGACAGGGACTTCACCCGGCCCCCGCAAAAGGCTACGACAGTTGCAGATGCAACAGATTTCCGCCACCGAATGCAGCCTGATCGCCACCATTGATGCCACTGAAATGCTGGCACAGGTCGAACAATGGTGTGCGATCAACACCGGAACCGGCAATATCACCGGCCTTTCCCGCCAATGGGATCTGCTCGCCGATGCCCTTTCGGCCTTACCCGGCACCGTAAGCAAAATCGCACCCACACCCGCCACCACCATCGCCGCCGACGGGCAAGAGGTGGAAACCGCCAATGGCGCACATCTGGTCCTGTCCGTGCGCCCCGAAGCCAACCGACGCTATCTGCTGACCGGACATATGGACACGGTCTTTGCGCCCTCACACCCGTTCCAGACGCTGACATGGCTTGATGCCGAGACGCTGAACGGCCCCGGCGTTGCTGATATGAAAGGCGGAATCGCAGTAATCCTCGCTGCGCTTACCGCGTTTGAAACCAGCCCCGCGGCTGCATCTGTCGGCTATGATGTCATGATCAATGCTGACGAGGAAACCGGCAGCCTCTCCTCGGCCCCGCTCATCGCCGAACTGGCAAGCGGCAAGGCTGCGGCGCTCACCTACGAGCCCTCTGCCCTGCCCGATGGTACTTTGGCGGGCGAGCGGCCCGGCAGCGGGAATTACAGCGCGATCATCACCGGCCGCTCCGCCCATGCCGGACGCAACCCGCAAGACGGGCGCAACGCGATCCTCGCCGCAGCCGATCTGGCGCTGCGGCTGAAGGCATTGGAGGAAACCGGGCTTTCAGTGAATCCGGCGAAAATTGATGGCGGCAGCGCCAACAACGTCGTGCCTGACCATGCCATACTGCGCTTCAACGTGCGCCCGCGCTTGCCTGAACAGGCACACGCCTTTGCCGCCGCGCTGCGCGAGGCTGTGCGCGTGATCGAAAAGCTGCACGATGTTTCCATCCACCTCCACGGCGGCGTCTCACGCCCGCCCAAACCGCTTACACCGCAGGCAGAAGCCTTGTTCGGCCTCGTGCGCGATTGCGGCGCGGCGCTGGGCCAGCCAATCCGCTGGCAAGCCTCTGGCGGGGTTTGCGATGGCAACAACATCGCCGCCTGTGGCGTACCCGTCGTCGATACGATGGGCGTGCGCGGCGGCGCAATCCATTCGGATCAGGAATATCTGATCGTGCCGTCTCTGGCAGAACGCGCCGCGCTATCGGCGCTGGTTCTGCACCGGCTATCCGGGGGAAGCTGATGACGTTCCGTATCCGCGCCGCGCGCGCCAGTGATCTGCAACCGCTGTATGAAATGGCCAAGCTGACCGGTGGCGGCTTCACCAATCTTCCCGCAGATCGCAAATCGCTTACCGCCAAGCTGGACCGCGCCTGTCAGGCCTATGCCAACAAGGAAGAGGGCGATCCGCATAACCTGAAAGACGAATTGTTCGTGCTGGTGCTGGAAGACAGCGCCACAGGCGAAGTGCGCGGGACATGCCAGATATTCACCAGCGTCGGGCGGCAATGGCCGTTCTATTCCTATCGCAAAGCCACGCTTACCCAGCATTCCAAGGAACTGAACCGCACCTTCCGCGCAGAAATGCTCGGCCTTGTCACAGACCTCGAAGGGTCGAGCGAGGTCGGCGGATTGTTTCTCCATCCCAACGAACGCGCAGGCGGGCTTGGCATGCTGCTGGCGCGCAGCCGCTATCTGTTCATCGCGATGCACCGCCAGCGTTTTGCCGAAAAGATTTTGGCAGAACTGCGCGGTGCGATTGACGAACGCGGCGGATCACCGTTCTGGGATGGCGTGGCCGGGCGCTTCTTCGGGATGAGCTTTCAGGAAGCGGACTATTTCAACGCGATCAACGGCAACCAGTTCATCGCCGATCTGATGCCCAAGCACCCCATCTATATCGCGATGCTGCCCGAAACCGCGCGCACCGCTATCGGCCTGCCCCACCCTTCGGGCCGCGCCGCCATGCGGATGCTTGAGGATGAAGGCTTTGCCTATGAAGGGTATGTCGATATCTTCGACGGTGGCCCCACCATGACAGCCAAAACTGATCGCGTCCGCTCGATCTGCGAAGCACAAACCACTGTCATCGCGCATGTCCGCGCGCCTCTAGGCATCAATACGGTACAGGCGCTGGTCGCTACCGGACGCCTCGCCGATTACCGCTGCACTTTCGCCCAAGTGGAAGCCATGCCCGATGGTTTGGTGATCGATCCGGTTGCAGTCGCTGCGCTCGACGTTTCAGCAGGCGAAACAGTCTGGCATATCGCCCGTTAACTTCCTCTCCCCCTTCGTGATGGAAGATCAGGACACACCCGATGCCCCTCGTTGAAATCAACTTCGACGGCCTTGTTGGCCCCAGCCACAATTACGCTGGCCTCAGCCTCGGCAATCTGGCCTCGTCCGCCCACGCAGGCGAGCCGTCTTATCCCCGTGCTGCCGCGCTCCAGGGGATTGCGAAGATGCGTCACAATCTTGGGCTAGGCCTTGCGCAAGGCCTGTTTGCGCCCCTGCGCCGCCCCAATCCTGTGCTGCTCGGTGCATTGGGCCTCAACTCCATCGATGAAGCCGATCCCGCCCAGCGCCGGTTGCGCGCCGCTGCCTGGTCCGCCTCGTCGATGTGGACCGCCAACGCCGCCACGGTCAGTCCCGCACCCGATACCGCCGATGGCCGTTGCCACCTGACCGCTGCAAACCTCGTCACCATGCCGCACCGCTCGCAGGAATGGCCCGATACGGTGCGCCAGTTGCGCCTCGCCTTTGCCAGTACCGCGCACTTTGCCGTGCACGACGCTGTGCCTGCCTGCTTTGGCGATGAGGGCGCGGCCAATCACATGCGCATGGCCACAGCCCACGATGCCCCCGGCCTCGAACTTTTCGTCTATGGCAAGACCGGCGGTGCATTCCCCGCGCGCCAGCACGAACAGGCCAGCCGCGCCGTCGCCCGCCTGCATGGCCTTAGCCCCGAACGCTGCCTGTTTATCGAACAAGCGCCCGAGGCCATCGCGGCGGGCGCTTTCCATAACGATGTCGTCGCCGTGGCCAACGAGCGAGTACTGTTCACCCACGAACAGGCCTTTGCCGATCCTGAAGGCACATATGCCGCCATCCGCGCCAAGTTGCCCGAAGCCGAAATCGTCGTCGTGCCCGCCAGCGCGGTCAGCCTTGCCGATGCGATCAAAAGCTATTTGTTCAACGCCCAATTGTTGACGCTGCCCACCGGCGAAATGGGCCTCGTTATCCCGCTCGAAGCGTGGGAGACGCCTTCGGTGCGCCGCTGGCTTGATAGTATGCTCGCATCGAACGGACCGATCCGCCGCGTACTGCCGGTCGATGTGCGCCAATCGATGGCCAATGGCGGCGGCCCTGCGTGTTTGCGCCTGCGGGTGGTGGCGGATCCTGCCACGGTGGACCCGCGCTTCATGTTGGACGAGGCCAAAGCCGCGTTGATCGAAAGCGTCGTTGCCGCGCACTGGCCTGAACAGATCGATCCTGCCGATCTTGGCGCGCAATCTTTGGGCCGAACCGTCATTGCGGCGCGCGCTGCCTTGCTGGACGCGCTGGGCCTTGGTGAACTGTCCTGATCGTCCTGACAGCGCCCGTTTACACCCCTGTCGCTGCAATTTACAGTGACGGAAAGTTTAGCAGGCAACAATCCAGCAAAACAGGGTCTGGCACGATGATTGCAAAGCTTGTCGGTAACAGAGGATAAGTACCCCGAATGCTCAACAAGATCGCCCGCCTGTTCACCATCAAGACCCGTTTCGAGGCGTTTGCGATCATCTACGCGCTGTCTTTGGGTGCAGTTGAACGCGGCCAAGCCTACCTGACTGAATATCCCGGCTTTGGCGGCAAACTGCTGTTCGTCGCTGCAACCGGTGCCGTTTTTATCGGCGGGGCGAAGATCCTGGATGCGGTGCGCATGGAGCGTGAAGCCGCTGTGCGCATCGCTTCATAACCGCGAGCGATATCGATCACATCGCCGAAATTCCGCCGTCCAGTTTCAGCTCGGCCCCGGTCATGAACCGGCTTTCATCACTAGCCAGATAAAGCACGCCCGCCGCAATATCATCGGGCACCCCCACCCGTCCGAGCGGTACTTGCCGCGCCAGTTTGCCCATCACGACGGACTTTTCTAGGTTCGCATTGGCACTGATATCATCAAGGATGGGTGTATCGACGAACGTCGGGTGGACCGAATTGCAACGGATGTCCCAGCCGCGCTTGGCACAGTAAAGCGCAACCGACTTGGTCAGCATCCACACCGCCGCCTTGCTGGCATTGTACCCCGGCATCGAATCCGATGCGATCAAACCCGCGATCGAACTGATGTTCACGATTGAAGCGGGCTGGTTCTCCCGCAACAGCGGCAACGCCTTTTGGCAACCGAGGAACACAGAATCGACGTTGATGGCAAAGCCGCGATGCCATTCCTCCAAGGTGCAGGTTTCGATATTGCCGCGCACGCCCACGCCGGCGTTGTTGACCAATACGGACAGGCCACCCAGCTTTTCGGCTGCCATGGCCAGCGCCTTGTCCCAATCATCGGGGCTGGTCACATCATGGCGCATGGCAAAGGCGGTACCCACGCCCAGTTCGGCGTCAATCGCCGCAGCAGTGGCCAATGCGCCAATGCCGTTTATGTCTGTCAGCAGAATTCTGGCACCTTCGCGCGCGAGCATCCACGCATGGGCCGCGCCGAGGCCTTGGGCAGCGCCAGTGACAAGCGCTTTTTTTCCGGTAACTCTGCCCATTGATGCTCTCCGGTTCTTTATCTTCGAGGGCCTGAAATCAGCCGAGAATGCTCGGCGAGAGCAGCAATAACATCCGCGTATCAATGGCATAACCTTCAGCGCGCTTGCCCGCGATGAAGCTGACGACATCTGTCAAGGCCACGCGGTGCACGGTTATGCCCTCGCCCTCCAGCCCGCCACCGTCCGATACCTTTTCCAGATCGAGCGCACGGAACAGCGTGAAAGCCTCGGTCACCATGCCGGGTGAGGAATAGAATTCCCCCAGAGATTCTACCCGTCCCGGGCGATAGCCGGTTTCCTCTTCCAATTCGCGCGCCGCCGCGATGGCGGCGTCCTCGTTCTCCGATCCCGCCTCGTCACCGATCAATCCGGCAGGCAATTCGATGCAAGGGCGGCCCAACGGTACACGGAACTGCTCGACCAGTAGCACATGGCCATCGTCGACCGCAAAAATCACTGCCGCGCGGATATTGCGTGCGCGGCCGACATATTCCCAGCGTCCACGCGTTTTAGCGGCAATATATTTGCCTTCCCAGCGCACTTCTTCGGGCTGGTCGCGGTACTCTTCCTCAAGGCTCATGATATCTCCGGATTCAGACTTCAATCAGCCTATCAGGCAATTCGTTAACGTCATCTTCGCTGCGCGGGAAGTGTTCGGAAAGCACTTTGCCGACTTCAGCCACGGCTGCGGCCATCCCTTGCGCCATCCGGCCCTGGCGGAGCGGATCAAGCATCGCCTTCATCGCATAGCCCCACGTTTCGGG
>CAZSTP010000057.1:0-8807 GCA_964609325.1 uncultured Novosphingobium sp. | reverse complement strand
GGCCCTGGCGGAGCGGATCAAGCATCGCCTTCATCGCATAGCCCCACGTTTCGGGTGAAACCTTGGACGCGATGGCAGCATCGGCGATGATCTCGGCGCGGTGTTCGGCAAGGCTGAGATAGATCAGCACGCCGGTGTGGCCCGAGGTCCGGCTTTCTGCACCAACGCGGAAGCAGGTGAGCGCACGGGTTCGCACGCGGGCATTGCGCACACGGCGCGGGGTCAACCACATACCAAGCGCAGTGAAGCGCATCAGGAGATAGACCACAAGAAACTTGGTCGTGGCGGCAAATAGCGCCAATCCGAGCACCGCGCGCGGTGTCCACTCGAAAGCCCAAAGGCCGAGAAGATGTTCAATCTGCGGGAGGAAAAAGCCAGATCCCAGTTCAAGGGTACACAGGGCTACGAAAGCCGCGAGCGCAGCCCATACGAGCGCGACATCATGATAATCGTCCGACCGGGGCGTCACGATGGTGACGATCTCGCCCGCGCTGTGCATTTCGGCTGCGGCGACCGCATCGGATACCAGCTTGTGATCGGCGTCTGTCATTGCGGGTTTTGCCATCACCAGTCCCCCGAAGCGCCGCCGCCACCGGAATCGCCGCCGCCACCGGAATCGCCGCCACCAAAGCCGCCGAAGCCTCCTCCGCCACCCCAATCGGAACCACCGCCTCCGCCCCAGCCAGAGCCATGACTATTGTGCGATGCCGAGCGCGCAATTTCGCTGATGCCCCACAACACGATGCCCGGATCAATGCCGCTGCGGCGTTGACCGTAACGGCGATTGCCTCGCCCGAAGATGGCGATGGCCAAGACAATCAGCACGATCCAGAAGATCGCGCTGGCCATCGTGCTCGCAGGGCTGCCTTCACCCTCGCGCCGGGCAGCCGCAGCAGCTTCGGCCACGGCTTTGGCGTCTGCCGGATTGCGGCTTAGCTGGGTGATAATCTGTTCGACCCCGGCGTTGATACCGCCCGGGTAATCGCCCGCTTTGAAGCGCGGAGTGACAGCCGAAGCAATGATCCGCCCGGCCAGTACATCGGGCATGAATTCTTCCAGCCCATAGCCCACTTCAATCCGCACCCGGCGATCGTTCGGAGCAATCAGGAACAGCAGGCCCTGATCGGTCTTTGCGCCACCAATGCCCCACGCGCGAAACAAGATATTGGCATAGCTCGCGATATCATCGCCATCGAGCGAGGCCACTGTGGCAACGATCACCGAGCGCCCGGTTTGCGCATTATAGGCCGACAGGCGCTGCGCAAGCGCAGCTTCCTGATTATCGGGAATGATGTTCGCCTGATCCAGCACCGGGCCAGCAGGTTTGGGCGGCATGGCGGCGTGTGCTGTTCCGGCCAAGACCAGCAGCAGCACCGCACATGTACGAAAGAATGCCCGCAATTGGGCGGTCATATCAATTGCCCGATGCTGCCGGAGCCGGGTTGGCAGGAGCCGGTGCGTTCATGTCGAAATTCACCGTAGGCGCAACTTCGGAACCCGCAGCCGCCTTGAACGGCACCATCGGCTTGGCACCATGGATAAGCTTTGCCCCAATGGCATCGGGGAACGTGCGGATCGTGGTGTTATAGGACTGCACCGCTTCGTTATAACGCGTGCGCGCCACGTTGATGCGGTTTTCAGTGCCTTCCAACTGGACCATCAAATCGGCAAAACGCGCCTGGCTCTGCAATTGCGGATAGTTTTCCACCACAGTCCGCAATTGGCCCAGCGCTTGGGTCAACTGGTTCTGCGCATTCTGGAATTTTTCGAATTCCGCCGGGTTCGACAAATCATCGGTGGTGATGTTGATCGATGTGGCTGCCGCGCGCGCATTGGTCACGTTGGTCAGGATCGTGGTTTCCGAAGCGGCGGCACCCTTGGCGGTGGAAACCAGATTCGGGATCAGATCGGCGCGGCGCTGGTACGAGCTTTCCACATCGGCCCAGCGGGCCTTGGCCTCTTCCTCGGCCGTGGGGACCGAATTGATCCCGCAACCTGCAAGGCTGGCGGCGGCAACAGTTGCAAACGCGATTGAGCTGAAGCGAATAGCGGCCATCGGCATCGTACCCCTTAGGATCGGACCGCAAGCACGGTCCTTTATCCCCCATGAGATAGCGCAAGCGGACAGCACTTCAAGAGTGTCTCGGTTTTGCAACCGATTGAGGCTTGCTGTCATCGCCGCCGAATGGCAACAGAAGTGCCTGAATATGGTTAACACGCTGAGGGGGAATTATGGGAATGCTTGGTGAATTCAAGACGTTCATTTCACGTGGAAATGTTCTGGATCTTGCTGTCGGCGTGATTATCGGTGCAGCGTTTGGAAAAGTGGTCACCTCGCTTACCGAAAGCGTGATTATGCCGGTTGCAGGCTTCGTCTCGGGCGGCAAGGATTTCTCAAATTTATTCATTCAGTTGAGCGACTTACCTGCCGATTTCAAAGGCGATGCCGCCAGTTATGCCGATTTGAAGGCAGCAGGCGTGGCCATGATCGGCTATGGCGATTTCATCACGCAGATCGTTAACTTCCTGATCCTGGCTTTCGTCGTGTTCCTGATCGTCAAGGCCGCGAACAAAGTCATGCCAAAGCCGGCTGAAGAAGCGCCTGCCGCGCCTGCCGCGCCTGCCGGTCCAAGCGAGATCGAATTGTTGGCAGAAATCCGCGATGCTCTGAAGGCCAAAGGCTGAGCCTTACCGATAAAACCGGTTTTGGAGGGGCGGGAGAAATCCTGCCCCTTTTCATTTGGCACAAGCACCCTATATGAGGTCCTGCCGGTTTCGACCGGCTATGGTGATAAACTGCGGCGTGCAATAGGCACAGCGGACCCGGGGGCGGTACCCGGCGGCTCCACCATCACTACAGGTTCTTTATGGAATCTGGCCTTGTTGTCGCAAGGGTGTTGATGGGGCCGAACTAGGATCGACGTGTGTTGAAAAGCGCTGTTTTTGCCCAGGCTGAGTAACCTGCTCAAGGCTCACAACTCACAAGTGCCAACGACAACGAAGCACTTGCTCTCGCAGCATAATTCTAGGGGCTAACGCCCTGAAGTTATAAAGCGTGAGCACGGTTCGGACCGAACCGGGTAACAGAATCGGAAACCGGGGGCTGGGGGCGAGCCTAGCAACAGAATCGCCCTATTATCCCTCAATCGCCAACCCGGCCCATGTTGTGGTTTCGCGGGTGTTGACTGTCTTCCCCAACCGTCTGGCTGGGAAGAGAGAAGTCAGATCTCGCTGTCGGCCAGAACCGCGGCGCGCAACTCTTCAATGCCCATTTTCTTTTCCGACGAGGTGACCAGCACTTCAGGATAGGCAGCAGTGCGCTTGCGGGCGGCAGCAAGCGTTTCGGTATAGACCTGATCCAGTTCGCTGGCCTTGATCTTGTCAGCCTTGGTCAGCACCACGCGATAGCCGACGGCAGCCTCATCGAGCATCTTCATCATCTCGGTATCGACGTCCTTGATACCGTGGCGGGAATCGATCAGCAGCAATGCGCGCTTGAGCACGACGCGCCCGCGCAGGAAATCGCGCACCAGTTTGCGCCATTGCTCCACCACCTTGGGCGGCGCCTTAGCAAAGCCGTAGCCGGGCATATCGACCAGGCGCAGCAACGTAGGATCGCCCACTTCGAAGAAGTTGAGCTCTTGCGTGCGGCCCGGGGTGACCGAGGTGCGCGCTATAGACTTGCGGCCCGTCAGCGCATTGAGCAGCGACGATTTGCCAACGTTCGAACGGCCCGCAAAGGCCACCTCTGGCACATCGGGATCGGGCAGGAAGTGCAGCGCAGGCGCAGACTTCAGGAACTCGATGCGGCCTGCAAAGAGCAGGCGCGCGCGTTCGATGAGTACGGCCTTGGCGGCAGCATCGGCTGCATCGGCTCGGATATCTTCTGGGTTCAAGGTGTTTTCGGCTTCCGGTTGGAAGCAGCCTTCTGTTCGCGGGTAACGGCGCGGGTGACGTCCGTCTGGTCCTTTTCAGCTTGCGCCTTTAGCTGCGGGTGCTTGCTGTAGAGGTACTTTTGCTGGGCAATGGTCAAAAGGTTCGAGGTGATCCAGTAGATCAGCAAGCCGGCAGCAAAGGGTGCCATCACGAACATCATGATCCACGGCATGATCGAGAAGATCTGCTGTTGTGCAGGGTCCATCGCGGCGGGTTGCAGCTTGAACTGGAGCCACATCGTAAAGCCGAGCAGGATCGCCAGAATGCCGATGGCCAGGAAGCTTGGCGGGTTGAACGGCAGCAGGCCAAACAGGTTGAGCACGTGCAGCGGATCGGGCGCGGAGAGATCCTTGATCCACAGCACGAAGGGCTGATGCCGCATTTCGATGGTCAGCGTCAGCACTTTGTAAAGCGCGAAGAACACGGGAATTTGCAGGAAGATGGGCAGGCAGCCCGCAAGCGGATTGACCTTTTCTTCCTTGTACAATTCCATGATCTTCTGCTGCTGCGTCTGCTTGTCGTCCTTGTAGCGTTCTTGCAGCGCCTTCATCTTGGGCTGGAGCGCGCGCATGGCCGCCATCGAGGCGAACTGGCGCTGCGCAATCGGGAACATCACACCGCGCACGACAAGCGTAAGCAGGATAATGGCAAGGCCGAAATTGCCGACTTTGTTGAAGATCGAATCCAGCAACCAGAAGATCGGCTTTTCGAACCACGAGAACCAACCCCAGTCGATCGCATAGCTGAAGTTGGTAACGCCTGCGGCTTCGTACTTTTCAAGGACCTTGTTTTCCTTGGCCCCGGCAAAAAGCCGCAAGGTTTGCGCTTGCACTTTGCCCGGAGCGACCGAGACCGTGGGGTAGATCAGATCAGCGAGAAACAGTCCATGGCCGATGGACCGAAAATCACCTGTGGGCTTTGCGACGGCGTCAGGAATGAGAACTGACATCCAGTAAATGTCGGTAAAGCCAATCCAGTCGGTCTTTCCTTTCGGGTTGATCGTCTGGCCGTCTGCCTCAACAACACTAGAATAGTTGCTATCGAAGTTAACTGCCCCGTCAAACGCGCCAACTGGTCCGGAATGCAACTGCCAAGTATCAACGCTTGCGGTCTTATCTGTGCGATTAATCTGAGCTACGGGGCGCACGACCACCGGCGCATTACCGCCGTTCGCCACGCTTTGCGTTGCGGTAATCATGTAATCTGCATCGATCGCATAGCGGATCGAATACGTCTGTCCGGTAGTGTTGCTCCAGCGCAGGGTGACCGGCGTTTGCGGCGTCAGCTTTGCACCGTCAGCCGTCCACATGCTCTTGGCATCAGGCGCTGCAACGCCTTCACCCACCCAGCCGATCTGCGCGAAGTGTTGCGCAGGCGTACCAGCGGGCGAGAACAGGCGCACCGGCGCGCTGGCCTTGTCGACCGTTTCGCGGTGGCGGGCCATCGATACATCGTCGAGCAGGGCGCCCTTGAGGTTGATTGAACCCTTGAGGCCCGGCGCATCAATGATGACGCGGTGACCGGCGGCGAGTTCGGCGCGCAAGTCTTTCTTTTCAAGCGCCACGTCGGCAGGGTTCAGCAACCCGCCCTCGCGGCTTGGCTTGGCAGGTGTTCCGGGCGCAGCAGGTGCAGTAGCCACAGCCGCAGGGCGCTTGCCCGCTTGCGGATAAAACCAGCGCATGGCCGATTCCCAACCCAGCAGCAGCAGGCCGGTGAGCACCACGGCCAGAATGATGTTACGCTGATTCTGCACCGTGTTCGCGTCCTGTCAGTCAAATGCCGCGCAAGGCAGCCAGTAATTTCTCGTCAAGGGAAGAGCCTACGGAACCGGGTCGTAGCCGTGCCCACCCCACGGATGGCAGCGCAATAGCCGCTTCGCCGATATCCAGCCACCCTTAATCGCGCCATGCTTTTCAACCGCCTCGATCGCGTATTGCGAGCAGGATGGGCTGTAGCGGCAAGATGGCGGAAGAACCCGCGATGGACCAAGCTGCCAGCCACGCGCGATCAGGATGAGAAGACGCTTCACTTGCGCGGCTTGAAATTCGATGCGCGCCGGCGCGGCGGATCGCCCTTGCCCTCTGCGGCGCGGGCAAGCGCCACCGCCAGTTCATCGCGCAATGCGGCAAAATCGCGCTCAACCCCGCCTTCGCGGCCAATCAGCACATGGTCAGCGCCGTGGATGCCCGAGGCAGGCAGCGCTTCGCGCAACAGCGCGCGGAAGCGGCGCTTCATGCGGTTGCGGACAACCGCGTTGCCGATCTTTTTGGTGACAGTTACCCCGAAGCGCAGATCAGCGTCGGCAAAAGGCACGGCATCGCAGTTCACCAACAGCACGAATCCGGGCCTTGCGACCCGGATTCCGCGGTTGGCAGCAACAAAGTCTGCCCGGTTCCGAATAGTGGCGATTCGGGTCATCCCCGCGACCGCACTTTCCGAAAGGATATCGGCTGTGTTCAGGCCGACAGTTTCTTGCGGCCACGCGAACGGCGGGCTGCAAGAATCTTGCGGCCACCCGGGGTTGCCGAGCGCGTACGGAAGCCGTGGCGGCGGGCACGCACGAGGTTGCTTGGCTGGAAAGTGCGCTTCATCTGTTTGCTCTTCTCATTTAAATCGGTGAACAGGCGACCATCGCCGCTAGTGCGACGTGCCGGAATCAGGCTGTGGCCGATAGGCGATGACCCGCAGGGCGTCAACCCTGTGGCATAAGGATCAATCCGTTCAAGCCATCTGTGCAGTCACGTTTTGGCTGAACGGGATGGCCCGTTCGGGTTTGGTAAGCATTGCTGGCTATGCTTGGCGAATGAAACGGACCAGTTCGCAACGCAATGTGGCACCCCCAAGCCTGTTTGTTAAGGCGATGCTGCCATTTGCGGCACCGATCTTGCTGACTTTCGCGCTCTTGCTGCTGGTGGGAAACCATTGGCCGCGCGACATTGCACCAGGGTCGGGTTTGAAGTTGGCGGGTCTGGTTACCACGGCGGTGACGGCATTTGGGGTGTGGCGCTATAGTATTGCGCAGCTATCCGAGCCTAAGCTGCGCAAGTCTGCAGCGATTCTCTGTGCGGTTACCGCCCTGTTGGGCTGGCCGGTTTGGTCCGTGGGTGTTTTGCCCAGTGTAAACGGCGCGATCGTGCGCGGCCAGAGCACAGTGCGCATGACACTGGAGCGGACCGAGGTGACACATGCCAGCAAGAGCCGCGAGCTCTACCACTGGGCCTGGCTGAAGCCAGACCGGAGCGATGCAGTGATTGGTTCAGGCCGTTATTTCATTTCCGAGGACATCTACAACCGCTTGCAAGAAACATCACCTGCCAAGGTCGAGGTAATGATCGGCCAAGGTTTACTGGGTGCGCGAATCGTGCTGGGATTCGATCAGCGATAGACGCAGGCATCCAATGCCTCGTTCTTGACCACCGCAACGCGGCGCGCGATGGAATTGCCGTGGCGGCGTGTAAAACCGCCTGCGCCGTTCACTTCACGCTTTTTGGGCTGAGGCAAAACAGCGGCAATCCGGGCGGCCTCGACCGGGCTCAATTTGCGGGCGCTTTTGCCGTAATACCGCTGTGCCCCTGCCTCTACGCCATAAGTGCCGATGCCGGTTTCAGCCACATTGAGGTAGACCTCCATGATCCGGCGCTTGCCCCATATCGTTTCGATCAAAACAGTGTACCAGGCTTCAAGCGCTTTGCGGAAATAGCCGCCATTTTGCCACAGAAACACGTTTTTGGCCGTCTGCTGGCTGATGGTGGAGCCGCCGCGAATGCGCCCGCCCTGTGCGTTACGCTTGAACGCCTGCATGATGGCGTCTTGATCGAACCCGCTGTGAAGACAGAATTTGCCGTCTTCGCTTGAAATCACCGCAGCCACCATATCGCGGTCAATGTCTTCGAGCGGAGTCCAGTCTTTGGTGACCGGATGCTCGTCCATCAACATGGTCAATGTGATCGGCACCGGCACGAATTTGTAAATCACGACCTGTACAACCGAGATGAACAGAAATGCCGCCACCCACCGCGCAAAAAACCAGCCGATTCGGCCAAGCCACCTTGACGATTGAACGGGGGCACCGCCAGCGGACATATTCGGTCGATTAAGATCCTTGCTCATAGCGGACGAAGCTATTCGCAAAAGTGCAGGTCTGGCAATCGCTTCTGGCAAGGCTGAACCAAAGTTTTGTCACACCGTCTGCGAATAGCGCTTGATCCGCTCTGCCAGTTTGCTCACCGACGGAATGACAATCCGCCGGCCTTCCTTTACGACCAGTCTCTCCCGCACCAGCAAAGAGAATTCGCGGGTCACGGTTTCGCGATTGGTGCCAATACGCGCCGCCAGTTCCGATTGGGTCGGAACGCGCGAAATGCTCGCACCGCCCGTCTTGTCGGTCATTTCTGCCAGCCGTAGCAGTTCGGCCTGTAGCCGCGTTCCGACCGCCATTGTCGAAAGCTCATAGATCCGGTTCGTGAGATAGCGCACCTGATGCGCCAGATAGCGCGCCAACCACAAACTGAGCACCGGTTCTTTCGCAATCAGATCGAGGAAGGTTTTGCCCGGTATGACCATCAGGCAACTGTTATTCGACGCAACAACATCGGCCGAGCGAGGCTGGCCATCAATGGCTGCCAATTCACCGAAAATCTCGCCCGGACCAATCGCACGCAGCACCGTTTCGCGACCTTGCGCCGATACCAGAGACACGCTCAAAAGTCCTTCAACAACCAGATAGACATCGCTGGCTGGCAATCCCACCGACAGCAAAACATGGCCCTTCCGCACCCGCATGACCCGGCCATTTTCAGTAAGAATCCGGCGCACGACTTCGGGTACGATCAAGTTTGACTTCAATTCGGTCACGCTTGCCATCAAAATCC
>CAZSTP010000056.1:11896-15142 GCA_964609325.1 uncultured Novosphingobium sp. | reverse complement strand
TGCTCGTCACCTCGATGGACGGCGATGGCACGCAGAAGGGCTATGACCTTGAATTGACGCGCGCAATTGCCGATGCAGTGCCGGTTCCGGTCATTGCCAGTGGCGGCGTTGGTACGCTGGATCATCTGGTGGCGGGGGTCACGCAAGGCCATGCCAGCGCTGTGCTTGCGGCTTCAATCTTCCACTTTGGCACGCATTCCATTGCGCAGGCCCATGCGGCGTTGCGCGCTGCAGGATTGCCTGCGCGCTCCTAAGCGCCACCCGTCCCGTAATGGGTCATTAACCATTAAAGTTAAGGGGTTAACGCGTACCGTCTGTTCTGGCAGACGGGCCTTCGAACCATGAAGGTTTGCCAGAACAGGTCGCCCCGCGTGCTTCGCATTTCACTTACCCTTATTGCCGCCTTTGCCGTTGCCGTCCCGGCGGCGGCCCAATCCGTTGGCGTTTCCATTCCGGAACCCAGTGACGGCGCGCTGTTCGCGCTTGGCGTTGTGGGGTTGGTTGTGGGCAGAAAGGTGGCGCGCAAGCGCAAATAGACGCCAATGGTTGGCGTTTTGTGTAGGTGAATGTGCGCCCGAATGGCTTGACCGGCGCGCCTCTCCCATCCATGCCGCAAACTATGGAACACGCTCCCGAACACAGCGATATTCTCGCCCGGCTTGAAGCCACGATTGCGCAGCGACGCTTGAGCGATCCTGCCGCCAGCTATGTGGCAAAGCTTAACGCCAAAGGCATCGCCAAGATCGCGCAGAAAGTGGGCGAGGAGGGCACCGAAACGGTGATCGCCGCGCTGGCCGGAGACCGCGCCGAACTGGTCGGTGAAGCGGCGGATCTGATCTTTCACCTGATGGTGCTGCTATCGGCCAAAGACGTGCCGCTGGCTGACGTGCTGGCAGAACTGCAGCGCCGCGAAGGCACCTCGGGCATTGTCGAAAAAGCCAGCAGGAGTGAGTGAATCATGGCTGTTGATGCAACCCAACCCTATGATGACCAGAATATCTTCGCCAAGATCTTGCGCGGGGAAATCCCGAACAGAACCGTCTATCAGGACGAATTCGCGCTGGCGTTTCACGATATCAATCCGCAAGCGCCAACGCATGTTCTGGTGATCCCGAAAGGGGCTTACGTTAGCTGGGACGATTTCTCGGCCAAGGCGAGCGATGCCGAGATTGCCGGGTTCGTGCGGGCGGTGGGCACCGTGGCGCGGGAGATGGGTCTGGTTGCGCCGGGGTATCGCCTGCTCGCCAATGCCGGGACGGATAGCCATCAGGAAGTGCCGCATCTGCACGTCCATTTGTTTGCCGGAAAACCGCTTGGCCCGATGCTGCTGCGCTGAAACGCATTGTTGCACAGTCAAGGCGTTAACCAGCCCTTGCTCTTGGACTCGTCGCAAGGGTAGAGTCGGCGGCGAATGACTTTACCTGAACCGCCTTCCGGCCGTTTCGACGGCGACCAGCACCTGTTCCCCGTCCGCGTCTATTTTGAGGACACGGACCTTTCGGGCGTGGTCTATCATGCCAACTACCTGCGCTGGTTCGAACGCGCGCGGTCCGATATGCTGCGGCTGCTGGGCATTGACCAGCGCGCCGCGCATGAGGCGGGTGAGGGGGCCTATGCCGTGAGCGCGCTTGATCTCAAGTTTCTGCGCCCGGCCAAGCTGGACGATGCGGTGCTGCTGCGCAGCCATGTTTCCGAACTTTCCCCCGCATCATGCCGGATCGTGCAGCGTGCGTTCAGGGACGACACGCTTTTGTGCGAGGCGAAAGTGCGGGTGGCATTCGTTGCCCCCAACGGCCGTCCGCGACGCCAGCCACGCGAATGGGTGGCCGCATTTCAAACTATTCTAAGCCAAGCTGAAGGACCTGAAGCCTCATGACGTTCGAGTTGCTAAGCCAAGGCGTTCCCTTCGCGCCAACATCGCTTAACCCGGTCCAGTTGTTTCTCGACGCAGACCTTGTCGTGCAAGCGGTCATGGCCGGGCTGGTTCTGGCGAGCGTGTGGGTGTGGACGATCATCATCAGCTTCTCGCTCAAAATGGGCAACGTTCAGCGCAATTGCGACAAGTTCGAGCGTGAATTCTGGGAAGCGCGCGATATTGACCAGTTCCAGAAGGACAACAAGGGCCGCGATTTGCCCTCGGCGCGGCTGGTGAACGCTGCGCTGGCAGAATGGCGGCGGTCAACCTCGGGCAAAGTGGTGGATCGGGATGGTACGCGCCAACGCCTGACCAGCGCGCTTGAAGGCGCGGTGGTGATGGAAACCGATGCCTTGGCCAGCCGGTTGAACTTCCTTGCCACGGTCGGTTCGGTTGCGCCTTTTGTCGGGCTGTTCGGCACCGTTTGGGGCATCATGGACAGCTTCTTCAACATCGGCGCGCAGCAAAACTCGTCGCTGGCCGTGGTCGCCCCCGGTATTTCCGAGGCGCTGTTTGCCACCGCCATTGGTCTGTTCGCCGCGATCCCTGCGGTGATTGCCTACAACCGCTTTTCGCATCGCGTGAACCGCTTTGAAATGCGGCTCTATCGCTTTGCCGACCGTTTCCACGCCTCGCTCAGCCGCGAACTGGAGGTCTGAGCCATGGCGATGTCCGTAGGTTCTGGCGGCGGCGGAAGCGGTCGCGGACGAAGGGGGCGGGGTGGTCGGCCCGCGATGAGCGAGATCAACGTCACCCCGTTTGTTGATGTGATGTTGGTTCTGCTGATCATTTTCATGGTGACAGCGCCGATGCTGGCTGCGGGCGTGCCGGTTGATCTGCCTGATAGCAAGGCCGATCCGCTGGATCAGGAGCAAGACCAGATCACGGTCTCGATCGACGCGCAAGGTGCAGTGTTCCTTGATGACGAGCAGCTTGCGCCGGGTGAATTGACTGACCGGCTTGCCGGACTAGAGCGTGGGGCCAAGCCGCCGCTGGTCACGCTACGGGCAGACCGCGTGCTGGATTGGGGCCGTGTGGCGGCGGTGATGGGGGAGTTGAACGCAGCCGGGTTCAAATCGATCTCGCTGGTCACCAACAGTTCATCCGCGCCGCAATAGGCCTGAACAGATGCGAGACCCCACCGCAGGCAGATTGACGAGGCACGAAGGTGCCGGGCTGGCGATTGCCGCTGCGGCCCATGTCGCGCTGCTCGTCGCGTTTTCCATCGCGCCGCCCGGAAAGACGATCAAGCTGCCGCCCGAGCGCATGGAAGTGACATTCTCGCAAGACGTGGCGGACCAATCGACATCGCCTGATCCCGCAGCGCAAGC
>CAZSTP010000056.1:5027-11796 GCA_964609325.1 uncultured Novosphingobium sp. | reverse complement strand
CATTCTCGCAAGACGTGGCGGACCAATCGACATCGCCTGATCCCGCAGCGCAAGCTGCGCCCGATGTCGCGCCTGAATTGGGTGAACCCCAGCCCGAACCCGAACCGGTTGAAGAGCCTGCGCCTGTGCCGCCCCGGCCTGAATCACCAAAGCCAATACCGCCGAAGCCAGTACCGCCGAAGCCTTTGCAGAAGGTGCAGCCTGCTCCGCCCAAGCCTGCGACCAAGCCGCAGCCTGCACCTGCGCGTCCGGCTCCGCCCAAACCAGCTGTCAAAGCTTCGCCGGCAAAACAGGCACCTGCAAAACCGGCGACAGCGAAGACCGCAACCAAAACGGCCGATGCCAGCCCGCGTCGCCGTCCCGATGCGCCCAGTGGTGCCTCACGGGTGGGATCAGACTTCCTCAAAGGTCTGCCTGGCGCAACCACACCTGGCACAGCCAAAACGCCGCCTGCCGCCACCCTCGGCCCAGAGGTGAAGGCTTCGCTTGCCAGCGCCATCTCGCGCCAGATCAAACCGCGCTGGGCCGCTCCGCAGGGCGTGGATACGGACAAGCTGGTGACGGTTCTGGCGTGGGACCTCAACGAAGATGGAACCCTTGCGGGGCGTCCGCGCGTTGTCAGCCAGCAAGGCATCACCCCTGCCAACGAGGCGCAGGCCAAGCGCCATGCAGAGCAAGCCATTCGCGCGGTGCAATTGGCATCGCCGTTTGATTTGCCTACTATGTACTATTCCGGATGGAAGCGCATTGCCGCGTTCCGCTTCGACAGAAAGTTGTCCCAATGAAGATCCGCCGCCTCCTTGTGTTGGCAAGCCTTGTATCAGTGCCAGCACTGGTCACCGCACAGCAAACCGCCGCACCATCGGCTGCAGCCTCCCAGCCATCGCCTGACGACGGGGGGCTTACCGGTTCGGTCTCGGACGAGAACGAATGGCAGGACCTTGGCATAGCGATACCCGCATTCCCAACCGATGTCAGCGTGAGCACGGCTGCCGAGGGCGGCACAACCGAAGCGTTGGGCCGCAACGTTGCGCGGGTTGTGTTCAACGACCTGAAAAACAATGGTTTGTTCAAGCCGGTTGGCCCCGATGCACTGCCGGTCATTAATCTGGGGCAGGTTTCCGCCCCGGCTTTTGATGCTTGGCGGGGGCGTTCGGCTGAAATGCTGGTTCATGGTTTCGTCAAGGCCAATGGCGATGGCCGCCTTACCGTCGGATGCTATCTCTATGATGTGGCGCTGGGCAGTGAACTGGCGCGGCAGGGCTATGTTGTCAGGCCGGATGAATGGCGGCGCGCGGCGCATAAATGCGCAGATATGGTCTATTCGCGGCTTTCGGGCGAAAGCCCGTTTTTTGATAGCAAGATCGCCTATATCGCCGAAACCGGCCCCAAGGACCGCCGCCGCAAGCAATTGGCGATCATGGATTCCGATGGCGCGAACCACCGCTTTATCACCAACGGGCAAGCCACGGCGCTGACCCCGCGCTATTCGCCCGATTACAGCCAGATCGTCTATCTCAGCTATATCAACGGTGCCCCGCGCATCTACATCTACAACATCGGCACCGGAAAGCAGAAGCTGGTGACGGCCAGCAATAATCCCACATTTTCACCGCGCTGGTCGCCCGATGGCAAGTGGATCCTCTATTCGATGGCGATTGCCGGAAATACTGACATTTACCGGATTTCAGTGGACGGCGGGCCATCGGTCAAGCTGACCGATTCGCCGGGGCTGGACGTTGGCGGGTCCTATTCTCCCGATGGCAGCAAGATCGTGTTCGAAAGTGACCGGTCGGGCGGGCAGCAGATTTATGTGATGAATGCCGACGGATCGAACCAGAAGCGCATCAGCTTTTTTGGCGGTCGCGCCGCCACACCCGAATGGTCGCCACGCGGGGACCAGATTGCGTTTACGCACATTGCTGGCAACTTCCGCATTGCCGTAACCACTCCATCAGGCGGAGATATGCGTTTTCTGACAGACAGTTGGCAGGATGAAGCGCCAACATGGTCGCCCAATGGACGCATCGTGCAGTTTTTCCGCACCCAGCGCGGAAACGGCAAGACTGGCGTCTGGCAGGTGGATCTTACCGGACGCAACGAGCGCAAGCTGAACACCCCGGTCGATGGTTCTGACCCATCATGGGGCCCGGTTCTGCCCTGATGGTAAATGATTAAGGGTGGTTTACGGCTCTTGCCAACCGGCGGCGTATTCACCACCATGCGTTGTCGCAATTCTACACTCCATAAGGAGAAAAACATGTCCCGTTCGCTGATGATTGCAGGCCTTGCCGCTGTTACGCTTGGCCTTGGTGCCTGCGCAACGACGCCAAAGGAATTGCCACCCGAACCCGGCACCGCCGCCCCGACCCAGCCGGCACCTCAACCGGTGCAGCCCACCGGACCGGTACCGGGCAGTCAGGCAGATTTCCTTGCCTCGGTGATGTCCGATACGATCAACTTCGATACGGACCGGTATAACATTGATGCGTCCGATCAGGGCATCCTGCAAAGCCAGGCGCAGTGGCTTGGCCGCTATCCTGCCAAGTCGATCACCATCGAAGGCCATGCCGATGAACGCGGCACGCGCGATTACAATATCGCCTTGGGTGATCGCCGTGCCAACGCTGCAAAGAATTATCTGGCCAGCCTCGGCATTGATCCTTCGCGCATTTCTGTGGTCAGCTATGGCAAGGAACGTCCGCTGGCTATCGGATCGGACGAGGAATCATGGGCACGCAACCGCCGTGCCGTGACTGTAACGGTAGACTGAAACAGCCCCGTCGGAACAGGTCCGGGCCGCAATGGTCCGGGCCGGTACCGATAATGTCCTGCGTCCCATCTTGACGTTTGGTGGCATGTCGGGCTTTGAACATTGCCATGGCACGTAACGGACGATCATCGGATTGGGGCTTTCCGCGTTGGCGCGGATATCAGGGCGCGCGCGAGGCGGCTCCCGTACGTCTGTGCGACCGCGCGGGCTGCGATGAAAAGGGCGATTGCCCCGCGCCCAAATCACCCAACAACCCTGATCGCTGGTATTTTTGCCCGAAACATGCGGCAGAATACAACGCCGGTTGGAATTACTTTGAAGGCCTGAACAAGGAAGAGGCCGAGCAGCGCGAAGCACAGGAGCGCGGCGAGGGCGCAGGCTATCGTCAGGCAGCTTGGGCTGAATGGGGCGGTTCGGGCGATGGTACGCGCAGCCGCGATGAACTGCGCGCGCTCGAAGTGCTTGGCCTTGATCCCGATGCCGATTTTGACGCGGTGAAAAAGGCGTGGCGGACCAAGGCCAAGGAAGTCCACCCAGACGTTCGCCCGGGCGATAAGGCCGCGGCGGAGGCGTTCCAGAAGCTGCAAGTATCGTACGAAGTGCTGCGCGCCGCCGAAGACCGGCGCGAATGGAAGGGCCACCCTTCAGAGTAGCGCTTCGTCGAGCATCTCCAGAACGCGGGCCTCGTCAGGGAATTCCTCGGCAATCCACCGCGCCTCGATTAAGCGGAGCACGCGCGCGACTTCCGGCCCCGCACTGATTCCGCGCGCGACGATCTGCCCGCCTTTCAGGGGGAGCTGAGGAATTTCCCAGCCATCGAGCGCCGCCACCGGAGCGCCCGCCAGCAGCAACCGGTCGCGGGCTTCTTCAATGCCGATACGATAAGCAAGGCTGCGTGGATGATCGCAAGCGCCATCGCGCGCTGCGGCCGAGGCAAGGCGCTTGCGCTGCGGGATCGATAGCCGCAGGCGCGGTGCAACTTGCTCTGCCACAGCAGGTTCTGCGGGTAGCAGGGCCGCCAGACGCCTGATCGCTGCGCCTTTCACGCCCAGTGCTTGCTCATGCGCGGTCAGGGCCGTCAGAGCTTCCAGCCCCGCCGCCGTCACCTCTGGCAGGACTTGCGCCAGCACGCCCAGTTCCGCCATGCGCACCACAGTGGGTGCCGGATCGGGCAGGCCGAGCAGGTTGACCAGTTCCCAACCCACCCGTTCGCGCGAAAGGCCCATCATGCCGGGGGCTAGCTCACTCACCGCAGCTTCGGCCTCTGCATCGGCGGGGAGCGAACCGAAGCGCGCCTGAAAGCGGAAGTAGCGCAAGATGCGCAAGTAATCCTCGGCGATGCGCTGGCGGGCATCTCCGATAAAGCGCACGCGGCGCGCGGCCAGATCGGCCAAGCCGCCATGGTAATCGAACAATTCCAGCGTGCGCGGATCGGCATAGAGCGCGTTGATCGTGAAATCGCGCCGCGCGGCATCGTCTTGCCAATCGGTCGAAAAGGCGACGGTGGCGTGGCGGCCATCGGTGGAAACATCGCGGCGCAACGTGGTGATTTCCACCGGACCGCCTGCGATAACCGCCGTGATCGTGCCGTGGGCTATGCCGGTGGGGACGGCCTTGATCCCGGCAGCGGCGAGCCGCGCGGCGGTTTCTTGGGGCAGCAGCGTGGTCGCCATATCGATGTCTTTGGCGGCGATCCCCAACACGGTATCGCGCACCACGCCACCGACCCAGCGGCAATTGCCCTGGGCATCGGGATCAAGCGCAGCGACCAGTGCGGCAAGATCGGCGCGGTTGGTCCATTCGGCGGCGGGCAGATATTCAGCCATGCCATGCAATCCGCTTCGACAGGTTCGAGATAATCGCGGCGGTGACGCCCCAAATCCGGTTTTCGTTCCACATGATCTCGATGTACCGTCCAGCATGGCCGTTGAATTCGGCGTCTTTGGTATTGTGTCGCGCCGGATTGAGCAGAAAGCCCAGCGGCGGTTCGAACCAGTTGGCAACTTCGGCAGGATTGGGGACCAGCGGCAAGTCAGCCGGGATCATGGCCAGCACGGGGGTAATGTCATAGCCGGTGCCCGTGCGGAACTTGTCGGTTGCGCCAATCACGGTCACGTCGTCGGGCCGGATGCCAAGCTCTTCGTTCGCCTCGCGCAGTGCCGCTTCAATCGGTGTTTCGCCCGGATCGATCTTTCCGCCGGGGAAGGCTGCTTGTCCGGGATGGGCGCGCATATGCGACGGGCGGTGGATCAGGAGCACGCCAGGGCCATCGGGGTGATCGCCCCGATCTGTTACCGCGATCAGCACAGCGGCAGGGCGCAGCGGGTTTTGCGGAAGCGGACGCCAGTCCTCATACAGGTTTTCTGCGGGCGTCCGGTGGCCGTGTTCGTAAAGCCGGGTCAGGCGATCAAGCAATTTCACGCAGCAGGCACCAGACTGAAACGCTGTCCCATGCTCTCGACCGCCAGATTGCCATCACCTTGGGCCAGCGCATAATCGATAAGCTGTCCGTAAGTGCTGCGGTTCAGCCGCGCTTCGGTGCCATGGCGGACAGACAAATAGAATGCAGGCACGTCTGCCGTACCTGCAACGCGCAAGGGATGATCCGGCCCACAGACGACAAGATCATCGGAATTAAGCCTGAAGGCGAGCGCGGGGCGGCCTTGCTCATCATGCTTTGCCTGCATATCGGTGGCGATGAAGGCGGCATCTTCGACGATGATCGAAAGGCGCTGGAACGGGGTGACAAGCCAATGCTGCCCATCGGTATCGCACATCAGCAGAGCCGAAAACGCACGCACCATGGCCGGGCGGCGGATTTCGCCGCCCTGGTGATACCATTTGCCATCGGCGGAGATGCGCATTTCGCTGTCGCCGATCTCTTGCGGACTCCACTGGTCAAGCGGGGGCAATTTGCGCGCGGCAACTTGCGTTGCCAGTTCGGCAAGACTCAGTGCGGCGAGTTCTGGAGGCGGGACATAAGGCATACCCTGCCGATGCCAGATCAGATCAGCGCAGCCAAGGCCCCAACGTGCCGTCTTGCGGCAGTATCGCCGGATTGGCAGTGCGGCACAGCAAGCGGTGCTGCTCGAACGGGCCGGGAAGTTGCCATGCACCGGTTTGCGCGTTCGAAAACCCGAAAAAGCGGCCGTAGTATTCCGGATCGCCAATCAGCACTTGCGGAAGCGGTGCGCGCGGATCAATCGCGGTGAGCGCAGCCGTCATCAACGCCTTGCCAAAGCCGTGGCCTTGCAAGTGCGGCAGGACCGCTACAGGCCCCACCATGATCATGGGATGCGCGCGGCCCTTGGGATCGGTCAAGGCGACAGGCCAGCACTGGATCGAGCCTGCCAGCATGTCGTCATCATCCAGCGCGGCAAAGGACAGGTTGCCCAAGGGCTCCATGCCTTCACGCACCTTATAGGCCGTTCGCTGATGCCGTGCGGGTTCAAAAGCCTGATCGAGCAATTGCTCGACCATGGCGGGATCAACGTCGGTCAGCGGGATGATCTTGGACAAAAGCGGCTTCCCTTAAAGCGGTGTGGCCTGTTGGCCTTGGCGCTGGTGCGGAATCAGCGGTTGCGCGCCCGATAGCGGTCACAGCCCCTTGCCGCAAGTTCAGGCACTAACTCTCTGCAAAGCTGAACGGTTCTGCGGCGCGACGATAATCGTCGGGCAGGATGTCGCGGCCAATTGGCGGCTCGGCCCGCGCGGTGCATTGCGCGCGGTGGCACAGGCGGCAGGTGACGCCGATGGGCGTTGCGCTTGCTGTTTTGGGATCGGTGCCTGCTGCATAAATCAGGCGGGGGGCATGTTCGGCGGCGCAGGCGAGCGCGATGGCGCGGGTGGTGGCGGGCCTGTCAAAACCGCCGCCGCCCGAAGTTACTGTTCTGGCCATGGAAAAGAAGCGCTGGCCGTCCGGCAATTCCAGCCATTGCGTTGAAATTGTGCCCGGCGTGCGGAACACGTCATGCACGCTCCACAGCGGGCAACCAC
>CAZSTP010000056.1:0-4927 GCA_964609325.1 uncultured Novosphingobium sp. | reverse complement strand
AAGAAGAACGGCACGCGCTCCTGCCCGGGGCGGTTCATCGTGGTCAGCCGGTGCGCCACTTGTTCAAAGCTGGTCCCGAACAGGCCGGCGAGGGCTTCGATGTCATAGCGTCGCCCGTCCACAGCGCGGGCAAAGCGGTCATAAGGCATGAGCAAGGCCGCTGCCGCATAACCGGCCAGTGACCGCCGTACCAGATTGGCCGCCGTCGGACTGGCGAAGCTTTCGCCACGGATAATCGCGGCAATCTCGGTCCGCAGCGCGGTATAGGCGATGTGCTGGGTTATGTGCCACGTGCGGCTTGAGGGCGAGAGCGTGTCATCGATCAGGAGTTGCTCGTTATGCCGGTCATAGCGGCGGATCGCGTCCATCATCACATCGGGCGGCATAAGGCGCACGCGCACGCCCTGTTTGCGCAGCCACTCCTGCGCGCCGCCTGCCTTGTCGATCTCAACCGCGAGCTCTTCAGCCTTGGAATCGATGGTCGGAAAGTAATTGCGCCGCGCTGCCACAAAGCGCCGTGCTTCGCCCACGGGATCCGTCACGCTGCTGCCGGGTTCGGCGTGGCGCTGCTCGGCCAAGGCCTGTTGTTCACGTTGCCACGCGCCGTAGAGGCGCAGGAGGGCCTCGGTCACCCCGGGGAAGCTTGCGGCCACATCGGCCACTTCCAACGGCGGCAAATCGATATCGGCAAAGATCGGATCGCGCAGCGAATCGCTTAACCGGCGGGCATAGTCATCGCGATCGTCCGCCGCGAGATCAGCCATGTCGAGTTTGTATGCGCGTGCGAGGCGGATCAGCAGGTCAGCTGTCAGCGGTCTTTGATTGCGTTCGATCAGCGCGATGTAGCTGGGCGAAATGCCCAATTCGTCGGCCATAGCCTGTTGAGTCAGGCCGAATTCCCGGCGCAAACGCTTGAGGCGGGGGCCAAGATAGAGCGGGCGTGAAGACATGACAGACGACCTTGTGTGAGCTGCACAACTTTACAAGCATATTCTGTAAAGTTTGACAACATGACCGCGTCAGCCATTCCCAAGGGCATTTGCTCGGTTTAGCCCGTTTTCAGACGAACAAATCGCCGAGCAAGGGAATCGGAACATGACTTACCAGCAGAACATCGCCGAGGCGCGCAAAGCCATCGCCCCCTTTGAAAAGACATGGGATGGCATCGAAGCCGCTTCAGTAGCGCGCATGCGCCTGCAAAACCGTTTCCTGACCGGCATCGACATTGCGCGTTACACCGCCAAGATCATGCGCCGCGATATGGCTGCTTATGACGCCGATCCAGCCAACTACACGCAGTCGCTGGGTTGCTGGCACGGGTTCATCGGCCAGCAGAAGATGATTTCGATCAAGAAGCACTTCGGCACCACCAAGGGTCGCTATCTTTATCTGTCCGGCTGGATGGTCGCCGCGCTGCGTAGCGAATTCGGCCCGCTGCCCGACCAGTCGATGCATGAAAAGACCAGCGTTTCCGATCTGATCGCGGAACTCTACACGTTCCTGAAGCAGGCCGATGCCCGCGAATTGGGCATGATGTTCCGCGAGCTTGATGCGGCCAAGGCGGCTGGCGATGCGGTCAACACCCACCGCATGCTCTCGAAGATCGACGCGTTCGAAACGCACGTCGTTCCGATCATCGCCGATATCGACGCAGGTTTCGGCAACGCCGAAGCGACCTATCTGCTCGCCAAGAAGTTCATCGAAGCCGGCGCATGCTGCATCCAGATCGAGAATCAGGTTTCGGATGAAAAGCAGTGCGGTCATCAGGATGGCAAGGTTACCGTTCCGCACGAAGACTTCCTCGCGAAGATCCGCGCTGTCCGTTATGCCTTCATGGAATTGGGCGTTGATGATGGCGTGATCGTTGCCCGCACCGACTCGCTCGGCGCTGGCCTGACCAAGCAGATCGCATATACCCGCGAAGCTGGCGACATTGCAGACAAGTACAATTCGTTCCTCGATTGCGACGAAGTCGATCCAGCGAACCTTGGCCATGGCGATGTATTGATTGCGCGTGATGGCAAGCTGATGCGCCCCAAGCGCCTGCCATCCAACCTGTTCCAGTTCCGCGAAGGCACCGGTGAAGACCGTTGCGTTCTCGACTGCATCACTTCGCTGCAAAACGGGGCGGACTTGCTGTGGATCGAAACCGAAAAGCCGCACATCGGCCAGATCGGTGGCATGGTGAACCGCATCCGCGAAGTCATCCCCAATGCCAAGCTGGTGTACAACAATTCGCCAAGCTTCAACTGGACGCTGAACTTCCGCCAGCAGGTATTTGATGCCTGGGTTGAAGCCGGCAAGGACGTGAGCGCCTATGACCGCACCAAGCTGATGAGCGTTGACTATGACGGTACCGCATTGGCTGATGAGGCTGATGAGCGCATCCGCACGTTCCAGCGCGACTCAGCGGCACAGGCCGGTATCTTCCACCATCTGATCACGCTGCCGACCTATCACACCGCTGCGCTCAGCACTGACAATCTGGCGAAGGAATACTTCGGTGAACAGGGCATGCTGGGTTACGTCAAGGGCGTGCAGCGTCAGGAAATCCGCCAGGGTATTGCTTGCGTGAAGCACCAGAACATGTCGGGTTCGGACATCGGTGACGATCACAAGGAATACTTCGCCGGTGAAGCCGCGCTCAAGGCTGGCGGCGCTGCGAATACGATGAACCAGTTTGCTGCTTAACAACCACAGAACATTCGCGGCAACTGTGCCACGGAGATCCAAGGAGACTGACTATGGCTGAACCTGCTCGTGCCCGCGCGGTCCTCTCGACCGAGGACTTCAAGCTGATCCGCGAAGCTGTGCTGCACTATTTGAAGGTGATCGAGGACCAGCCCGAATCGGTGAAGTTCTCGCACCTTTACCACCGGCTTGGCAGCGCGATGGGACGTTAATCCCGAGCCTGCCGAAAAGGACCTTTCCTGGGGAGGAAAGTCCGGCCCGTCGCACTCAGAGATGAGCGCGGCGGGCCATTTTTTTGAGGCTCAGGCGTTGACCAAACCGCGCACGACGCTTTCGAACAGCGCGCGGCCATCGGTGCCGCCTTGTGGCGCTTCGATCATGCGTTCGGGGTGAGGCATCATGCCGAGCACATTGCCGCGATCATTGAGGACGCCTGCGATGTTGCGCGCCGAGCCGTTGACGGATTCGGCATAGCGGAAGGCGACGCGGCCTTCGCCTTCGATCCGGTCAAGCGTCTCAGCGTCGGCGAAGTAATTGCCATCGTGGTGCGCGACGGGGATGGTGATCTGCTGGCCTGCGGTATAGCCTGCGGTGAACAGCGATTGCGCGTTTTCAACGGTCAGCGCGACATCGCGGCACACGAAGCGAATGCCCGCATTGCGCATCAGCGCGCCGGGCAGGAGGCCAGCTTCGGTGAGCACCTGAAAGCCGTTGCATACGCCGAGCACTGCAACGCCGCGTTCTGCGGCGCGGACCACGGCCTGCATCACGGGCGAGCGGGCGGCCATTGCACCCGAGCGCAAGTAATCGCCGTAAGAAAAGCCGCCGGGCAGGGCGATGAAATCAAGGCCTTCGGGCAGATCGGCATCGCCGTGCCAGACACGGTGGACCGTGCCGCCGCAGACCTGTTCGACGGCGACGGCCATGTCGCGGTCACAATTGGAGCCGGGGAAGGTGATGACGGCGGATGTAAAGGCCATGGGGTAAGCTCCTGCTCAGGCGGCCTTTTCGATGCGGTAATTCTCGATCACCATATTGGCGAGGAGTTTACGGCACATCTCGTCGAGCGCTTCGTCCGAGGTGGCATCGGCTACATCGAGTTCGATCACGCGGCCCGCGCGCACATCGTTGACGCCGGCAAAGCCCAATCCTTCGAGCGCGTGGTGAATGGCGCGGCCCTGCGGATCGAGGACGCCGTTCTTGAGGGTGACAATGACGCGGACCTTCATCGCGGAGCCTTTCGGACGCTGGGGTTGAGAATCTTCGCGCGGCCTATGCAACCGCGCGGCCAGAAGGGCAAGGTTTGAGTGGGCAAGTTGACACAGTTTACACTGTCCAGAGAGAAAACTCCGGCCCCCGCTGCGGCAGCTTTGACTGGCGGGAAGGAGGGAGGGCGCGGGAGCATGGTCCAAGCACATAGCGCCAAATGCGTAAGTAGGAAAACGATGATGCTATCGACGCTTGGGAAGCATATCGTGCGTTATAGGGAGCATCATAACTCCCCCCTAGCGGCGGCGAACCGGGCAAACCCACCTATCGCACCCCACGCGAAATGCCCATCGCCGCCGCCTCTTTTCCCGTTTTAGCAGGTTTACATAACTGACGCGTCAGTTATTATTAACCCATGCCAAGGGTGACACCAGCCGACCGCCGCGAGCGGATTTTGAACGCCGCGCGCGAGGAATTTGCCGGACGCGGATTTGCTGCCAGCCGGATGGAAGATATTGCCAAACGCGTCGGCATTAGCCGCGCCGCGCTCTATCTGGCGTTTGATAGCAAGGAAGCGCTGTTCCGGGCGCTGGTTTCCGAAGTGATTACCGATGTTATGCCCAAGTTGCTGCCAAACGATTATGGCGCGCTTCCGGCAGCGGCGCTGCTGCGCGGGTTTATCCGCATCGCGATGGCAAGGATGGCCGGTCCTGAAACCGCGTTTTTGCCACGCCTGATCGTGGGCGAGGGGCGCAACTTCCCCGAACTGGCGCGGTTCTATCACGAAACGGCGCTGATTTGCGTGCTGGGCGCGGTGGAGCGGCTGATCATTCATGGTGTGGGGCGCGGGGAGTTCAACTGCGCCGACCCCAAGATGGCATCGCGCACGGTGGCGAGCGGGATCATCTTTGCCGCACTGTGGCGCAACGTGTTCGAGCCGGTGGGGGCCGAGCCGATGGATACCGAGTGGATGGCCGAGTGCCATGCCGAGGTGATTTTGGCGGGGTTGCGCAAGGTTTAGGTTTGG
>CAZSTP010000055.1:0-15170 GCA_964609325.1 uncultured Novosphingobium sp. | reverse complement strand
GGAGCCCTCATGTCCCGTTGGAATGCTGCAAGTGCATTTTAGTTCCTGTTAGTCCGACGAAAAAATGCCGAGTTGTTCAAGGGCGGTCACTAACGCAGTCAGCGAGGCTCTGGCCTCGACATCTACATTGCTGCCTCCTGCTGGCAGGCTAGGGGCAACCGGCGTTATCCAGCCTCCGGAATAATGCCGAAAAGTGCCTGATGCCCGATCAAAAGTGCGCATCCCCTCTGTCGGTTGAATAAACCGCCAGCCACCTTCGGTCCAACCGGCGATTTTATCGGCGTGGCCGACAAATGCGCCTGTTGGAGTGCCTCCGACGATCCAAGCCATTCCGGCGACAGGAGATGCAGGTGGCGCTGACGCAATGCCCTCGACATTGCCTGCCAGCAGGATATCGATGGCTGACAGTGCCTCGTTAACCGTTGTTTCCTTTTGCGCTTGCCCGGCAAAAAGCATTGGCAGGCCCAGACGGGGTGTTGCTGTTGAGTAACTAAGGGGTTCGGGCATTTGAGGAACCTTTCCGATTTTGGATTTACGCGGGCAAATCAACTAGCAAAGGCAATGATCGCGATTGGCGGCCAACCTGGCGAATCACAAACCCATGCCCTGAAGAACCGGCGCGCAGATCGGCCAGCACCGGGGGCGCGATCACCAGATCGGGCGATGTCGTTTGCCAGAATAGGGTAGGGCTTTGCTCTGGACCGAATCCGATTTCCCAAAGCTCTGCGGCCTCGTTCAACGGCGTATCGACCTCGTCCAACCACGACCAGGCACCGCGGCTGCGGCGGATCCAGTTGAGCATGAGGCCCCCGTCCGGCGTCAACGTAGCACGACCATGCACTGGTGCCAGCGGACGCAAAGTCAGCCCCGCATTGGTGACGGGGGAGGCGACGGGATCAGAATCCCCCCGCCCGATCGCGACTATGTCATTGGTGGCCGGATCGCCGATGACGGTGGAATCGACGGCAAGAAGACTATCATCAAGCAATGCAAACCGCTCGCCGGGTTGATGGAGGCTGGCTGCAAATTCCGTTCCTCCGCGCCCGCGCAAGAAGCCCGACAGCCGCCACACGCCTGCACCCAACGAATCGGCGGTCGCAAACTGGATGATCTCCCGGCCCAGAACAGCTTTGTTCGCCCCTTGCATGAGCTGTGCCCAATTGACGCCATCCAGCGCGAAATCCGGCGATGCCAATCGCACCTCCACAGAACTGGCGGCATCAAACAGAAGGGGTGAAGCATTCGCCAAAGCATTGATCGCCACGCCTGCGGTGGCGCGTCTTTTGCCTGTCGAGCCTAACGCCTCCATCGTACCATCCGGACGGCGGGCAAAGAGTGCTGCGCCTGCCCAACCGCCCGTCGACGCCGTGGCCGCCACCCGGACTGCCGGACTTGCTCCGTCACCAACACCATCCCATGGCATCTCGAATGCCACCAGTTCCGTCGGGCTTGGCAACATATCCGCCGGATGATTTGCGCGCCCTGCATCTGTCGCATTGGATGTTGGCGATGATGCAGGCACTGCCGTCAGATCAAGCATCACGCCATCGGCTTGCCACTCCCATTGATCGATCCGCCAGACCCCCTCGGCAACCGGCGTGCGCACCATCGCCCCCGGCCCTATCGCGGGATCAATCTCGCTGATCCGGTAACGCAAGGTATCGCGCACCTGCGTAAAGCGTTGCGCCGCCTTGTCGGCCAGCGCCCTTGCCTCTGCCGCCGTCAGCGCCGCCGGTAGCTCGATGATCGACACATCGCCCGGACCGCTACGGCCGATGCTGCGCTGCAGGCCCGGCTGATAATCGCGCGCGATATCGTAATACCGCACCGCGCATTGCCGCGCCGAGGGCAGCGCATCGCGCCTTCGCGACCAGCCATCCGCTCGCGCGTCTTCGGCAGAATCTCCGCCGGCAGCAGGAGGTGGCAATACTGGCAGGCCTACTGTCGGCACTACCTCGGCCAAACTGAATGACAGCGCATCATCCTTCACCGCACAGCCCATTGGCGTCACATCCGCCAACGTCGCCAGAACGTCGCCCACGGCGCCCTGATCAATCGTGAAGCCTGAAACCGGTGTTTGCGCCAGGTCACCCGCCTTGGCATCGGGGAGCATCTCGCGGATCACCTCTGCAAAAGACACTGCGCCATCATCGGCAATCACTTCCAGCGTCAATGAGGGAATGCGGTTGCCAAAATCGGCCAGTTCCAGATCCTCGAACACCACATAGGCCAGCCCGCGATAAGCAGGATTGCGCGCCATGCCCTCGGCCTGCGCCAGCAGCGGATCGACCGGTTGATCGCCATGCCCCGTATAGACCCGCATCTGCCCGCCAGCCTTCAAATCCCCCGCTTCTCCGCGCAGCAGATTGCCATCGGCCCAGATGCGACCGATCCCGGCAATCGGCCTGCTGGCCACCGCCACTGCAAACGATGCCGAATAGCTGAAGTTCGTGACCGAGGGGCGCCCCTTGCCCCCGCCCGACTTCTCGCGCCGCTCCACCAGTTCGGTTGCCCAGATCACCGTGCCCGACGCCCGAATGCGCCCGAAATGCAGCGGCAGGGCCGAACCATAGCTCGATGTCTGGACCGACAGCTCTTTCAGGCGCGGTCCCTCGACCTTGCGGCCACCGATGATCGTGGCGTCAACCTGCCGACCGATCAGCGCCCCCAGTGCGCCGCCCAAAGGTCCGCCAAATACAGTGCCGACTGCGGAGAGAATAAGCGTAGCCATGACGATCAACGGTCCTTGTCTATCAGTTGCCATTGCATGGTGACGGGCCATGGCAGAGGGGATGGCAGAAACGTCACCCGGCCCAGCCCTGCATGGGCGTGAACAAACCCGCCCGGTGCCGCGATCAGCAAATGCGGCTGCACCGGATTGGCCATGCACAGCACAACATCACCGTCCGCCTCTGCGCGGATCAGCCCGCTCTGTCCGGCATGGCCCAGCCAGTGCGCCACCGAGACATTGCGCAGCGAATATCCCTGCGGCGCATGGGGTGCATATCCCGCCCCCCGCATTGCCGCCGCCACCAGCCCCACACAATCAAGCCCGGTTTCGGGCGCACGCCCATGCAACCGGAACCGCGTACCAACGAGGCGCAGAGCAGCCTCAGCCAATGCCGCGTCCATCACTGCGACGCCGGATAGCGGGTCAGCAAATCATTGCCCGGCAGGAACGGCTCACCCTGAAAGTTCGCGCCATTGCCGAACCTGTCCGCGCATGTGCCAATCGTGTGATCGCACCCTTCGCGCACAATCACGCGCAAGCCCGCCGCCGCGCCAATTGCCAGAGGCCGCTCCAGCACGAGCCAGTCATCCTGCGCCGATTGCACGCGCAGCACGATCCCGGCATCAGGGCCATCCACCGGTCGCAGCCAGCCAAAGGCATAGTCCGCCGCATCGGCAACGCCCGCCAGCTTCACCCACTGGCGATCTGCCGAAACCTGCGCCAACTGCGCGCTATGCGTAAACCGGACGCCCGAAAGCGCGCAGCCATCTCCGCAAAACTCCGCGCGACAGGTCGGCGAAGTGCGCGGCACCAGTTGCCGCGCCAGTGCCTGCTTGATCGATTGCAGTTCCGCTGAAAACGTCTCGCCCTCGCGCCCGACCGATCCGATCGTACCGCAAAACAGCGTCTGCGCCTCCAGCGTCTCCCAATCGACCAGCCCCATCGAAACCCGCGCGCCGTCAAACCGGCCCGCCGTCAGGTCCGCCTCGCCAATCGCATCATGACTCAGCGCGCCCTTCACTTCGGCGGAATCCGGCTCAAAGGTTGCAGTACGCCGCACGGCTGAAGGCACCATCCCTGGCGCAGTGCGATGGCGCAGCCCGGCGAACACCAGATCGCGGTCATGCCCGGTCAAGCCCAACGCCACGCCATCGCGCCGTTCGATCCGCCACCACACCGCCACCGTTTCCAGCGCGCTTGCAAACCACGTCCGGCTCATGCGTCTTCTCGCAGTTCGACCAGCGGCACGCTCGGCGCTTCGCCTGCGGCAAACTCCGCACCCGAGATATCAAGCCGGTCCTCGGCAAAGCGCACCGGCACATCGAACAGGAACCCTGCGCGCACAATCGCACCGACAGCAGGCGCGCTCGCCAAAACAATCACGCCCAGCGGCTCAATCACAAAGCCGCCCGTCTCCACCCCGTTCACGCTCACCCGCACCGTGCCGCCGCGCGGACGCGTGATCCGCCGCCGCTGCGCGTCATCGTCATCGCCATAAAGCTTGACCAGTTCGAACCGCGCCACCGCGCCATCCCCCACCCCGATCACCTGATCTACAGGCGTCGGCGTGCCGGTCATCCCGTTCGAGCTGAAGTCCGATGGATCGCGCAAGCGGAACCCGCGCGCCTGCCCGCGCCGCGCGCGGAAAAAGCCGATCAACTCGCCCAGTTCCGCCTCGGACCGCACCCCTGGCCCCACATCGAACCGCAGCCGCGCGTCAGACCACAAGCTGTTGCGCCGTTCAAAACCCGATGCCGTGATCGTCACATTGGTTGAAAACTCGGGCGTCACCGAAGCATCGCGGCCCAGCGCCAGCGGAAACAGAACATCGTCAAAAGATTGCATCGTCGCATCTCCGCTCGTTTCGGGAAGCCGGACATATCCATCGCGCGAGACTTGCGGCAGCGCCCAGACAAACGTCTCGGCCACGCCCAGCGCCACGGCCTCGCTCGCCGCTGCATCAATGCGCGGCCATTCCACCGCCGCATGTGCGCCATCCAGCACAAAGCCCGACAGGTAATGCTGCCGCGCGCGCGGGTAATTCAGCCGCGCTTCGGCGATCACACGGGCCTGCGCGCGCAATGCATCCTTGCCGGTGGTCACCCAGTCATAATCTTCCAGTTGCAGCACATCGAACGCAGGCGATGCCCAACCCACGGGCAAGTTCGCCCGCAACGCCTCGGGCGTCACCGGATCAAGCACGGTCGGCAAAAATGCCAGCAGCAGCGTCTCTGCGCCCGCAGCACCTGCTGCCGCCTTCACCGCAGCCGCCAGATCCGCCGTGGATTGCGCCAGCATCGCTCCGGCAGCATCCAGCAACGCCTTCTGCGCGGCATCGAGATTGGCCCCAAGGTCGGGTATGTTCACCGGACTGCCGCCAAACGCGGCCCGCGCCGCAGCGTCATAGATGCAAATCTTGCGCTCATGCGTCACCCACCACCACGGCTCGCCCACCTGATGGCGCACCGGCAATCCGGCCTCCAGCAACAGCCCGACCAGCGCCACGCCAACCTTGCGCACCCAGGCCATCGCCCCGCCATGCGCAGGCGAAAGCAGCGCCGATGGCGGCGACCACCCCGTAAGCCCTGCAACACCCTCCCACGTCCGCTGTTGCCAGGCCGCCGGGCAATGCTGCGCCAGCAGCTCATAGGATTGCGATGCAATCACGGTGAAGCCCATCGCCGCAGCCTCGGCCAGAAACGCCTGATGCCAGCGCAGCGCAGCGCCATTGAACGAAGGCAAGGCCGGGTCCACCACAAAACCGCCCGCGCCATCGGGCACCATGCCGAAAAAGTGGCTCATCCCGATGTAATGATTGATGCTCCCGCGATACCCCAGCCCCAGCACCTCGCGCAGCAATCGCGCCGGCGTCTGGTTGTATGCATCGTCATAGCCGGTACACATGGCCAGCCCGTGCGGCGGCACCATAACATCGCCGATTTCCAGCATGGGCTTGTGCCCTTCGCACCGGATACCCGTCAGCTCGGCCCACCCCGTCACCGATTGTGCAAAGGGTGTCGCCCCTGCGCCATATCCCGGTGCCACCAGCGAGATAAACAGCCGGTCAATGTCCGCCGGATGCACCCGGTCCGCCTCGCCGGGCAGCAGGAACCCGCCATCCAGCGCCGAAAACGGCAGCGTGATCTGCGCATCGGTCGGCGTCCCGGTCGCGTAATTCCACAACCGCACATACCACGCCCGCGCATTGCCCGCCGCATCGCGCCCCTCGATCGTCAGCGTCGGCCCGTTCACCGCATCCAGCGGCAAAACGCCCCCTGATCGCCAGCGAAACGACAGCGTCAGCCGCGAATAATCGGTCTTCGTTTCATAGGCCAGCAGCGGATGGTCCCACTTGTCCTCCGATTCCCAGATCAGCCCGATCAGATCATCGGCCTTCCGGAACACCGTATCCACGCGCAAGGCATCGGGCGCAGTGGTCACAACCGAAGCCATCGCGGGCCTCGGGAAATTCACCGTCCAGAATCGCGGATCGAACCGCTGGATCGTGTCGGTCTGCTGCACCGTGCGGCGCGTGGCGAGCCAGTGGCTCATATCGGCTTCTCCGCTTGTTCAGAAATCGTTGAGTGCGCGGCGCACGGCTTGCGCCACCTGGCGGCCGGACCGGCGCAGGCTTTCAGGCTGGTTGCTGCCTTGCGGGCTGACGATCCTGATCGAAACATTCACATCGCGTCCCTTGCCGCCGCCCAGCGATGGCTCCACCCGTCCGGCGGATGTCGGCACGAACATTTCCGGTCCGCGCTCCCCCACCAGATAGCCGCGCCCCGGTGCCACCGGCCCACCGGTCGCACGGCCCGGCAGGCCAAAGATCGATCCGATCAGGCTGCCAAGGCCCAACACCGCCCCGCCTGCGCCAGCGCCTGCGCCGCCGCCCAGCGATCCGATGCCCGCCTGCACCGCCTGCGCCGCAATATCGCCCAGCACATTCAGCGCCACCCGCCGCAAGTCCTCAAACCCCAGCGACCCGCGCCGGATCGCACCCAGCAGGCCCCGCTCCAGCGTGTCGCCCGCACGGCCAAAGCCATCCACCAGCACCGAATCAAAGCTGCCGCGCATCTGCGCCACATCGGCGGCAAAGCCTGATGTATTGGCGCGCACATCGATCATCAGCGTGTCGAGTTCATCCGCCACGGTCTGCCTCCATCATCTTATCAAGGGTGCGCTTGTCCATCGTCCCGCCCTCGGGCTGGCGCATCGCGCTCAAAACCGTGGCCAGTTCCTCGGGCGTCGCCGCCCAGAACGCGTCGGGCATCCAGCCCAGCAGCAGCGCCGCCTGGCCGCCCAGCCGCGCGGCGCTGGCCCCGAAGGCCTCGCTCACCCTGCACCTTTCAGGATCTGCACGATCAGCGCGCGCAACGGTGGCGTGCACGCCGCCAGCCCCTCGCGCGCCACGGCATCGGCAAAGTCATCGCGCTCCAATCCGGCACGATCACGCAAACAGTGCCAGAACAGTCCGACCATCTCGGTCAACCGCAGTTGCCCTGCGCTTGCCCGCTCGACCAGCCCGAACAGCGGCCCCAGCTCTTGTTCAGCGGCCACCAGCGCGCCAAATGTCGGGCGCAACACCAATGGTTGCCCGCCGATCACCAGCACGGCCTCCCCGCGAAAGGGGTTTGCAGCATCCGCCATCAGACTTGCGCCACCAGGCCAGAGCTTTCGAGCGTCATAGTGTAATTACGCTCGCCGTTGAAATCGCCGGAGTAATCCAGCCGCTGCACAAGGAACTTGCCGCGCATGCGCTCACCGCCTTCAAACGAAAGCTCATAGTCGGCAATCGTGCCCGCCAGCGCATTGCCGCGAATGCTCATTTCGGCGGCACTGCCCAGGAAAATCCCCGCCGCACTCACCGTCACCGAACGCGTCCCCGCACCCGAAAGCAGTTCGCGCCAGCCGCCCGAATCCTTGCTGGTAATCACCACGGATTCGCCGTTGATAGACATCTGCGTTGTCCGCAAACCGGCCACCGTGTTATAAGTCGGCGGCGATGCTCCGTCGCTGATCTTCAGCAGAAATGCGCTTCCCTTCTGGGCTGCCATGGTCATATCTCCTTGGAGTTAACAGGGTTTCAGGCCGCCAAAATGCGCGCCCGGTATTCAAGCACCACCACGCGCACCGCCTCGCCGCGCTGCTCGGCCCGCGCCCGCAGCAGGCCGATGCTGGCAACGCGAAAGCCACTGGCCGATTGATCTGCCGGCAGGCTCTCCACCCGAGCCTCGATCCCGGCGACCAGCGATGCCCCGCCCAGCGGATCGTCACTGCGAAAGTTCAGCTCCAGCGCCACGCGCACTTCGCGGCCCGCCAGCGTCTTGGTGCCCCAATTGGTGCTCGCGCTGGTGGTCAGCGCCAGCCACGGCAGCGCGGTGCGCGAAGGCGCTTCCTCAACCACCGCATTCAGCGCCGCTGCCAAGGCTGCATCGCTGGAAAGCCACGCGATCAGCGCAGCCCGAAAAGGAATTTCCATCGCGTTATTCCTCTCCAAAAAGTGGCCACAGCAGGCTCGCCTTGCGCCACTTGCGCGCATCCCGGCCCCGCGCGGCGATCACCGCCCGCGCCTTGGCCAGCGCTTCTGCCTTGGCGGTCAATTGCCGCGCCAAAGTGCCCGTCACTGCTCTGGCGGTAATCATGCCAGGCGCATCCGCCGCCAGGGCCGCCACAGCGCTGCCACCACTGCGGGCGGCACCGGCGCTGCCTTGCGCTCGTCATCGCGGCCCCGGTGCTGGTGTGCGCAAAGCCGGATCACACCGTGCCGGATCGCATCGGGAAGGCCTGCCCAATCTGCCGCCAATCCGGCAGAGTACGTCACCACCACCCGCGTCTGGTTTATCGGCTTGCGCAACCGCACCCGGCCCACACCATCGGCATCAATGTCAAACTCGTAATCCGCTGCTGCCAGCGCGGTCCGCGCGCCTGCCAGATCCAGCGCCGCCAGCGCCGTAATCGCGCGCACCGGGCGGGCAGAAAGCACCTGCCATTCGCTCTTCGCGCTCAAGGTTTCCTCGCAGCCCGATTGCAGCGGCATCGCGCCGATAAAGCCTTCGCAGATCTCGAACGCCGTGCGCAGCAGCGCCACCAGTTCGGCATCATCGGCAGACCGGGAAATGCCCAGCCACGCCTTCAGTTCGCCAAGCGCCGCCGAAGACAAGGCAGGCGGTGCGATAATTGCCCGCATCATGGCAATCTCCGGTCAATGAATTGGGAAAGGGGCGCGCGGCCCGTTGCCAGGCCGCGCGCATCATCAGGCCGCGATACGCAGCAGCTTGATCGCATCGCTGTCCATCACCTGCCCGCCCACACGGCGGGTGGCATAGAACTGGACATAGGGCTTGTTGGTATAGGGATCGCGCAGAATGCTGGTCTGGCGACGCTCCGCAATCAGATACCCGGCCTTGAAGTTGCCAAACGCGATCGGGAACTGGTTTGCCGCCACATCCGGCATGTCTTCGGCTTCGATCACCGGATAGCCCAGCAAGCGGTCCGGCTGTCCTTCCACCAGGCCCGGCTGCCACAGGAATGCACCATCGGTGGTCTTCAGCTTGCGCACCGCGGCCAGCGTGGTCGAATTCATCACCCACACCGCACCCTGTCGCAGCGGGGCCTTCAGCTGGCACACCAGATCGATCAGCTTGGCTTCAGGCGCAGTGCCAAGGCCCGTGGCGTTGCCCGAACCGATGAACTGCAACGAACCGAACGCACGCGTCGCATCGCCTGCCACACTCGGCGTCGCGTTCAGGAAGCCGCGCGGCTGGTTGGTGCCGGTGCCGTTGATGAAGGCAGCGCCTTCTGCTCGGGCAAACTCGGTGGCAATCTCGTTTGCCAGCCAGCCTTCCAGATCGAACGCGGCATCATCCAGCATCGCCTGCGTGGCCGAAGGGTTGGCATAAAGCTCGCCCATCGGCGGCACGATTTCGGCCAGTTGCGGGTTCGCCGTTTCGGGGCGCGCGCCCGTTTCGCTCACCCAGCCCGAAGCCGTGCCACCGGTCGAAATCAAGCGGCGGAAGCCCGAAGTGCCGGTCCTCACCACATTGGCCACCGCGCGGATCGGGCTGATTTCCACCATGCGGCGCGCAATGATCGTGTCAATCTCGCGCGGCACGGCAAACCCGCCTTCTGCGCCAACCGTGGTCATCATCGATTTCAGCTCGGTCTCGCGGCCATGGCGAAGATAGCCATCAACAAAGCCCTTCACTTCCGGCCCGGCACCCGCTCCGGCCCCGTCCAGCAGCGGACGAGCAGCAGCACGGCTGACCTTTTCCAGACGCCCTTTCACTTCATCCACATCGCTGCGCAGCGTCGCCAGCGCGGCATCCTGCGCTTCCTGGCGTTCGACAATATCGAACGAGTCATTCAGCGCATCGGCCTTGGTTTCAAAGTTCACAGTATCCATGGGGCACAACGTCCTTTCTGCATGAAACAGCCACCCCATGGGGTAGCCGTGGGGGAATTCCGGTTGGTGATGTCGTGAGCGGGATCAGGCGGCGTCGTGCGCCACCGGCTCCAGATAATGTACCCGCGCCAGCGGCTGCATCGGCCGCGTCACCAGGCTCACTTCGGTAATGTCCAGATCGTGCAATTCGCGCCCGCCCGGCAAAGCCTTGCCCTGTCGCACGCGGTATCCGAACGACAGGCCATCCACCGCCCCGTCCTTCAGCGCACGCGCGGCAGCCGATTGCGTCGCCGTGATCGAGGCGACCACGCGCAAACCCCGCGCGTCCTCGCCCACCACATCGATCCAGCCGATCTGCTCATCGGGCCGGTGCTGCCACAACAGCGGCAGCCGCAGCCCTTCGGCCTTGCGCCGGTCCAGACTGGCGCGGAACGCGCCCGGCAGAATCGTATCGCCACCACTATCGCGCTTGCGGAAAATCGCGGCATATCCGGCAAAGCGCACAGGCGCGCCCTTGGCTTCAAGCATCAGCGTGTTCATCGCACCAGATCTCCTGATCCAAACCGCACCGCGATGGCGAAAATCAGCAGCGCCAGCACCGCACGCACCACCCAGCCCACCGCCGCTTTCCACGCGCTCGCCTTGGCATCGCGCCACGCGCCCAAAAGCTGGCGCAATTCGGCCAGGTCATTGTGCGCGCTGTCATCGGCCAGCCCCATCCGCGCCAGCACCCGCACCGCGCCCAGATCAGAGGCTTCCTCGACCACCGCACGCAGCGTCACCAGATCACAGCCCTCGTCCTCGGCCTGCGCCACCAGACGGGCCAACATGTCCTCTCTGGTCATGGCTCAATCCCCAGCATCGCGCGTTTTTCTTCGGCGGAAAGGAACTCCGCCGCCGAAACTTGCGCCCACAACCGCTCGCGGTCCTCGGCCAGCGCCGGCACCCGGTCCATATCCACGCCCAGCCGCGCCTCGCGGAACCATGGCGAAAGGCCCTCGGCGATCGCCGCCAGAATCTTGCCCGCCACCGGCAACAGCGTCAGCCGCCACAGCGCCCGGTTGGCCTCGCGATAATTGGCGTAAGTATTGTCGCCCGGAATCCCCAGCAGCATCGGCGGCACACCAAAGGCCAGCGCAATATCGCGCGCCGCCGCCGCCTTCAGCGTGGCAAAGTCCATGTCCGCAGGCGTCAGCGCAAGGCTCTGCCATTTCAGCCCGCCTTCCAGCAGCATGGGCCGCCCCGCATTCGCCTGCCCGGCATAGGCCGCCGTCAGTTCGGCCTTGATCCGGTCAAACTGGTCGGGCGTCAGCGATGCCCCGGGATCGCCCGGATCATAGACCAGCGCCCCTGATGGCCGCGCCGCGTTTTCCAGCAAAGACCGGTTCCACCGCGCCGCCGCATTATGGATCGCCACCGCCTCTTCCGCCGCCTCAAGACAGCCCGCGCCATAGTGGTCATCCACAGGATGAAAGTGCTTCACATGGATCAGATTGGGCCGACCGAAATCGTCCACCGCCTCGATCCGCAACGCCTTCTCGCCCACTTTATAGGCAAACGCCGCAGGCCAGCCGCCCGCATCGGGCAGCACCGTCACCCGTTCAGGCCGCAGCGCAAACAGCTCCACCGGATTGCCATCCGCATCACGCAACACCTGCACATAGCCATTGCCATGCAGCATCAGATGCGCCGCCAGCGTCTCCAGCAACGGCTGGCCCGCACTCGTCTCGCTCACCAGCGCCAGCAGGGCCGGGTCCGATGCCACCACCGGCGCCCCGCCAATGCCCTCGGCCACCAGCCGCACCGCGCGCTGCGCCACCGGGTTCTTCAAATAGGCCTCACGGATCGCCACCGGATAATTGATCGGCCCGCGTGCAGGCTCGCCGTGCCAATCCGAAGCGGCAATCCAGGGAGACACAAAACTCCGCCCCAAAGGCGCACGCGGCGTCACCGCCTCGCCCTTGAACGCCGCAGCAAGCGATTGAAAGAACGACATAATCAGCCTTTCGATAATGAGAAACCGCCCAGCGAAGCGCCGGCGTCAACCTTCTCCCCTCCCGCTAGCGGGAGGGGCCGGGGGAGGGCCTGTTACGCAAGGGCCTGTTACCCAAGGACCCGTTGCGTCTGCCCTCAATCAAACCAGATGCGCGGCTCTCCGGCGCGGCCCAGCATCAGCTCGGTCAGCGCCCACACACAGGCATCGGCGCGGTCGGGGGATCGTCCCGGCCCCTGATACTCACCGCCCGGCATCAGTCCGCACAGTTCATCCTCCAGCCGTGGAAACATCCCGGCGTGGCGCACCCGCCCTGCTTCATAAAGCGCCGCCACCGGCTCGGCCCGCGCCGTCTTGCCACGGCTTGCATGGACAAGGCGCAAGGGCAGCGATGCTTCGGCAGCGCGCAGCACCGCCTCTACCATCGCCCCGCCCTGGTTCGCCTCGGCCACCACCCGGTCTGCCGACCAGGCAAGCGCGGCATCTGCAACGGCGCGGGCCCATCGTTCGGGGCTGGCCTGTTCAACCGAACAATCGGCCAGTACCCGCGCGATCCTGTCATCCCCAAGCCCGCACACCACGATCCCGCAGGCATCGCCATGCGCGCTGGCGGGCGGATCCACCGCCACCACCACCCGCATCATCGGCGGAACTGTGGTCTCACGCGCACTTTCAATCAGGGCCCGGCTCCACAGCGCCCCCGCCAGATCACGGATCAGCTCGCCATGCAGCTCCTGCCGCCCCAGCAACGTATCGCCAAAGGTCTGCTCCATGGCCTCGATAAATCGCGCTGGCAGGTTCGGCGCATTGTCAAACGTGCTTCCGCGCGTCAGCACCACCCCGCCTGCCTCGCCTTCGTCCAGCATGCGCCCCACCAAAGGCACAGGGCGCGGCGTCGTCGTTGCCACAAGGCGCGGATCAGCGCCCAACCGTAGGCCCATCAGCAGATTGTCCCAGGCCGATATCGCCCGGCTCGTTCCGCGCAGTGCGCCCGCGTCCCATTTGGCCACTTCATCACACCACGCATGGCTGTGCTGCGGCCCGCGCAAGCTTTCCGGCTCACCCGCCGAATACAAAAACGCCTGCGCCCCGTTGGGCCACACCAGCCTGCGCACCGATGATTCAAACACCGGTCGCCGCTCGGGCACACCAATCGAAAGCAGTCCGCTCTCGCCCTCCACCATCACGCTGCGCGCCTCGTGCAGCGATGCTGCCACCAGCGCGATCCGCGCATCGGGATCATTTTCGGCCTGCTGGCGCACCCATTCCGCACCCAGCCGCGTCTTGCCGAACCCGCGCCCGGCCATCACCAGCCATATGCGCCAATCACAGTCCGGCGCGCGCTGCGCCGTGCGGCCCCACAAGTCCCAGTCCCACCTGCATTCCTCGCATTCCTCTTCTGAAAGTTTTTCGATGAAGCCATCCAGCAGCGCGCAACTGGCCTCGAACACATCGCCCTGCGTTTCGCGCTCAACCATGCAAAGCGTCCGCGCTTTTCTGCTCGGCCTTGCGCTGTGCCAGCACCTGCTCGCGCAGTTCCATCAACTTGGCACGGAGCGATGCGCGCACTTGCGCCACATCCTCATTGCTGCGGATCGCGCGCTGCCGCGCCACCGTTTCGCGATGTTGCGTCAGCAGCCGCAGCGCATTGGCATTATCAAACTTGGTATCGCCATCCTTGGGCTCGCCAAACCGCAACCGGTGCAGCAGTTCCAGCTCAAGGTGGTCATATCCCTCGCACAGCGCCTCGCGCCACGCCTTGGCAAATGCGTTGTCATCACGCTTCACTTTATAGGGATAGGATGGCTGCACCCCCGCCGCAATTGCCGCTGCGGTTACGTTTGATGTTTCGGCCAAAGCCAGCAAAAATGCAGGCTGCCAGCTGCGCTTCGGCCCCGAACGCTTGGCCCGTGGCCGCTTTGCCGCCGTAACCGCGCCCTTGGTTGCGCGTAGGCCAGACACACGTACAGACTGGGTCGGTTTGCCCATTCAGACCATCCTCGCGCTTGAATTGAATGGATTAAAACGAAGTTCCGCAACGCCCGGTGCCGCCTCTCTGCGGCGACTCGGTCAATCGCGATGTTCTTGTTATGTACCTAATGAACCCGCAAATGTCAACCAAAAAGTGCCAATCTGGTTAATCAAACCACCGCTGGCACTTTGTGCGCGCCTCGCTTACATGCCGCACTGCAACAATTGACGGGATTCGTGATGCTCCGCCGCCTCTATGATTGGACAATGGCCAAGGCCTCGCATCCACACGCCGAATGGTGGCTTGCGCTGTTCGCGTTCATGGAAGCCAGCTTCTTCCCGATCCCACCGCATCCCCTGCTCGGGCTGATGTGCCTCGCCGAACCAAAGCGCGCCATCCGCTTTGCCGCCATCGCCACAATCGCCTCGGTTATGGGCGGCCTGCTCGGCTATGCCATCGGCTATGCGCTCTACGATACCGTCGGCACGCAATTGCTCTCGGCCCTCGGTCTCACCGAAAGCTTCCCCAAGGCCGCCTGCTATCTGCGCGATTACGGGGTAGAGATCATCATGATCAAGGGCGCCACGCCCATCCCGTTCAAACTGCTCACGATCACCGCAGGCTTCATCGCCATGCCGCTGGTGCCGTTCATCCTCGCCAGCATCGTGTCCCGCTCGATCAGCTTCATGATCGTCGGCGTGCTGTTCCGCCTGTTCGGTGCCCCGATCAAGCGCTTCATCGATAAATACCTCGGCCTCGTCACCATCGGCTTCGTCGTGCTCGTCGTCGGCGGCTTCATCGCCGCCACCATGCTCGGCGGCAGCGGCACGACCGACACCAAATCCAAGTGCGAACAAGTCGCCCCGCTTAACTAAAAACTTCTTCCCCCCCCCTCCCGCTTGCGGGAGGGGTCGGGGGTGGGCCTGCCACATCCGGCCCGAAAACCGTCCTTACAACCCGAACCGCATCCCGTACCCCAGCGCCACGGTAAACTGCGTCCGCTGCCCGCGCTCACGGATCAGCGAAGTCCCCGCAGGTTCACCGCCCAGCCGGTCCACCCCGCCAAACAGCG
>CAZSTP010000054.1:0-15352 GCA_964609325.1 uncultured Novosphingobium sp. | reverse complement strand
AGTTCTGCAAGCAGAGTGTCCAGCAGGTCGCTGTAAACCGGGACCTGCTCAATGTTCTTGAGCGCGGCCCAACTGCCGGTCGTGGCGATATTGCGGATGGTTTCGCCAATGCCGATGCCGTTTGCGGGCGCTTTTTCACCATTGAGGCCGAGCGGCAGATCGGCGCGGTTATATTCGACGCTGTGATCGGGCAGGCCTTGCGCCATTTGCGCCAGGGCATCCAGTTGCATCAGCGGATGATCGCCAAGCTGGTGCGCCAGCTTGTGCGGCACTTCGGGATAGGATTGCGCAAAATGAGCGCGCGAAACTTCGTCGAACGTATCGAGCGCGATGCTTTTGGCAAAAGATGTGGTCTGGTCGTTCATCGGATCAATCCAGCGGGCTGCGCCGCAGTTCCAGCGCGTTGAGGTGTTTGAACATGGCGCGGCGCAGCTTGCCGCCGATGGCGACCGATATGCGCCCGATCGAGCGGCGCTCGGTCCACAGGCTATCGATCATCGGATGATCGGGCGCGGCGCAGCTATCGCACCAGGCGATGTCTGGCCGTTCGAGCAGCGCAAGGTTTTCGCGCTGGAGCAGCACGCCGGGGGAAAAGCGGGCATAGGCTTCGTCAAAGGCGGTTTTGTAGGAAAAGCTGCCGGGCGGGGTGATGAAGTTGGCCAGCATGGCAATCGGGCGGCCATCGAGATTGAGCGCGAGGCGTTCGAGTTTGCCGAGCGTGGCGGCCTGTTCCAAAGCGGTGCGGAAGATTGCCTCGGTTTGTGGCGCGCAGATCATCGCGCTGCCCGATTTGCCTTTCCAGCCGCTGTTTTCGAGATGCAGGAAACGGTCGATCCATTGGCCGATGCCATCGGCGGTTTGCGTGCGTTCGAACGACAGCGCGCCCTGTTCGGCCAGCCGCGCATATTGGCGGCGCAGTTCCTTGCGCTTTTTGCCGGTGAGGGCGTTTTCGAAATAGGCTTCGGGCGCGAGGGATGATTGCAACAAAGCGCGGCGTTCGCGCGTGACAAGCGCGACGGTGCGGTTTTCGCAAGCAGCGAGATTAAGCAGCGCTTGCGTAACGGTCTGGTCCAGCGGCATCGCAGGCAAATGGAGGAACAGGGCTTTGCCGGGGGCGGAATCCCCCCAATCGAGCAGGGCCTGCCAGAACAGCTTTTCACACCCCGCGCGGACAAGTGGTGCGCCGAAAAAGGCGTTGGCGTGGAGCCATGTGGTGTGATGCGGCAAAGGCCAGCGGCCATAGCGCGAGCTTGCGCGCAGGGGCAGGAGGCCGATCAAGTGGTCTTCGATTTCAACCACCAGCAGTTTTACGCTGCCCTTTTTATCGAAGGCTTCGAGCGCTGGAGCCAAGTACCACGGTTCGAAGAACGGGTTGGGCGTGGCGGCATGATCGGCAAGCGCTTGCCAGCGGTGGCGGGCCGCAGGTTCGGCCCATTCGCGCCAGTTGGCAGCGCGCGCGCACGGTGATCCGACAGGCGCTGGCGCCATGGTTGCGGACAAGGGAGGGAAGGTCTGCGCGTTCACGGGTCGGGTCTCTAACCCCTTGTTTAGAGGCGATCTGCGAAGACCCGGTTAACAATCCAGCAAAAAAGAACCCCGCCCGGATATGTCCGGACGGGGCCATCGATTTTACAACCGTTTTGTTGTTATGCGGGTTTTAGACCCCGGCGTTGGCCGCCAGCGCTGCGAGAAGCAGCAAGGCGACAATGTTGGTGATCTTGATCATCGGGTTGACGGCCGGGCCTGCGGTGTCCTTGTAAGGATCGCCCACAGTATCGCCCGTGACGGCTGCTTTGTGGGCTTCAGAGCCCTTGCCGCCGTGGTGGCCGTCTTCGATGTACTTCTTGGCATTGTCCCATGCGCCGCCGCCCGATGTCATCGAGATGGCAACGAACAGGCCGCTGACGATCACGCCGAGCAGGAGCGCGCCAAGGGCGGCAAAGCCGTTGGCTTGGCCGGCAACAGCTTCAATCACGAAGTACACCACGATCGGTGCCAGCACCGGCAGCAGCGACGGCACGATCATTTCCTTGATCGCAGCCTTGGTCACAAGGTCTACGGTGCGGGCGTAATCAGGCTTGGACGTGCCAGCCATGATGCCCGGATTTTCGCGGAACTGGTCACGCACGTCGATCACCACATCGCCCGCAGCGCGGCCCACAGCGGTCATGCCCATCGCACCAAACAGGTACGGCAGGAGCGCGCCGAGCAGCAGCCCGACGATGACATAGGGGTTTTCAAGGCTGAAGCTGACTGCGAGATTCGGGAAGAATTCGCGCAAGTCGGTGGTGTAGGCAGCAAACAGCACCAGTGCGGCAAGGCCTGCCGAACCGATGGCATAGCCCTTGGTCACAGCCTTGGTGGTGTTGCCCACAGCGTCGAGAGCATCGGTCTTTTCACGGACCGAATCATCAAGGCCTGCCATTTCGGCGATGCCACCCGCGTTATCGGTCACAGGACCATAAGCATCGAGTGCGACGACCATGCCTGCCAGCGCAAGCATTGCAGTGGCCGCATAAGCGATGCCGATCAGGCCTGCGAGTTGATAAGCACCGATGATACCGGCGCAGATCACCAGCGTTGGCATGGCGGTCGATTCAAGGCTGATGGCAAGGCCCTGGATCACGTTGGTGCCGTGGCCGGTTTCCGACGATTTGGCGATGGAGCGTACCGGACGGTAGGCGGTGCTGGTGTAGTATTCGGTGATCCAGATGATCAGGCCGGTGATGACCAGACCGAGCAGCGAGCAATAGAACAGCGTGCGTCCGGTGAAGGTGACGGTATCACCAAGCACGGTGTAGGACATGGCGGTTTCCATGCTGCCCAGAGCATAGTTGATCGCCCACCAGATTGCACCGACCGAGAGCACAGCGGTGACGAGGAAGCCCTTGTACATCGCGCCCATGATGTTGTTCGAGCTGCCCAGTTTGACGAAATAAGTGCCGATGATCGAAGTGACGATGCACACGCCGCCGATCAGCAGCGGCAGCGCCATCATTGCGCCCAAGCCATCGCCGAGGCCCTTGAGCAGCAGCGCGGTGAGCACCATGGTTGCACCCACGGTGACAACATAGGTTTCGAACAAGTCAGCGGCCATACCGGCGCAATCGCCGACATTGTCGCCCACGTTATCGGCGATAACCGCAGGGTTGCGTGGATCGTCTTCGGGGATGCCGGCTTCGACCTTGCCGACAAGATCAGCGCCCACGTCAGCAGCCTTGGTAAAGATACCGCCGCCCAGACGCGCGAAGATCGAGATAAGCGATGCACCGAAGGCGAGGGCGACAAGGCCATCGACAACCGTGCGATCATCGCCACCAACGGTGTAGCCCGCGATGTCGGTCAGGTAGTGGTAGAACACCGCAATGGCGAGCAGCGCGAGGCCAGCCACCAGCATACCGGTGATGGCACCTGCGCGGAACGCAAGGGTAAGTCCTTGTTGCAGCCCGCTTTGTGCAGCAGCAGCAGTGCGGACGTTGGAGCGGACCGAGATGTTCATCCCGATAAAGCCCGCAGCGCCCGACAGAACGGCACCGATCACGAAACCGACCGCCGAGATGGTCCCGAGCGTGGCAGCGATAATCACCGCAACGACGACCCCGACGATGGCGATGGTGGTGTATTGGCGCTTCAGATAGGCTTGCGCGCCTTCCTGGATGGCGGCGGCGATTTCCTGCATTTTGGCATTGCCTGCCGGTGCACCAAGCACCTGGCGGCTGGTTACAAAGCCATAGATAATGGCCAGCAACCCCAGTAGAATCGATAAAACGACTAGGTTCACGTTGGCATCCCCCTTTTTTCCCGGTGCCACGAATGGCCGGTCCCCGTCGACTGCGGGTGCGGGGAAGCTATAGTTTTATTTCCGGCTCGCAAGCCCTTCTGTGAGGCAAGGCAGCTGATGATTTAACTATGCGTATAACCCAGCGATCCCTGCGGCACTGCACCATCGATGATAACAGGTGATGCCATGCGCGGTTTGGCTATGCCGATGCAGCTGGCCGGGCAGGGCGGTGCGACGTTGGCAGGCAGGGTCAGCAAAAGCTCGTAATCATCGCCCCAGCGCATCGCGTCATCGCGGCGTGACGGGGGGAGATCGGCGGGGAAGGGGACGGCGGACACGTCGATGGCGAAAGTGACATTGCTGGCATCGGCCATGCGTGCGGCATCGATGAGCAGGCCGTCCGAGACGTCCATGATCGCCGTGGCAAGCGGGGCAAGCGCGCGGCCCTTTTCAAGCTGAGGGACGGGGCGGCGGAAAGATGCGCTATCGTCGCCAGCCCCGTCGCGCCCGTCGCTCTTTTGCAGGGCTTCGAAGCCGAGCATGGCGGCACCGACCGGGCCGGTGAGCCATAAGGTATCGCCCGGTTTCGCTCCGGCGCGCGATGGCGCGGGGCGATGGGTGGCGCGGCCCAGCGCGGTCAGCCCGAGGCTGCGCGACCCGTTGGCGCTGACCGTATCGCCGCCAAGCAGGGGCACGCCGAACGCATCGAGCGCTTCGGCAAGGCCGGTGATGAAGCGATCATCCTGATCGCCCAGCGTGAAACCCAGCAGCACGCCCACAGGCTCTGCGCCTTTGGCAGCAAGATCGGACAAGTTGGTGGCGACCAGCTTCCACGCCACATCGGCCATATCCTGCCCCGCCAGCCAGTGGACGCCTTCGACCATCATATCGTGCGTGATGACCAGCGCTTCACCGCCGAAATCGAGCACTGCGCAATCATCGGCAAGGCCCCGCGCGGCAGGGTGCGTTGCCAAGGCGCGCATGGCTTCGATCAGGGCGAATTCCTTGCTCATGTACTGGTCTATGGGATGGCGCAGCCGCGGCGACAAGCGTGCTTGTGCTCGTGTACCAAAGTATTGCCTCCTGGACCGTGCATTTGGAAAATACTTGCGCCGCTATCGTGATTGCGCTTTTCAGTTATGACGCGTGGCTCCCCATAATGGTGCGCGCCGGTTTGGGATTGAACAGGATAATGGAGCAGGCAGAAAGTCTTGAAACGCCGGGCGCAAGGGAGCTGCTGTTGCAGACCGCGTCGACGATTATGCGGGAAGGCGATGTTGTCGATATCTCGTTATCGGAACTGAGCTTGCGGTCGGGTTTGAACTCGGCCCTGGTGAAGTACTATTTCGGCAATAAAGCAGGCTTGCTCAAAGCCTTGCTTGACAGGGACATGGCCAACATCGTCAAGTCGGTCGATGCCTTGCTGGCCAAGGACGATATGGACCCCGAAGCCAAGCTGCGGCGCCATATCTCGAAATCCATCGATACCTACTTCGATTATCCCTATCTCAACCGGCTGCTGATGCGGCTGGTGCGCGATAGCGACGAGGCCGAGGCCAAGCGGATTGCCGATCAATATCTGCTGCCGCTCCAGAGCGCCTACAACCGGTTTATCGTTGAAGGGGTGAAGGCGGGCGTGTTCCGGCCGATAGACCCCGAGCTGTTTTACTTTACGGCGACAGGGGCGGCGGACCGGTTCTTTTCGGCAAGGCTGGTGCTGAAGCATTGCTTCAACCAGGACGCACTGACCGAGCAATTGCGTGACCGTTATCGGGAGCATACGGTGGATTTTGTGATGGCAGGCATCCTTGCGCGATAACGGGAAAACGCCGCGCTGGCGGATCGGGGTGATCGGCGGATCGGGGCTCTATGATTTCGGCGGGCTGGAAGATGCGCAAGAAATTGCGGTGTCATCGCCGTTTGGAGAGCCATCTGCACCGGTGACCATCGGGCGCATCGGCCATGTGGACTTCGTATTCCTGCCGCGCCACGGCAAGGGCCACCGGATCGCGCCCGAAGCAATCAATGCCCGCGCCAATATCGATGTGCTCAAGCGCTGCGGGGTGACCGATGTCCTGGCGATTTCGGCCATCGGATCGCTGCGCGAAGAGCTGCCACCGGGCAGCTTTGTGGCGGTGGACCAGTTCATTGACCGCACCCATGGCCGCCCGGATTCGTTCTTTGGCGAAGGGCTGGTCGCCCATGTCTCGATGGCCGATCCGGTGTGTCCGCGAATGGCCGGTTTTGCAGCGGACGCTGCCGTGGCGGCAGGGGCGGCGGTTCATCGCGGGGGCTGTTATCTCGCGATGCAAGGGCCGCAATTCTCGACCCGCGCGGAAAGCCGCATGTACCGGCAATGGGGCGCTGATGTGATCGGCATGACCGCGCTGCCCGAGGCGCGCCTCGCCCGCGAGGCCGAGCTGCCTTACGCTTTGCTCGGCATGGTGACGGACTATGATTCATGGCGCGAGGGCGAGCATGTCGAGGTGGCAGACGTCTTGCGCGTGATGGCAGCCAATACCGCGTTGGCCTGCGAAACGCTCATGCAGTTGGCAGCCTTGTTGCCGGTTGAAAGACCTGCGAGCCCGATTGATTTTGCGCTCGACGGGGCAATAATGACCGCATCTGCGCAGCGTGATCCTGTATTGTTTGCGAAATTGGAGGCTATAGCTCGACGGGCACTTGGCTAAAGAAAATATCGTTTGGCACAGCAGTGTGAAACGAACTAATCGCCACTGCACCGCCTGATGTTATATTATTTCCGTCTTGCAATTCAGGTTGGTTTCATGTGATACGAAATTATGCCTGAAACAGAAAGCCGACTTTCAGATTTCATGCCATACCGGATGGCGATCACCTCCAATGCGGTGAGCGCGCTGATATCGGGTGAATATCGCAGCGAATTTGGCCTCAAGATTCCGGAATGGCGCGTCATGGCCGTGCTGGGCGATGCCGGCGCGCTCACCCAACGCGATCTGGTCCGGGCCACGGTGATGGACAAAGTCGCGGTGAACCGGGCGTGCAAAGTGCTGGAAGAGCGCGATCTGATCCAGCGCAGCCCGAATGAAATGGACGGGCGTTCCCACCATCTCGAACTGACTGCGGCGGGCCGGGAATTGTATGGCAAGATCTGGCCACAAGCGGTCAGCATTTACGAAAAGATATTCACAGCGATCACCCCGCGCGAACAAGCCAAGTTGCGCTTGATCCTCGATAAATTGCTGAAAGCGGCGCGCGAACTGGAAGGCGACGAAAAGTGAAACTGGCATCCCTCCCGCAAGGCCGGGACGGGCGGCTGATCGTGGTGTCCGATGATCTGGCATGGTATGCCGATGCCGATCACATTGTGCCGTCAATGCAGGGCCTGCTGGATGATTGGGACCGGTTTTATCCGCAGATCGAAGCCCTATCGATAGAGCTGGCGCACGGGGCGATCCCGCGCAAACGCTTCCACGAACGCGAGGCCTGTGCGCCCTTGCCGCGGGCGTACCAGCGGGTTGATGGCAGCGCCTATCTCAATCACCTCGAACTCGAGCACACGGCGCAAGGGGCCGAACTACCGGAAAACTTCCGGACCGATCCGCTGATGTATCAGGGCGGCAGCGATGATTTGCGCGGCGCGCGCGAACCCGTTCTGCTGGCGGATGAGGCTTGGGGTTGCGACTTTGCAGCCGGAGTGGTGGTGGTAACCGGCGATGTGCCGCAAGGCGTTAGCCCGCGCGCGGCATTGAAGCATGTGCGGCTTGTCGGTCTGGCCAACGGCGTATCTTTGCGCAACCTGATACCTGGCGAATTGGCCAAGGGCTTCGGCTTTGTCCAATCCAAACCCGCCAGCCATTTTTCGCCGGTCTTCGTCACGCCTGAAGCACTGGGGGATGCCTGGGCCGATGGCAAATTGCAGCGCACACTGATGGTGGACCTGAACGGCAATCCGTTCGGGCGGGTTGAAGCCGGTGAGGAGTGCACGTTCGATTTTGGCGTGCTGATCGCCCATCTGGCCAAGACGCGCAGCATCGGTGCCGGAACGATCATCGGATCTGGCACGGTATCAAACCGCGATGCTGACGGGTCACCGGGGCGGCCCGTGGTGCAAGGCGGGCGCGGCTATGCCTGCATTGCCGAACAGCGCATGGTGGAAACGATTGCGGCAGGTTCGCCTGAAACGCCGTTTCTGAAGTGGGGCGATAGCGTGCGGATCGAAATGCGCGATGCCAAAGGCAAAAGCATCTTCGGCGCGATTGAACAGAGCGTCAAACGGCTCTGACGGATGTGAGCGGAATGGGAAAGGCCCGGCAGGTTCGAAACTGCCGGGCCTTTTTGTCTGTCGGGTGGAGGCCCGCGTCAGAACTTCTTGTTGATGAAGTTATCGCTGAGCGAGCATGCCGCAGGCCCGAGAATAACGATGAACAGCACCGGAAGGATGAACAGGATCAAAGGAATGGTCATGATGGCGGGCAGGCGCGCGGCCTTTTCCTCGGCGCGCATCATGCGTTCGTTGCGAAACTCCGCTGATAGAACACGCAAAGCCGAAGCCAGCGGCGTGCCGTAGCGTTCGGTCTGGATCATCGTGGTGACCACGCCTTTGACTGAATCGAGATTGACGCGATAGGCAAAGTTTTCAAAGGCTTGGCGGCGGTCCGTCAGGAATGACAGCTCGATCGCCGTTAGCGAGAATTCATCGCCCAGTTCAGGATAGGCGCGGCCCAGTTCGCGCGCGACACGGTTGAACGCCGCGTCAACGGTCAGGCCTGCTTCGGCGCAGATCACCAGCAGATCGAGCGCGTCTGGCAGCCCCTTGCGAATGGCGGCGGTGCGCTTGCTGATCTGGTTCTGTACGGCAAGGTCCGGCCCTTTGTACCCCAGGATCACACAAGCAGCAAAGCCCATGAAGCGCTTGAACGGCGTCCATTCCGGAAAGGAATCGGACCAGTAGAACAGCGCGGCCCCGATCAGGCCGAGCACGATCGGGCCGATCAGACGCGCAAGAATGACCGCAACCGCCCATTCTTTCTTGCGGATGCCGCCCTGGGCCAGCTTTTGCTGAACGGTGGCAACCTGGCTGTCCTGAAGCACTTTGAGTGAATCAAGAAATGCGCGGATGCGGTCGGTCGTCTGGTTGCCGCGAATGATGCTGGTGCGTTTGCGCGCATTGGTGACGACAATGCCCGCCTTCAATTGTTCGCGGCGCTCATTCAGCGCTTTGACGCGCTTGGCCATGGGGTCGCGAATGGTGATGGCGGTGTAAATCGCAAACAGGACTGCCCCGGCTGCCACGGCAACGAGGAATGATCCAGCTACATAGACGTCGACTCCGAGAAGCGTCGGTCCTGGCGCGGTATCCAACATGATCGCCTGTCCCTTTGTCTCAGATTTCGAAGCTGACCATTTTGGCCATGATGAATGCGCCGATGCCCAGCCACGTCAGGCCGCCAAGGCCGGTTGCGATAAGCCGCTCGTCCGAGAAGAACTGCATCGTGTATTCAGGATTGATCGTGTAAATCAGCGCAAACACGATGAAGGGCAGCGCGCCCACGATATAGGCCGATGCTTTGGATTCAGAGCTCATCGCGCTGATCTTCAGCTTCATCTGCGCGCGTTTGCGCAACACGTCAGACAAGTTGGACAGCGTTTCGGCAAGGTTGCCACCGGTTTCGCGCTGGATCGCCAAAGTGATGCAGAAGAAGTTGAATTCGGGCAGATTGAGGCGGTCTGCGGTTTCCTGCAAAGCCTCTTCCATGGTGCGGCCAACCTTGATCCGGTCGGTCACCAGCTTGAATTCCACACCGACAGGGCCGGGCACTTCGCGGGCAACGACGCCCAGCGTTTCGGTAACCGGAAGGCCCGAGCGCAAGCCGCGTACGAGCAAGTCCATGGCATCGGGCAAGCGCGTGACGAAGTCTTTGATACGCTTGTTGATCGCCCAGCCGACCACGAAATGCGGAAGCCCACCGCCGATCAGAATGCCCGCAGCCAGTGCCAGCATGGCCGCACCGGTTTTGATAAAGACAAACAGGATCATGAACATGGCGATCCCGCCGCTGACATAGAGGTATTGCGCAAGCGTCCAGCCCTTGCCGGTGCGCTTCAGCCGCATTTCCAGCACTTCGAGGCGTGAGCCGGAGCCTGCAAGCTTTGTGGCGCGCGGGGCGCGGGCAGCAAGCGATTTGTGATATTGCGCCTCAACCCGGTCTTTGGCGCTTTGCGAATACCGGAAACGGACAGTTTGCAGGCGGCGTCCGCCTTCTTTCGAAGCGGAAGGCCCCGATAGCGCTGCATAGATAAGCACCATCGCCAGCAGAAGGCCCAGCGCCATGATGACCGTTTCGATCATGCCTTCCATCGGTTCTGCCTTCCTGTCACGTTGCGGATTGCCTGAAGGTTCAAGCGGCGGCGTTCGCTTTGGCTTTGGGGCCAAGCATTTTCTTCAGATCAAACTTGCCAAGCAGCGATGATTTACGCTTGTCGCCGCTGGTATCAGCTGTGGCGACGCCTTCCTCATCGACGGAACTCATGACCATCTTGCCGATATCGCGCAGCATTGCGCCTGCTTTTGAACTGGCGTTTGCGGCGATGAAAGTCTGCCCCAGCTTTGCCGCGTTCGATGCAGCCTTGATGTCGTATGGCACCATGAAATCGATCTTGCGTTCGATCGATGCTTCGAAATCGGCTTTGCTGATTTCGTTGGCGCCAAGCTGGACTTTGTTGGCCACGACAATCGGACGGGCGTGGCTGGCGTTGATCTTGAGCCATGACAACAGGCGGATCGCATCGCGCGCGCCGGCCAGTGTCAATTCGGTGGCCAGAATGACCACGTTAACGTCTCCCAGCAAATGCGGGAAATTGATCAGCATGTTGCGTGGCAAATCGATCATCGTCATTTCGAATGACTGGCGGAATTCCTCCTCAAGCTGAACAAAGGCGCTGCCATCGGTCATCAGCGGCGCATTGATCGGGGCTTCGGCGGAAAGGATCGCAAGGTTATCGTTGGCGCGGATCATCGCGCGTTCAAGGAACAGGCCGTCAATGCGGCTGGGGTTGTCGATTGCGTCCGTCAACCCGCGACCGGGTTCAAGATCAAGCGTCAATGCGCCGGTGCCGAAGTGGACATCAAGATCCAGCAAGGCGGTGGGCAGCTTGTTGTCGGTGCTGAACATCCAGGCCAGCGAAGTGGCGATGGTTGATGCGCCGACGCCGCCGCGCGTGCCGACAACTGCGGTGGAGATGTGGCGCTTGACGGCGCCGGGGTCTTGATTCTTGGGCGCGCTGAAGATCGCTTGCGCCTGGACCAGTGCATCACGGATCTGGCCGGTGTTCAGCGGTTTCAGCAGATAATCCTGAATGCCCGAGGCCATGAGATCGCGGTACAGGCGCACGTCGTTGACCTGGCCCACCGCGATGACGACCGTGCCGGGCTCGCACACTTCGGCCAGAGCGTTGATGTCGTTCAGCGGATCGCCGCTTTCCGACAGGTCGACCATCAGGATGTTCGGGCTGGCCGTGATCGACAGCGACTGGATAGCATTGCGCAAGCCGCCACGGTGGCACTTTTCGGGCACCCAGCCCATATCGACGACTGCGGGGCGGAGCATATCAAGCGCGGCATCGTCGCAGATAAATGCGGCGAAAGCATCGCGATTGGCGTTCTTTGGGCTCATGGTCTTAGTTCCCGCTGCCTGAAGTGCCGCTGCCTTTAAGGCCGGTTTCGCCAGAGGGCGGTGCCTTGCGGAAGCTGTCGATGGCCTTGGTGCTGCTCATCACGACGGTTTCGCTGGAGCCGGTTGCGCCTTTGACCAGATGCTCCTTGTCGGCGACCATCGCGGCAAGGTTGCTGTTCACCGCGCAGCCGAAGTTGGATGATGTGCGGTTGGTCATCGAGAAATCGGATTTCTGGTGCCAATCGGGGCAGCCGGGCACCGAAGCTGTCGTGCGCGTGACGACAATCCGCGTCGAGCCTGCTGCGACATAGCCGGCGGTGACCGGTGCAGCGGCGTTATCGATGATAAGGCCCCAGCGTGCGGCCACGGCATCAACCGCGGCCAGTGTCGCCTTGGATTTCAAGGGATCATCGACGGTGATCTTGTCGCCATATTTCAGGCCGAGCGTTTCGAACCAGCCTGCCAGACGGCGCTGTTCGGAAGGCGCAATGCCGCCATTGGGCAGAGTATCAACATCAAAGACATAGCTGTTGCGTTCGACCACCGGCTGGTGGACCGAGGTGAGCGCGCGGTTTTCCGGTGTGGTCGAGCACCCCGAAAGCGCGACGGCGAGTGACAGGACCAGCGCAGCGGTGCTGCTGCGGGATAGGTTACGGCGCATTGCTTGACCCTTTCTCACTGAATGCTGAAGCCAGGTTCGGCGTTGGCGACTTTTTTCTCGCCACGGCGATCGCGCGGTTGCGCAGGGCCGGATGGCTTATCAAGTTCGCCAACCCGGGGGCTGGCCTGAACGGTGCCGTCCTTTTCGGTCGGCTTTGCACGGCTGCCACCGGTCACGCCGTCGCTCTCCATATGGCCGAACAGGCGCTGGAGATCATTGGGGCTCTGGAAGCCGTCGGTCGGCAGGACGATGTCGTTGGCGTTGACCGGGTTGACCAGATAGGGGGTCACCACGATCACCAGTTCGGTTTCGCCCTTGCGATAATTGGTCGACCGGAACAGCGAGCCCAGAATCGGGATATCGCCCGCGCCGGGCATTTTGGTCAGCGAGTTCTGCGCATTGTTGCTGAGCAGACCTGCGATCATGAACGACTGGCCCGAGCCCAGTTCCACCGTGGTTTCAGCACGGCGCACGGTGAGCGCCGGGATTTCAACCGAATCCAGCTTGAGCGCGCCGGTGCTGGACAGCTCGGACACTTCGGGGCGCACGCGGATCGAAATGCGGCCATTGGCAAGCACCGTAGGCGTATAGGCCAGACTGACACCGTACTTCTTGAATTCGATGGTGGTCACGCCGATGCCCTGTGGAATCGGGATCGGATATTCGCCACCCGCCAGAAACTCCGCCGTTTCGCCCGAAAGCGCTGTGAGGTTCGGTTCCGACAGCGTGGTGACAAGGCCCAGCGTCTCGCCCGCATCCAATGCGCCCAGCAAGTTCAGGCCCAGCAGCCTGCCCATGCCGGCAATAGATGTGCCACCGGCTGCTGCGGCAACCGCTGTACCGGGCGTTTGCACCAGGTTGGTCGTCGCGCCGGTGGGATCGGGAATGTACCCGTTTACCGAGATGTTGCCAGAGCCCACGGCGAACGGCAGCGCGGGGCTGGTATTGAATGTCTGGCCAATGGCGCGGCCCTGGCCGACACCGAACTTGATCCCGCCTGTGCCATCAATCGTGGTGAGATTGACGCCGAGGTTCTTGACCAGCGAGCGGCTGACTTCGGCAAACTTCACATGCAGGCTGACTTGCAGAGGCGTTGCCATCTTCAGGCGGCTGATCACATTGGTCTTGTCACCCACGAAGGCTTTGACCAGACGTTCGGCCTCGGCTGCATCCTCGGGCGCGGCAATCGTGCCGGTGAGCAGCACGGTGCCGTTCATCGTCGAAACATTCACGCGCGCATCAGGCATCGCCATGTTGAGCATCTGGTCGATGGTATCAAGGTTGGTGCCCACGCGGACATTGGCCGACCACACCACATCGCCCTTGGCGTTGCTGGCATAGATCGTGGTTTCGCCGCCTGCCTTGCCGAACACATAGAGCTGGTTGGTCGATTTGACCTGGACATCGGCCACCTTTTCATCGGCCACGAACACGTCTGCCATTTTGCCGGGCACGGTGATCAATTCACCACGCCCGATCGAGATCGTGATCGTCCGCGAAGGGCTGCTGACGCTTTGCGCATGGAGCCCTGCACTTGCGGGGATCAGGGCGGCAGGCAGCGCAACCAGCGCGGCTGAAATGAACGAGGTGGAGAGGGAGAGACGGCGTGTCATTGTGCTGCCCTTCGCAAGCGGTGTCTGTCGCGGGGTCGTCATGTCACTTGGTTTCCAATGTCACGTTTTCGACTTCCTTGCCGCGGCTCACACGCACCATCGGGCCTTTGGGCGCAGGTGGTGTGGGCAAAGACATGGACGGACCGGACATGCTTGGTCCGGGATTGACGGGAGCGGCCATCGCTGCAGCAAGCTTTGCCGGCGATGGTGCTGCGTTCTTGCGGGAGAAGCGCGAAACATCGCCGCCGGTGACAAAGCTTGTGCCCGCGCTTTCGATGGGGCGCTTCATGGCCTGCTTGATCAGCGCCTCTTCCTGTTGCTTGCTGAGGCCGCTGGGGATCTTCACATCGCCCGATGCAATCGCCTGTTCCAGTTCAGCCGCGTTGTCCGCGATGGAGCGCAGCGAGAGGCTGATCGTGCCAAGCGTTTGCGCCACGGCGATCTTCTCGGCCATCTTCGGCGTCACTTCGACGGTCACGGTGCTGAACGCGCGCACGCGGGTCTTGCCTTCGACCATTTCCTGTTCGGTGGACTGGTCGGTTGCCAGAACGCGCATGTTCTTCATGATCGTCTCGGACGTGCGCAGCGCCCCGCCATCGCCGCCTGCTGCACCCTGCACGGTTTGCGTCAGAACGAGATCGACATAGTCGCCCGGGAACACGAAACCGGCCACGCCGGTGCGGGCCGAAACCGAAATGGTGACCGCGCGCATCCCGGCACCCAGTGCGGCAGCAAGGAAGCCGCGATCACCGGGAGCCACAAGGTTGCCCTTGGTCAGCGGTTCGCCCGCCGTGATCGGATTGCGCACAACGGTGCCCAGCAGCTTCTGCATGTCCGCCTCGCCTTCAACGAAGTAGACGTCTTTCACCATATCTTCGGGCCAGGCCTGGAAGTTGATCGAATCTGCCGTGATGATCGTGCCGATGGGCAGGGCACGTTGCGCGACAAGCACTTTGGCCCCCATGGGGACTTGCGCGGCAGCCGCTGCTTGCGGCGTGCCCGCTCCGACGAAAAGGCTTCGCGCTGCAAAGGCTGTGCCGAGCGCCACGATCAGCGCTCCCACCAGCAACATCAGCTTCCTTTTGTCCATGGCTACTTGTCCTGCCCTTTAGAGTCTGGCCCGCATCTGTCGGGCAAATTGGTTAAGAATTTGGGGTATGGCGGATTCAGGCCCCTGTGACCGTGCGCCAACCGGCGTGCAGGGTGGGGGCCAATGTGATCAATCCGGCGCTGGCGATGGCGATGCCGTAAGGGATCTTCACAGAGCGCTTGCGTGTGATCGTGAACTGCCACGCGGCAAAGCCGAGCGTCAGCACCGCGCCGATGATCGACATCATGATCAGCAGCTTCAGAAAAGTGATCGGAGTAAGCCACAAGGCCAGCGCGGTCAGCAATTTGACATCGCCGCCGCCCATCTGCTTGAGCGCAAACAGGCCTGTGAAAAACAGGAACGAGACCAGCGCCAGGCCGATCTGCATGGCCATGTCCGGCCAGACCGACATGCCCGACGCCCACCAGAACGCAGGCGCACCCAGCGCCACAGCGGCATTGAGCCAGTTATCGATCTGGCGGCGACGGATATCGGTAAAGGCGGCAACCAGCAGCGCGATTGCCAATGCCCCGACCAGCCCGTAAATGAAGA